>CAZPWK010000024.1:0-18243 GCA_964590285.1 uncultured Acidobacteriota bacterium | reverse complement strand
ACGTGATCGCGCACCGTTACAACTAGAGGCTGCCGATCCTCATGACGTCGAACCGCCCGACCGGAGAGGGGCGCGACGCCGGGGCGCCCGCCGACCCCCTCGAGGGGATGACGCTGCGGGACCGCCTCGGCGACGCCATGATGTCGCGACTGTACGAGATGTGCCTCGTCGTTCGCGTCCAGGGAAAGGATTTCCGGCGGGGCGTGCTGCACGCGCGCCACCGGTTCTGAGGGGCGCCCGCGGGCGAAGGAGGAGAGGACATGGCGCAAGAGCCGTTCCGGCAGGTGCTGTACGACGTGCGCGATCGCGCAGCCTGGATCACGGTGAACCGTCCCGACCGGTTGAACGCGCTCGACCGGCGGACCGTCTCCGAGATCGCCGCGGCCGCGGACCTCGCCGAGGCCGACGAGGGCGTGTCCGTGCTCGTTCTGACCGGGGCCGGGGAGAAGGCGTTCGTGGCCGGAGCGGACATCGCGGAGATGAGCTCGATGACCCCGGCGGAGGCCCAGGAGTTCTCCCGGTTCCTGCACCGCGCGCTCGACCGTCTCGAGCGCTGCAGGAAGCCGGTCGTGGCCGCGGTGAACGGCTTCGCTCTCGGGGGAGGATGCGAGCTCGCGATGGCGTGCCACGTCCGGATCGCCTCCGAGACCGCTCGCTTCGGCCAGCCCGAGGTCAACCTCGGGCTGATCCCCGGGGCGGGGGGCACGCAGAGGCTTCAGCGGATCGTGGGAAGGGGCCGCGCCCTGGACATGATCCTGACCGGGGACATGGTCTCCGCCTCCGAGGCGCTGGGGATCGGGCTGGTGACCCGGGTGGTGCCGCCGGCGGCCCTCGTGCCCGAATGCGCCGCCCTCGCGTCGAAGATCGCGGCCAAGGGTCCGAGGGCGCTCGCGCTGGCGCTCGAGGCGGTTCTGGCGGGCGGGGAGATCGCGCAGGGAGAGGCCCTCCGTCTCGAGTCCTCGCTCTTCGGACTCTGCTTCGCGAGCGAGGACATGCGGGAGGGAACGCGAGCGTTCCTCGAGAAGCGCAAGCCCGTCTTCACGGGCCGGTAGCCTCGGGTGACTCGCCTGAGGTTCTTCCGGATCCTCGTGCCGGCGCTCCTGTTGCCGTTCCTGGTCGTCCTCGCGCTCATGATGCGCGAGCGCCCCTCGCCGACGATCGTCGAGGCGCCTCAGGGCTCCTTCGAGGGGCCTCGCGCCGAGAGCATCGAGCTGACCGACCTCGCCGGCGGCGCGCGCAGGCTGGCGGTGAAGGTGCGGAGGATCGAGCAGGGAGAGGGCGGGAACCTCCGCCTCGAGGGGATCGAGCGTCTCGTCCTGGACCGCGAGAACGCGCCGCCTCTCGTCGTCAGCGCCGAGCGGGGGGACGTGGACGGGATGCAGGGGCAGCGCCTTCTCCGCCTCGAGGGGGGCGTGAGGGTCCACGAGGAGGGGGGGGACGGATTTCTCCTCTCGCTGCCCACGCTGGAGGTCGACGAGGCTTCCGGCGAGGCCCGATCGGCGGGAGAGGTCTCCCTCGAGTACGCGAGCCACCGGGGCCGCGCCGCATGGGTCGTGCACGGCCTGAAGGGACAGCCGACCGAGATCGGCGGCCTCGAGATGTCCGGACCGGGTGGGTTCTCGTTGACCTGCCAGAAGGCTCGCCTCCTCGAAGCCACGCGGGACGTGGAGCTCTCGGGGGAGGTGCGCGTGCGGCGGGGAGGGGCCGCCGTGGACGCGGAGGCCCTGCGGCTCCGGCGCGACGCCTCAAGGAGGCTTCGCGACGCCGAGGGGTCCGGCGGGGTTTCGGGCTCGGGCGGGGAGTCCGGCGCAGCCGATCTCCGCTTCGCCGCCGGCCGGGCGAAGGTCCGGTGGGACGAAGCGGGGAATCCCGTCGAGCTGGCTCTCGAGGAGGAGGCGAGCCTGCTGCGCGCCGGGTCGAGCCTGGCGGCGGCCGCGGTCCACGCCGCGCGCGAGGGAGCGGGGCCGAACGCCCTCTGGCGGGTTCGGGCCGTCGGCTCGGTGCGCGCGGACGGGGCGTGGGGAGGGGGACCGGCGCGCCTGGAGGCGGAGAGGCTCGTCGCGGAGGTCGATCCGAAGGGGGCGGTCCGGAGCGCGGAGATCGACGGCGCCGCGCGCTTCGAGGGGAGGGGGATCTCGGCCGAGGCGGCGAGCATCCGCGTCGAGGTCTCGCCCGCGCCGGGACGCGCGAAGCTGCGCTCCGGGCCGGACCGGCGCGCGAGGCTGGCGAGGGAGCGAAGCCGCGTGGCGGCGGACCGCATCGACACCGATCTCGAGGGGAACGGATTCCGCGCCGAGGGGCGGGTGGAGGCGACCCTCCTGGGCGCGAGCGAGGCGTCCCGCTCGCGGCCGGCCGGGGGGGTGTTCCGTCCGGGCGATGCGGTGCACTTCGTATCGGCCTCGCTCGAGGGGCGGGCCTCGGGCGGCCGGCTCGTTTTCGAAGGAGCCGTGCGCGGCTGGCAGGGGGAGAGGAACCTCTCCGCGGACCGGGTGGAGATCGTGGAGAACCCGGAGGAGCTGCACGCCTCGGGGAGCGTCGCCACCCGGCTTCCGCGTCTCACCGCCGCCGTCGCCTCCGAGTCCGACTACGTCCGGATCACGGCCGAGCGGCTCGACTACGCGGGGGAGGACGCCCGCGTCGTCTACACCGGGCGCGTCCTCGTCCGCCAGGCCGAGGGATGGCTCGAGGCCGACCGGGTCGAGGTGTCGCTCGCGCCGGGGTCGGAGCGGGTCCGGGAGGTGACCGCGGCCGGCAAGATTCGCCTCGAGTTCCGGTCGTCCGACCGGGAGGGGATGCCCGAGCCGGTGGTCGGGCAGGGGGACCGCGTCGTGTATTCTCCCGAGGATCGGACGGTACGGCTGATCGGCGACGCCGCGCCCGCCACGCTCCGCCGCGTCGGGCGAGAGGGGGGAACGACGAGCGGCCGAGTGTTGCGCTATCGTCTGGACGCGGGCACCATCGAGGTGGAGTCCGGGGACCGCGACCGGGCGAGGATTCGCAGCGCGGGGAACTGAGGACGAGAGCGATGCCGCCGCTGGACGAGCGACCGGGAGAAGACGCCGCCGAACCCGAGAAGGGTCTCGCGGCGCACGATCTCACGAAGACGTACCGGAGGCGGACGGTGGTGGACGCCGTCTCCGTGAGGATCCTTCCCGGAGAGGTCGTCGGCCTCCTGGGACCGAACGGCGCGGGCAAGACGACCTCGTTCTACCTGATCCTCGGTCTCGTCCCGCCCCAGCGCGGGCGGGTTCTGCTCGACGGGCGCGACATCACGAAGTTGCCGATGTACCTCCGCGCGCGCCACGGGATCGGCTATCTGCCGCAGGAGCCCTCGATCTTTCGCCGCATGACGGTCGAGCAGAACCTTCTCGCCGTCCTCGAAACGCGCCGGGCGGCGACGAACGGCGGGCGCCGGCGATGCGACGCGCTCCTCGAGGAGTTCGGGCTGACGACGGTCGCCCGCACGCCCGGCTACGCGCTCTCGGGCGGGGAGCGCCGGCGCGCCGAGATCGCGAGGGCGCTGGCGGCGGAGCCCCGCTACATGCTGCTGGACGAGCCCTTCGCGGGAATCGACCCGATCGCCGTGGCCGATCTCCAGAAGATCGTGGTGCGTCTCCGCGAGAAGGGAATCGGCGTCCTGATCACCGATCACAACGTCCGGGAGACTTTGCAGATCACCGATCGCGCCTATATTATCAGCCAGGGTCGCATCTTCCGAGACGGAACGCCTGCGGATCTCGCCGCGGACGCGGACGTTCGCAAGATCTACCTGGGGGAGAACTTCCGGCTCCACTGAGCCGGCGCGTCGCCGAGGCGTATGGCGCTCGAACAGAAACTCACCGTCCGGATGGGCCAAAAGCTCATCATGACGCAGTCGCTCCAGCAGGCGATCAAGCTGCTGCAGATGTCGAAGCTCGAGCTCGTGGACGAGATCCAGCTCGAGCTGGTCGAGAACCCGGTGCTCGAGGAGGCGCAGGACCCGCCCGCGGCCGCCCCGGACCGCCCCGAGGCCCAGGCCGAGAGCGAGCGGGACGATCCGTTCCGGGAGATCGACTACGAATCCTACTTCCAGGACGTCGACGGGGGGTACGTTCCCCGCTCCCAGCCGGAGCGCGGGGAGGATCTCCCGTCGTTCGAGAACGTGCTGACGCGGCCGCAGAACCTCGCCGACCACCTGAACTGGCAGCTGGGTTTCTCGACGTCCTCCGAGACGCGGGTGGCGATCGGCCGCGCGATCATCGGGAACCTCGACGAGGACGGCTACCTCCGCGCCTCCCTCGAGGAGATCCGACGCATGGGCGACTTCCTCGCCGACGAGGTGGAGGAGGCGCTGCGGATGATCCAGCAGTTCGACCCGGTCGGAGTCGCGGCGCGGGACCTCGTCGAGTGCCTCTGCATCCAGCTCGAGCATCTCGGGCAGGCCGGGACGGCGGCGGAGACGATCGTCCGCCACCATCTCGACAAGCTGCAGAACCGGAAGTTCAAGGAGCTGTCCGAGATCCTCGGCCTCGATCTCGACGACGTGATGGCCGAGGTCGAGATCGTCCGCCACCTCGACCCCCGGCCGGGCCGGAAGTACGCGGACGAGAGCAGCCGCTACGTCGTGCCGGACGTGTTCGTCGTCAAGGTCGACGACGAGTACCAGGTCCTGCTCAACGAGGAAGGGCTTCCGAAGCTCCGGATCAGCCCCGTCTACCGGAGGATGATCGAGCGGGGGAGCTCGGCCACCACCCCGGCCGACGCTCGCGAGTACGTCCGAGGGAAGCTCCGCTCGGCGTTCCGGCTGATCAAGAGCCTCGAGGAGCGCCAGCGGACGATCTACAAGGTCGCCCGCTCGATCGTCTCGTTCCAGCGCGATTTCCTCGACCACGGCATCGAACGGATGAAGCCCCTGGTCCTCAAGGACGTGGCCGAGGAGATCGGGATGCACGAGTCCACGGTGAGCCGGGTCGTCAACAACAAGTACATGCACACGCATCGCGGACTCTTCGAGATGCGGTTCTTCTTCCACAGCGGCATCGCCTCGACGCAGGGAGGGGAGAACGTCTCGTCGCTCACGGTCAAGGACAGGATCCGGAAGATCGTAGGCGCCGAGGACTCGCGCCGGCCGCTCTCGGACGCCGCGATCGTCGCCGTCCTCCGCTCGGAGGGGCTGCAGATCGCTCGGCGCACGGTCGCCAAGTACCGTGAGGAGCTCCGGATCCCCGCGTCGAGCAGCCGCAAGGCGAGCTTCCGCTGAAGCCGGACGGATCGGAGGGGAATCGATGAAGATCGACATCACCGGTCGCCAGGTCGAGATCACGCCCGCTCTCAGGGATTTCGCCGTCGAAAAGCTCAGGAAGCTCGAGAAGCTCCTGGACGGGCCCCTCGAGGTTCACGTGGTGTTGGGCGTCGAGAAGCACCGCCACATCGCGGAGATCCAGGTCCGCTCCCGGACGGCGATCCTCTCCGGGACCGAGGAGACCGGCGACCTCTACGCGTCGATCGGAGAGGTCGCGGACAAGCTCGAGAGGCAGGCGCTGAAGCACAAGGAGAAGGTGACGGAGAAGAAGCGGCGAGAGGGGGCGCGCGTGCCCGAGGTGGCGCAGGCCATCGGCGAGGAGGCCGCGCCGGCTCCGGGGGGCGATGCGGAGGAGGACCGTCCCGCCCGGATTCTCCGGAGCGAGAGGTACCGCCTGAAGCCGCTCTCCGCCGAGGACGCGGTGCTCGAGCTCGAGGCGACCGGTGAGGACCTGCTCGTGTACCGGGACGACCGAAGCTACCGCGTCAACGTCGTCTACCGCCGGAAGGACGGGAATTTCGGGCTCGTCGATCCCGAGTTCTGAGCCCGGGAGGGGCGCCCCGTCTTGACCCTCCCCGGGGTCCCTGATAGCTTCTGAGATCGCGCCGCCGCGGACCGGTCGGGCGGGGGCGCGGGGCCCTACGGGCGCGCTCCGCGGCCGGCGGAAGGCGAAGACTCGATGAGCGAAGACCGACGGTCGGGCGCGAACGAGACGCCCCTCTCGGCGGAGCCCGAGCGCGAGTTCTCGACGGTGTCGGGGCTGCCGATCGAGCGCCTGTACGGCCCCGGCGACCTCGGCCCGGACTGGAGCTTCGAGGACCGTCTCGGGGCGCCCGGCGAATACCCGTTCACCCGGGGAATTCACCCGACGATGTACCGGGGCCGGGTGTGGACGATGCGTCAGTTCGCCGGCTTCGGCACGGCGGAGCAGACGAACCGGCGCTTCCACTACCTTCTCGACCACGGTCAGACCGGGCTCTCCGTCGCCTTCGACCTGCCGACGCTGATGGGGCGCGACAGCGACGACGCGATGTGCCGCGGCGAGGTGGGCAAGGAGGGGGTGGCGGTCGACACGCTCGAGGACATGGAGGCGCTGTTCGAGCGCATCCCGCTCGACGCGGTCTCGACCTCGATGACGATCAACGCTCCGGCGGCCGTTCTCTTCGCGATGTACCTGGCCGTGGCGGAGAAGCAGGGGGTTCCGTTCGAGCGGCTCTCGGGGACGCTGCAGAACGACATCCTGAAGGAGTACATCGCCCAGAAGGAGTGGATCTACCCGCCCCGCCCGAGCCTCAGGATCATCACGGACCTCCTGGCGTTCTGCGCCGAGCGCGTCCCGCGCTGGAACACGATCTCCGTCTCGGGCTACCACATCCGCGAGGCGGGCTCGACGGCCGCGCAGGAGCTCGCCTTCACGCTCGCGGACGGGATCGGCTACCTGCAGGCGGGGGTCGCGGCCGGGCTGGACGTGGACGCCTTCGCGCCGCGTCTCTCCTTCTTCTTCAACGCGCACAACGACTTCTTCGAGGAGATCGCGAAGATGCGCGCCGCGCGCCGCCTCTGGGCGCGGATCGTGCGCGAGCGCTTCGGCGCGAGGAACCCGAGGTCGTGGATGCTGCGGTTCCACACCCAGACCGCGGGATGCTCCCTGACCGCCCAGCAGCCCTACAACAACGTCGTCCGCGTCACGGTGCAGGCGCTCTCGGCGGTCCTGGGCGGAACGCAGTCCCTGCACACGAACTCCCTCGACGAGACCCTCGCGCTTCCCAGCGAGCCGGCCGTCCGGCTCGCCCTGCGGACGCAGCAGATCCTCGCCGAGGAGTCCGGCGTCACCCACACGGTGGACCCCCTCGGGGGATCCTACTTCGTGGAGGCCCTGACCGACCGGCTCGAGGCCGAGGCGCGCGCCTACATCGCGCGGATCGACGAGCTGGGCGGGATCGTACCGGCGATCGAGGCCGGCTTCCCGCAGCGGGAGATCGCGGACGCGGCCTACCGGTATCAGCGCGAGGTCGACTCCGGGAAGAAGACGATCGTCGGCGTGAACAAGTACGTCTCCGAGGACGGGACGAGGCCGGAGATCCTGAAGGTGGAAGACGCGGTCGAGCGGAGGCAGATCGATCGGCTGTCCCGCGTGCGGAGCGGGAGGGACGCGAGGGCCGTGCGGGAGCGCCTGGACGCCCTGGTCGCCGGAGCGACGGGAGAGGAGAACCTCCTTCCCCTCATGCTCGACGCCGTGCGCGCCTACGCCACGGTGGGGGAGATCTGCGCGGCTCTCGTGCCGGTGTTCGGGACCTACCGCGAGGTCTCCTTCCTCTGAGGCGGCGCGCCGCGCGCGAGCCTCGGCGAGGGTCGAGATGGGCGAGGCGAGGAAGCTCAGGCTGCTCGTGGGGAAGGTCGGCCTCGACGGCCACGACCGCGGCGCCAAGGTCATCGCGAGGGCCTTCCGCGACGCGGGTTTCGAGGTCGTGTACACCGGGCTGCACCAGTCCCCGGAGACGGTCGCGGCCACCGCCGTGCAGGAGGACGTCGACGCGGTGGCGCTGTCGATCCTCTCGGGAGCCCACATGCACCTGTTCCCGAGGGTCATCGAGCTCCTGCGCGAGGCCGGCGCCGCGGACATCGCGGTGTTCGGCGGTGGGATCGTGCCGGAGGAGGACATTCCGGCGCTCAAGGCCGCCGGGGTCCTGGAGATCTTCACTCCGGGCACGGCGCTCGACGCCGCGGTCCGCTGGGTGCGCGACCACATCCGGCCGCGCAGGATCGGGTGAGCGGGACCGGACGCGGCGGGCGCGAGGGATCGAGCGAAGCGAGGTGCGCGATGTCCAGGAAGATTCTGGTCGCCGACGACAGCGTCACCATTCGCAAGATCGTGGAGATCACGTTCGGCGACACGAACGTCCGGGTGGAGACCGCCGCGAGCGGATCGGAGGCGCTCGATCGCTTCGCGGAGTCCGCGCCCGACCTCGTGATCGCGGACGTCGTGATGCCGGGGCCGAGCGGCTACGAGGTGTGCGAGCGAATCAAGGCGTCGGAGCGTCCGGTTCCGGTGCTGCTGCTCGCCGGCACCTTCGAGCCGTTCGACCGGAAGCGGGCCGCGTCGTGCGGAGCCGACGGCCACCTGGTCAAGCCGTTCGAGTCCCGAACGCTGCTCGAGCGCGTCGAGGAGCTGCTGTCGCGCCCCTCCCCCGCGCGCGGAGCGGCGCCGGGGGGAGCGGGACGGGAGGAGGTCGCGTTCGCCTCGTCGGCGCTCGAGCGCCTCTCTCCGGAAGCCCTGGACGCGGTGGCCCGGGAAGTGGTGAGCCGCCTCTCCCGTGAGGTGCTCCAGGAGATCGCCTGGGAGGTGGTGCCGGATCTGGCGGAGGCCATCATCCGGGACCGGCTGCGCGAGATCGAGCGCGAGGAGCGCGACCGCGGCTGACGGCGAGGGGCGGCGCCGGGATTCCGCCGTTCGAGGAAAGGACCGGTCGAGGTTTCGATGGAGATCGAGAAGGAGTTTCGCCCGGAGCGGGTCGAGTCCCGGTGGTACCGGGAGTGGGTCGGAAGCGGCCTCTTCGGCGCGCATCCGGACTCGGGTCTCGCGCCCTGGAGCATCGTGCTCCCGCCTCCGAACGTCACCGGGGCGCTCCACATCGGCCACGTGCTGAACCACACGCTCCACGACGTGCTGGTGCGGCGCCGGAGGATGCAGGGCTGGGACGTCCTGTGGCTGCCGGGCACCGATCACGCGGGGATCGCGACCCAGACCGTCGTCGAGCGGGAGCTGGCCAAGGCGGGAACGGACCGCCACGCCCTCGGCCGCGAGGCGTTCCTGGAGCGCGTCTCGGAGTGGAAGCGCACCTACGGCGGCAGGATCGTCGAGTCGCTCAAGGGGCTCGGATCGTCGTGCGACTGGACGCGCGAGCGCTTCACCCTCGACGAGGGGCTCTCCCGAGCCGTGCGCGCGGCGTTCGTGCGACTGTACCGGGAGAACCTGATCTACCGCGACCGATGGATCGTCAACTGGTGCCCCCGCTGCCACAGCGCCATCTCCGACCTCGAGACGGTGCACCGAACGGTTCGGGGGAAGCTGTACACCGTGCGCTACCCGGCCGCGGACGGCAGGGGAAGGGGAGTGCAGGTCGCGACGACGCGCCCCGAGACGATGCTCGGGGACGCGGCGGTGGCCGTCCACCCCGACGACGAGCGGTTCCGCGGGCTCGTAGGCCGGC
Source organism: uncultured Acidobacteriota bacterium (assembly GCA_964590285.1). Taxonomy (GTDB): domain Bacteria; phylum Acidobacteriota; class Polarisedimenticolia; order Polarisedimenticolales; family JAIQFR01; genus CALMJU01. Next base: position 8,751 of record CAZPWK010000024.1, on the reverse strand, counting down.
AGCTCCTCCTGCCGATCGCGGGGAGGACCCTCCCGGTGATCGCGGACCCGTTCGTCGATCCGCAGTTCGGAACCGGGGCGGTGAAGGTCACGCCGGCCCACGATCCGAACGACTTCGCCGCGGGGCGGCGCCACGGGCTCCCGGAGCTCGTCGTCATCGACACCGACGGCCGCATGACCGCGGAGGCGGGAGAGTTCGCGGGCCTCGACCGGTTCCAGGCGCGCAAGCGGATCGTGCAGTGCCTCGAGGACCAGGGGCTCCTCGTGGACTCGAGCGAGCACGAGCACGCGATCGGCCACTGCCAGCGGTGCGGGACGATGATCGAGCCGCTGCTCTCCACGCAGTGGTTCGTCCGGATGGAGCCGCTCGCCGCCCCGGCGATCGCCGCGGTCGAGGACGGGCGCACGCAGTTCGTCCCGTCCGCGTGGGCGAAGACCTACTTCGAGTGGATGAGGAACATCCACGACTGGTGCATCTCGAGACAGCTCTGGTGGGGGCACCGGATCCCGGCGTGGTACTGCGACGCGTGCGGGGCCGTCGAGGTCTCCGAGGTGGACCCGCCCGCCTGCCCGCGCTGCGGCGGCGCCCTGCGACAGGACGAGGACGTCCTCGACACCTGGTTCTCCTCGGCGCTCTGGCCGTTCAGCACCCTCGGCTGGCCCGAGCGGACGCCGGACCTCGAGAGGTACTACCCGACGACGCTCCTGATCACGGCGTTCGACATCATCTTCTTCTGGGTGGCCCGGATGATGATGATGGGGCTCAAGTTCATGGGGGACGTCCCGTTCCGAGAGGTCTACATCCACGGCCTCGTGCGCGACGCGTCCGGTCAGAAGATGTCGAAGTCGAAGGGGAACACGATCGAGCCGCGGGAGCTGCAGGAGCGATACGGGACGGACGCCGTCCGGTTCACGATGGCGATCCTGGCGGCGCCGGGGAACGACATTCCGCTCTCGCCGGAGCGCATGGAAGGCTACCGCGCCTTCGCCAACAAGCTCTGGAACGCCTGCCGCTTCGTCCTCCTGCGCCTCGGGGACTCGCCGCGTCCGGCCCCCTTCCGGGAGGAGGACCTGACTCTCACCGACCGGTGGATCCTCTCCCGGACCCACCACGTCGTGCGCGAGGTGGACGAGGCCCTCGACCAGTACCGCTTCGACCGCGCGGCCGACACCCTCTACCATTTCGTCTGGCACGAGTTCTGCGACTGGTACATCGAGATCGTGAAGCCGGACCTCGCCGCCGAGGACGCGGCCTCGCCCCGCGCGGAGACCGCGAGGTCGGTGCTGCTCCAGGTCCTCGACACGCTGCTGCGGCTCCTCCATCCCTTCATGCCGTTCCTCACCGAGGAGCTCTGGCAGAAGCTGCCGCACGAGGGACCGTTTCTCGCGGCGGCGCGCTGGCCCGAGGCCGACGAGCGGCGCCTGGACGTCCGCGCCGAGCGGGACGTCGAGATCCTCCGGGATCTCGTCGTCAAGATCCGGAACCTCCGGGCGGAATCCAACATCGACGCCGCGAAGAGGATCGAGGTGCTCGCGCACGCCTCGAGCCCCCGAAACGCCAAGCTCGTCGGGGAGGTCTCCGGGCTCGTCGCCAGGCTGGTGCGGGCGTCGGCCGTTCGGGTGGTCGACGGCATCGACGAGCGGGTCGTGGCGGCGCGGGGGCTGGTCCGCGGGATCGAGGTGGCGCTCCCGCTCGCCGGCCTCCTCGACCTCGACGCGGAGCGGGCTCGATTGGAGCGCGAGCTCCGCGGCGTGGGAAAGGAGGCGGAGGATCGGGCCCGCAAGCTGGGGAACGAGTCGTTCCTGCTTCGCGCTCCCGCCGCGGTCGTGGAGAAGGAGCGCGCGGCGCAGCGCGAGCTCCTGGAGCGCAAGAAGAAGATCGAGGCGGCCCTCGCCGTCCTCGGAGGGAGGGAGCGGGCGTGACTCCGCCTCGCCTCGACCCCGAGGCCGTGCGCCGCATCGTCCGGGCCGCCCTCGCCGAGGATCTCGGCGAGGCGGGGGACGTGACGACGGCGGCGGTGGTGCCGGAGGGACTCCGCGCGAGAGGGCGCATCGTCGCGCGGTCGCGGCTCGTCGTGGCGGGTCTTCCGGTCGTCCGCCGGGTGTTCGCCGAGCTCGACGACACGATCGGGTTCGAGGCGCGGTGGGGGGAAGGGGACGTGGCGGAGGGGGGCGCCGTCCTCGGCGTGGTGCGGGGGGCCGCCCGGCCGATCCTGTCGGGCGAGCGGACCGCGCTCAACTTCCTCGGGCGGATGTGCGGGATCGCGACGGCCGCCCGGGAGGCGGTCGCCGAGATCGAGGGCACCGGCTCGTGCGTGCTGGACACGAGGAAGACCGCGCCGGGGCTCAGACTCCTGGACAAGTACGCGGTCGCGGCGGGGGGGGCGCGAAACCACCGTCTCGGACTGTTCGACGAGGTCATGATCAAGGACACGCACGTCGCGGTGGCGGGTCCGGTCGGCGAGGCGGTGCGGCGCGCCCTCGCGGCGGGACATCCGCCCGCGATCGTGACGGCGGAGGCGCGCTCCGAGGAGGAGATGGAGGAGGCGATCCGGGCGGGGGCGAAGCGGGTCCTCCTGGACAACATGGAGCCGGAGGTCCTCCGGCGCTGCGTGCGGCGCGCCGCCGGCCGCGCGCGCCTCGAGGCTTCGGGCGGCCTGCGGCCCGGGCGCCTGCGCGAGGTGGCGGAGACCGGCGTCGATTTCCTCAGCCTCGGATGGCTGACGCACTCCTCCCCCTGCGCGGACGTCGCCCTGGAACTGGAGGCGGAGCCCTGACCCCGCTCGACGCCGAGAGGCTTCGCGGCCTCCTCGCGGGGAGCCGGTTCGCCGGGAGCCTCGTGATCCTCGACTCGGTCGACTCGACGAGCGACGAGCTTCGCCGGCGCCTGCAGAGGGGGGCGCCCGCGGGGACGGTGGCGCTCGCGGAGACGCAGACCGCGGGACGAGGACGCCTCGGGCGAGCGTGGTTCTCGCCGAGGGGGGACGGGCTGTATCTCTCGGCTTCCTTCCGGCCGCTCCGGCCGCTCCGGGAACTGCCGCGCTGGTCGATCGCGGCGTCCGCGGCCGCGTGCCTGGCCTGCCGCAGGATCGCCGGGGTCCCCGTCGCGGTCGAGTGGCCGAACGACGTCGTTCACGCGGGCCGGAAGGTCGCCGGAACGCTCGTCGAGGTTCGGGCCGTCGGCGATGCGGTGGAGGACCTGATCGTCGGAACCGGGTTCAACGTGAACCAGGAGGCCGGGGCCTTCCCCGCCGACCTCGCGACCCGCGCGACCTCGCTTCGCGCCGCGCTCGGCGGAGCGATCGTCGACCGGGAGCGCCTCGCCGCCGCCTACCTCGGAGCGCTCGACGAACTCTCCCTCGAACTCGAGCGCGGAGCGTGGGATCGCGTGCTCGGGACCTGGCTGCCGCTCGCCCCGGCCGCGGTCGGGGCGCGCGTCCGGGTCCTCGCGGAGGAGGGCGGCGCCCCGTGGGACGCGGTCACGCGCGGGCTCGATCGGTGGGGCGGCCTCGTCGTCGAGGACGCGTCGGGCGGGCGCCGGACCGTTCGGATGGCGGACGCGGTCCGCTACGAGGAGGCCTGATCATGCTCTTGGCGGTGGACGTCGGGAACTCGCACACCGTCCTCGGTCTGTTCGAGGGCGACGACCTCCGTGCGCACTGGAGGATCTCGACGAGGAAGGGGGCCACGACGGACGAGATCGGCGTCCTCGTGCGCGCCCTGTTCCTCGGCGCCGGGATCGACCCGTCGGCGGTCGGCGCGGTGGCGGTGGCGTCGGTCGTCCCGGACCTCAACCGGATGCTCGCCCAGGCCGGGGAACGCTACTTCGGCTGCGAGCCCCTGTTCGTGGGCCCCGGAGTGCGGACCGGGATGCCGATCCTGTACGAGAACCCTCACGAGGTCGGGGCCGACCGGATCGTCAACGCCGTCGCGGCGCTGCACCGATTCGGGGCCCCCGTCATCGTCCTCGATTTCGGAACCGCGACCACGCTCGACGTCGTCAGCGCGCGGGGGGAGTATCTCGGCGGCGTGATCGCGCCGGGGATCGGCGTCTCCGCCGAGGCCCTCTTCACCAGGGCGGCGCGGCTGTCCAGGGTCGATCTCAGGCGGCCGCAGCGGGTGATCGGCAGGACGACCGAGGAGAGCGTCCAGTCCGGGCTCTTCCACGGCTACGCGTCGCTCGTCGAGGGGCTCGTCGCGCGCGTTCGGGAAGATCTCGGTTCCCCGGCTCGCGTGGTCGCCACGGGGGGCTTCGCCCCGGTGCTCGAGGAGGCGCTTCCGTCCCTCGAGGCGGTCGACCCGCACCTCACCCTCCACGGGCTGCGTCTCGTCTGGGAGAGGAACCGCAGGTGAGGCTCCTCTTCGTCTGCAGCGGCAACATCTGCCGGAGCGCCATGGCGGTGGAGTACGCGAGGCACCGGTTCGCTGCCGCCGGCCTCGAGGAGGTCGTCTCCGACTCGGCGGGCACGCTCGGGATCGAGGGAGAGCGCGCGAGCCGCGAGGCGGGCCAGGTGCTCCGCGAGGCGGGCCTCGACCTGTCCCTCCACCGGTCGAAGGGGCTCGAGGGCGCGGACCCGTGCGGAGCGGACCTCGTGATCGGGATGGAGCGCTCGCATCTCGACGAGGTCGGCCGTCGGTGCGGAGCGGGCGCGCCGAGGCGCCTCCTGCTGCGCGCGTTCGAGAGCGGCCCCGATCCCCGCGAGGGGGCCCCGGAGCTCGACGACCCGATCGGAGGGCCGATCGAGGAGTACCGGGAGTGCTTCGCCACGATCCGGATCTGCGTGGACCACATCGCGGATCACCTCCGGAACCGGACGTGACGCGAGCCGGAGCGGGCGCGCGTGCGTACGCGAGGGCCGTCGAGCGGGCGCTCGAGGAGTGCGCGGGGCGACCTGCGGTCCTGTCGCCCCGCGATTGGTCGCTCCTGTCGGACTGGTTCGATCGGGGGGTACGCCTCGAGGTCGTCCTCGAGGCGCTCGAGGAGGCGGCCGGCCGCCGGCGGCGGGGGCGGGGCTCGCGGCGGCTCTCTCTCGGTTATCTGGCCGCCGCCGTGGACGAGAGGCACCGGGCGTGGGTCGACGGAAGGGCCACGCGCCCGGAAGCGGGGGAGTCCCCGCTGCCGCCTCGCGAGACGGTGCGAGCGGCATGGGCCGCGGCCTCCGCGAGGGGGGGGGCGGCGCTTTCGTGGGCGATCGCCGCCTCGATCGGGATCCTCGAGCGCGGCGGCAGCCCCGAGGAGGCCGACGACGCGCTCGACGAAGCGCTGCCCGAGGCCGTGCCGCCGGAGCTCGGCGAGCGCGCCCGTGCCGAGTCGGAGCGCGCGCTCTCGCCCTTCCGCGCGCGCATGGACGCCGCGGCGTTTCGGGCGACGCTCCGTCGCGCCGTCGCGGACCGCCTGCGCCGCGCGCTCGACCTCCCCAGGATCGCGCTGACGCGCTCCCCCGGCGCGCCGGGGGATCCCCGGGGCTGATCGATCCGGATTACAATGGGACGGTCCCTGCCTCCCGGGGGCGCGTTCGTTGCCGCGAGCGCCAGGGCCTCGCCGGCCCCTCGTTCCGTTTTCGGTCGCGTTCCTGTGCGGAGTCGCTTCCGCGGACCCCGCGGTGGGCCTCCTCTGGCCGATGTTCTTCCTCGCGCTCGCCCTCGGGGCGATCGCTCGCGGGAGAGGATGGCGTGCGGCGGCCGGGATCGCTCTCGCGGGCGCCGCCGCGCTCGCCGGCGCCTCGCGGGCGGACATCGCATGGAAGGAGTCGGAGCGGCGAGTCGCCCGCTGGCTTCCCCGCGACGGGGCCGCGATCGAGATCGCCTTCGCGGGGCGAGTCGTCGCCTCGCCCGAGCCCGCGGGGTTCGGCGAATCCTTCCTCCGCGTTCGCGGCCGTCCCGAGGGGGTCGACGAGGAGGCGACGATCTCCGTGCGCGTCCCCGCCGCCCCGGCGGGCGGGATCGGGGTCGGAGGGCTTCTGAGAGGCGACGCCGTCCGCCTCTGGTGCCGCCTGAGAAGGGCCCATGCGTCGGGGAACCCCGGCTCTCGCGATCCCCGACGGGGCTTCCTCGCCCGGGGGATCGACGCGACCGGAACCGTCAAGAGCTCGACGCTCGTGGAACGGATGGGTCGCGGGGCGCCCGGAGCGACGAGGGCGATCGACTGGCTTCGAGCCGCCTGCCGGCGTCGCCTCGATCGGGCCCTCGGAGACGAAGGAGCCGCGAGGACGGTCGCGGGCGCCATGCTCCTCGGGGATCAGGGAGCGGTCGAGAGCTCGACCTGGCGCCGACTGCGGGACGGCGGCCTCGTGCACGTGATCTCGGTCAGCGGCCTCCACGTCGGCCTTCTGGCGGGCACGCTCCTCGCCGCCGTGCGCCACGCGGGGATCGGCGAACGTGGGGGCCTCCTCGTGGCGATCCCCTCGCTCGCGGGCATCGTCCTCCTGACGGGAGGCGGCCCGCCGGTGCTTCGCGCTTCGCTGACCGGAGCCCTCGGCGCCCTCGGTAGGGCCGTCGGGAGGCGCGGGGACCCGATCAACGCGGTCGCCGTTTCCGCCCTCGTCCTGGTGGCGGCCCGGCCGTTCTACCTGGCCGACATCGGGTTCCAGCTCAGCCACGCCGCGACCGCGGGCATGGTCGGGCTGGGCCCTCTCGCGTCGCGGCGGCTGCCCGTGCCGAGGTTCCTGGCGATCGCGCTCGGCGCGTCGGCGGGCGCGTACGCGGCGACGTCGCCTCTCGCGGCGTGGCACTTCGGGAGGCTGGCGCCGGGCGGGCTCGTGGCGAACGCGGCGGCGGCGGCCCTGTGCGCCGCCGCGCTCGCCGGCGCGATGCTCTCGGCTGCGTTCGCCGCGGTGCCGGTCGCCGCCCCGCTGACCGCCTCTCTCGCCGAGGCTGCGGTCGCCGCGCTGCTCCGGACGGCCGATCTCGCGGCGGCGATCCCGGGCGGGACGTTCCGAGTCCCGTTCCCCGGAGCGGTCGCCCTGACGACCTGCTCTCTGCTCCTGGCGGCGAGGATCGCGCTCCGGCGTCGGGGACGGTTCGCGGGCGCGAGCGGCCTGGGAATCGCGCTCGCCTTCGTCTGGATCCATCTGGGGCCTCCGCCGGCGGCGCCGGACGGGGGGGTTCGCGCCGACGTGATCGACGTCGGACAGGGCCTCGCCGTGGCCCTGCGGGGCCCCGACGGTCGGTTCGCGCTCGTGGACTGCGGCGGCACGGCGGGTGGCCGGTTCGACGCCGGCGAGCGGATCGTCGTCCCCTGGCTGTCGCGAAGCGGCTCCAGGCGCCTGTCGGTGCTGGTGCTGAGCCACGGACACGACGACCATGCGGGGGGAGCCGAATCGGTTCTCCGGGAGGTCGAGACCGGAGCCCTCTGGGTGCCCGCGGGGAGCGCCCGAGACCCCGCGATCCGGCGTGCGATCGACGCGGCGAGGAGGGCGGGCGCGGCGGTCGTCGGGGTGGCGAGCGGGTTCGCCGGAACGGCGGCAGGGATGCCGATCGAGGTCCTTCACCCGCCTGCTTCCGCGCCGTCGGACGCCGACAACGAGCGGTGCCTCGTTCTGCGCGCCGGCATCCGCGGCTCGCGACTGCTCCTGCCCGCCGACCTCGAGGGCGCGGGGGAATCGTCGCTGCTCGCCTCGGGCGCCGAGCTTCGCGCCGAGGCGCTCGTCGTCGGGCACCACGGCGGGGCGCGGGCGAGCTCGGCGGCGTTCCTCGAGGCCGTGAGGCCGTCGCTGGCGGTGATCTCGGTCGGGGCCAGGAACCGGTACGGCCACCCTGCCCGCGAGGTCCTCGAGCGCCTGCGGCGTCTCGGGATCCCCGTCTACAGGACGGACGTGCACGGCCTGGTCCGGCTGCGCTCCGCGGCGGCGGGCGCCTTCGAGCCGGAGGTCACCAGCGGATCGGAACGGGAATGAACGAGAGGACGAAGACGAGCAGGAGCACGGCCGCCAGGAGGCGCCGCCGGGGATCGAGGGGGGTGAGCTCGTCCCTCAGCGGCGGGTGGCGGTCTCGCATGAAGATCAGGACCGCGCACCAGAGCGTGTAGGCCGAGAGCGCGCGATCGAGGATCGTCTGTGCGATCACGAGCGCCGCGAGGGCGACGATCGTCGTCCTCGCGAGTCGTCGGTGCAACGACGCGGAGAGCGCGTAGGCCGCGTGCCCCCCGTCGAGCTGCCCGGCCGGAAAGAGATTCAGGGAGGTGACCAGCATCCCGAACCAGCCCGCCAGGTAGATCGACCCGACGGCGAGGTCGACGTCGCCGTGGACGAGCCGCTCGATCGCGGCGGACAGGAGAGGGGAGCCGAACTCGACCCCCTCCTCGGCGATCCCCCGAGGGATCGGCCGCGCGCCGAGCAGGCCGATCACCATGAGCGGGAGCGCGACGCAGAACCCTGCCAGGGGCCCCGCCGCGGCGACGTCGAAGAGGGCGCGACGGTCCGGAATCGCGCCCCGGATCCGGATCACGGCGCCGAAGGTTCCGAACCCTACACCAAGGCTGTCGGCGCGCCGAGCGATGTGCGGGCGACGGAAGCCGTGTCCGCGTGGCGGTTCCAGGCCGAAGTCCCCGCCCCGGCTGCGGGCACGATGGATGTCACGTACATCTCACCCTCAAAAGGAAATTCCCAATTCCCAATGACCAAATCCCAAGCCGGGTGGCCACCGCCACCCCCGGTGTGGACATTGGCAATTGGGAATTGGGAATCGCCGAGGTTAGGCTGCCTCCGCCTCTTCCTTGAGGCGTGAGAAGATCATCCGCCCGGCGGTGGTCTGC
>CAZPWK010000023.1:0-18777 GCA_964590285.1 uncultured Acidobacteriota bacterium | reverse complement strand
TCTCGAACTGCGAGGGCGCCACCTCCGGGTGGTCCTTCTCGTTGCCGAAGCCGAGCGCGCGCTGGACCTCGGCGGCGCTGTCGATGAACCTGCGCAGCGTGTCGCCCGGGAGGGAGTGGTAGTAGCCCCCGGTCGAGATGAACTCGAACGTCCCGACCTCGCGGTACCTCCGCTCGGCGTCCCGCCCCTTGAACAGGAACCCCTCGATCTCGTTCGAGACGTGCGCGACGATCCCCTTCCGCCTCAGCGCCTCGCAGAGGGCCTTGAGCCGCGCGCGCAGGTCCGCCACGTACGGCGTCCCGTCGGGGTTCTGCACCTCGCCGAAGACGAGCACCTTGCCGGGGCCGAAGACGTCGGAGGGGAGCCAGTAGAAGGCCGGCCAGTCGATCCCGAGCCTCAGGTCCGACTCCGCCTGCCGGGAGAACCCCCGGATCGAGGATCCGTCGAACGTCAGGTTGTCGGGCGACCCGAGGAGGAACTTCTTGTCGTAGTCGAGCATGTGGAAGCGCCCCTCGAGGTCGGTGAAGCAGACCGTCACCGCCTTGATGCGCTTCTCTTCCTTCAGGTACCTGAGGCGCGCCGCGCGGACCCGACTCGGGGCCTTCCGGGCGAGCCGCTCGGCCCTCGAGGCCAGGTTCATCGTCTCCAGCCTGTCGTACGGGATCTCCAGAAAGTGCCTGAGCGCCGCCATCGGGCCCTCCCCGGCGGGCCGGGTCCCGCCGCTCGGCGGAAGGATCCGCCCGTTTCGGACAAAAGTCAAGACTTTTATACTTGTTGGGAGGCAAATATCTCTTGATTCTTCAAACTGAAGAACTAGCCGCGCCCCTCGAGGGGTGCGCCGCGCCTCCAGGACGATCCGATCCCGCGCCCGGTTCCGGCGCACCCTCTCGGAGGAGGGCGCCGATCCGCAGCCGCAGATCGTCCCGCGTCCGCCGGAACGCCTCCAGGCGAAGATCCTCGGGGCCCTCGACCGCGGCGGGGTCGTCGAGCCCCCAGTGCAGCCGCCGCGCATTCCCGAGCCAGACCGGACAGACCTCTTCGGCGCACAGCGTGACGACCGTGTCGACCTCGCCCGCCGGGATCTCGGAGACCGGTTTGGAGCGGTGCCCCGACATGTCGATCCCGATCTCCCGCAGCACGGCGACCGCCTCGGGACGGACGGGGGCCGGGCGGGAACCGGCGGACCAGACCCGAAGCTCCGGAATCGCCGCGGCCCGCGCGATCCCCTCCGCCATCTGGCTGCGAGCCGAGTTCGCGACGCAGAGGAACAGGACGCCCCTGGCCCTCCGCTCGGACGCGGGGCTCACGCCCTCCCTCCTCCCGCGCTCCCGTCCGGGCGGCATGAGGGCGCGACGTCGAGCTCGATCGCACCCGCGCCGAAGTGCCTCCGGCCGAGCCGCAGCGAGACGCCGACCAGGCCGATCAGCACCGGAACCTCGACGAGGGGCCCGATGACCGCGGCGAACGCCGCGCCGTGGTGAATCCCGAAGGTCGCGATCGCGACGGCGATCGCCAGCTCGAAGTTGTTCGACGCGGCCGTGAAGCTCAGGGTCGCCGTCTGCCCGTAGGTCGCCCCCGCCTTCCGGCTCATGAGGAACGAGAGGAAGAACATGATCACGAAGTAGACGAGCAGCGGGATCGCGATGCGGACCACGTCGAGCGGGAGCTGCACGATGTACTCCCCCTTGAGGGAGAACATCACGACGATCGTGAAGAGCAGGGCGACGAGCGTGATCGGGCTGATCCTCGGGACGAACTTCTCGTGGTACCAGGTCCTGTCCTTGACGCGGATCAGAGCGAAGCGCGTGATCGCCCCCGCGAGGAAGGGAACGCCGAGGTAGACGAACACGCTCTTGGCGATCTCTCCGATCGTGACGCGGACCGCCACCCCCTCGAGGCCGAACCAGGTCGGCAGCACCGTGACGAAGAGCCAGGCGTAGACCGAGTAGAACAGAACCTGGAAGACGGAGTTGAACGCCACGAGCCCCGCGCAGTACTCGGTGTCCCCCTTCGCGAGATCGTTCCAGACGATGACCATCGCGATGCAGCGGGCGAGGCCGATCAGGATCAGACCGACCATGTACTCCGGCTTGTCGCGGAGGAAGAGAACCGCCAGCGCGAACATCAGGACCGGGCCCACGATCCAGTTCTGAACGAGGGTGAGCGCGAGCACCTTCAGGTTCCGGAAGACCGGCCCCATCTCCTCGTAGCGCACCTTGGCCAGCGGCGGGTACATCATGAGGATGAGGCCGATGGCGATCGGGATCGACGTGGTGCCCACGCTGAAACGGTTCAGGAACGGCACGATGCCGGGGAACCCGTACCCGGCGCCGACGCCAGCCGCCATCGCGACGAAGATCCAGACGGTCAGGTACCGGTCCAGGAACGAGAGCCGGCGGGTCACGCCGCCCCCCTCCGAACCGCGAGTCCCGTCGATCATCGGTTGCCTCCCCGCGAGCCGTCGGCGGCTCAGCCGCCGAGCTCGAAGAACCGTCCGATCACGAGATAGACGCCCGCCAGGACGAAGATCCACCCCGTCACCGGCTTGGCCCACCGCTCGATCCGCGCGAGCGCGTCGAACGTGCGGCCCGCGAAACTCGCTCCGAGGGCGAGCGCGACCGCCACCGCGAGAACCGGCAGCCCCGTTCCGACTCCGTAGAGCGCGGGGTACGCGACCACCGAGCGGGCGCTCACCGACAGCGGAATCAGGCTCCCGAAGAACAGCCCGGCCGAGACCGGGCAGAACGAGAGCGCGAAGAGGACGCCGAGCAGTCCCGCTCCCAGGATCCCCATCGAGGCCGCGCGCCTCCTCACGGCCTCCCCGATCCCCACGGAAGGCACCGGGATCCGGATCCAGCCGAGGACGAGGGCCCCGATGACGACGAGAAGGGGCCCCAGGATCCGGTTCGCCTGCTCCTGCAGGAACCACGACGCCCCGGGGACCGTGAGCACGCTCGCGACGACCAGCATGGCGATGCCGACGTACGCGAGCGACCTCCCCAGCGTGTACGCGAGCCCCGAGAGGACGACCCGTCCCGAGCGGGTCACGTCGCGGCCGAGGAAGGAGACGGCGGCGATGTTCGTCGCCAGCGGGCACGGGCTGATCGCGGTGAGGATCCCCAGCCAGACCGCCGTCGCCCCTCCGGCAAGGCCCTCGATCACGACCGCCCCCCGGGATCCTGCCGGATCCCACGCGAGCGACCCCCGCGGCTCCGAATCATGTCCCTTCCCCCTCCCACCGGCCGAGGAGCGCCGTCTCCCCGCAACCCTCGACCTCGGGCTCCAGCGTGGCATGGGTGACCGCCCAGTTCTCTCGAAGGAGATCCTTGATCCCGGCGAAGGTCACCTCGATCGCCGCGCCGTCCGGATTCCCCTCCAGGGTGACGTGGGCGGTGAGCAGGCGCTGGCCCGGACCGTTCTGCCAGAGGTGCACGTGGTGGATCGCGGCGGCGGGGAAGGCCCTGCGGACGTCGGCCGCCATGGCCGCGAGGTCCGCGTCCACGGGCGCGCCCTCGAGCAGCGTCGAGAGCGTCTCCCACGCGAGGGACAGCGCGCTCCTCAGGACCGCGGCGCCTACGACGAGGGCCGCCGCGGGGTCCACCCACGCCCCGACCCTCGTGCGGGCCAGGAGCGCCGCGACGACGACCGCGAGCGAGGCGAGGGCGTCCTGCGACATGTGGAGATAGGCGCCGCGAACGTTCACGTCGTCCCGGTCGTGGCGCCGCAGGAGGAGCACCGAGCCCAGGTTCGCGAGGAGCGCCCCGGCGGCGACGGCGAGCATGAGCCCTTGCCGGACCGGCTCGGGATGGAACAGCCGGACGAGGGCCTCCCGGGCGATCAGCGCGGTGATCGCGACGAGCGCCACGGCGTTGGCGAGCGCCGCCAGAACCTCCGCGCGCCGGAAGCCGTAGGTGTGGCGCTCCGTGGGAGGACGGCGGCCGAAGCGCCGCGCCCAGAGGGCGAGGACGACCGCCGCCACGTCGCCCAGGTTGTGGGCGGCGTCGGAAAGGAGCGCGAGGCTTCCCGAGAAGATGCCTCCCAGGAACTCCGCCAGCGTGATGGCCCCGTTGAGGGCGGCGCTCGCCCAGAGCCTCAGCTCGAGGCGGTCGTCCCCCGGGAGTCCCCGCTCGTCGTCGACGTTCATGGCGTCTCCGCCCCGAACCCTCCGGGTGGTCGACCCGTCCACCGGGACCGGACCTCCCTCGAGAATCGCGGCGAGCGGCCCCGGTTCAGGCCGACTTTCCCGCCGCCGCCGTCGCGATCCAGGCGACGATCTCGGAGGACGGCGGGATCCTTCCGCTCGCCTTGACCTCCTCGTCGAGGACCAGGGCCGGCGTCATCATCACGCCGTACTTCACGATCTCCGCGATCTGCTCGACCTTCTCGAGCTCGGCGGCGACCCCCGACGCGGCGATCGCCTTCTCGGCCTCGGCGAACAGCTTCTTGCACTTGGGGCACCCGGTCCCGAGGATCCTGATCTTCATCGCTGGCCTCCCGGACCCCGCCGTCGGCGAAGTCTTCGCATCGCAGCCGTTCCTCTAGAAGATGGCGCCGTAGATCAGCCCCGCGAGGGTCGAGAGCGCGACCACGAGGCCGACGAAGACGAGGGTCTTCCGGGTCCCCATCACGCTGCGGAGGACGAGCATGCTGGGAAGCGAAAGCGCCGGGCCGGCGAGGAGGAGGGCGAGCGCCGGCCCCTTGCCCATCCCCGACCGCACGAGCCCCTCGAGAATCGGAACCTCGGTGAGCGTGGCGAAGTACATGAGGGCGCCGACGACCGATGCGAACAGGTTGGCCCGGATCGAGTTCCCTCCGACCGCCTGCTCGATCCAGGAGTTGGGGACGAGGCCGCGCTCCGTGCCGCCCGGCCCGCCGAGCAGGAACCCCGCCACGAGGACGCCTCCCAGCAGCAGGGGCAGGATCTGCTTGGCGAACGTCCAGCTCGAATCGACCCACTCGGCCAGCTCGTCCTTCCGGAACCAGGCGGCGACGCTGGCGGCGAGGCCCGCGGCGAACACCGCCGTCAGGATCCACTTCGCCGAGTGGATCGCCGCCCAGGCGCCGCCCTCCCCCTCGGCGGGCTTCCCCCAGTTGGCGAAGACCAGGATTCCCACCATGGCCGCGAAGTACAGCCCGTCCTGCCCCGGGGTCCGCCCCATCTCCCCGTCCGGAAGGACCACCGGCTCGTCCGCGCGCCGCTCCGCCTCCTCCTTGCGGAAGACGACGTGCATGAGCAGGCCGATGACGACGGCGAAGGAGACCGCTCCGACGGCCCGGGCGATGCCGAGCTCGGGCCCGAGGACTCGGGCGGTGAGGATGATGGCGAGGACGTTGATCGCCGGCCCCGAGTAGAGGAACGCCGTCGCGGGGCCGAGCCCCGCTCCGCGCTTGTGGATGCTCGCGAAGAGCGGGAGCACCGTGCAGGAGCACACGGCGAGGATCGTCCCCGAAACGGCCGCCACGGGGTACGCCACGAGCTTCCTCGCGCCCGGCCCGAGGTACTTCATCACCGCGCCCTGGCTCACGAAGACGCTGATGGCTCCGGCGATGAAGAAGGCGGGCACGAGGCACAGCAGGACGTGCTCCCGCGCGTACCACCGGACGAGCGAGAGGCTCTCCTCCGCCGCGCTCCAGAACCGTCCGCTGCCGACCGGCAGGAACCAGCAGAGGGCGAGGACCGCAACGACCAGCGCGAGCTTCGTGCGCTCCTTCATCTCGCGGCCCCCGGCGGCCGTCACGGGCCCCCCTCCAGATAGAGCCGGACCTCGTCCTGGACGTAACGCAGGAAGGCAGGCCGGTCGTCGAGCAGCTGCCAGATCTTCGCCAGGTTCTTCCAGCGCGCCTGCCCGCCGTCGACGACGTCCGCGACGACGACCGACTTGGTGTAGAGCTCGTAGTCGTGAATGAAGTGACGGTTCCGCGCCTCGTCCACGTTGACGACCTGCCAGGCCACCCTGCCGCTCTCGATCTCCTTCGCGAAGGCCGACCGGATCGCCTCCTCGGTGAACGCCTCGATCTTCCGGCAAGAGGCGCACCGGGTGTCGGTGCGGAAGTAGTAGACGCGCACGAGGCGAATCGGTCCGGCGGCCGCGGCGGCCTTCCCGCCCGGCGCCGCGGCGGCCTCGGCGCCGAAGGCCGCGGCCGCGGCGAGAAGAGCGGGCGAGACGATCGAAAGGAGGACCCTCCCGTGCGCTCTCATCGCGGCCCCCTCCCGCACAGCTCGGCCACCGGCACCTTGAGGACCTCCCGGAGCCGGCGGCGGTCCGCGGCGATCCTGGCGTCGCGGCCGAGCGACCGGGCCAGGAGCGAGAGGACCCCGTCGGCGTCGACGCTTTGGCCTTCCGAGGCCAGCCGGTAGCGGATCCAGCGCCCGTCGCGGCGGTCCTCGACGAGCCCGGCCGACCGCAGGAGGGCCAGGTGCTTCGACACCGTCGAGGGGGCCAGCCCGAGGACCGACTGGACCTGGCAGACGCACAGCTCCCCTCCCTCGAGAAGCTTCAGGACGCGCATGCGGGTCGGGTCCCCCGCCGCCTTGAACGCCGCCTCCAGTCTGCGCACGGCCCCACCCTCCGTTCCTACATTTCGTCAGGTGACGAATTATAGGCCGCTCGGCCGCGCCCGTCCACGTCGCCGGGCCCCCTTGCCGGGAGGTCTCCCGGAGCCATATTTGCCTCGGGGAAGCTGGACGCGGCGGCCGGGGGAGCCCCGGGAGGCCCCGCTCGCCGCGGCGGGAGGCGGGAGTGCGCAGGAAGGTCGGCGAGGCGCTGATCGAGAAGGGGCTGATCACGCCCGCTCAGCTCGAGATCGCGCTGAGGAACCAGCTGATCCTGGGAGGCCATCTCGGAACCTGCCTGCTCGAGCTCGGATTCGTCGAGGAGGAGCGGCTCGGCGAGACCCTCTCCGAGGTCCTGCGGGTCCCCTACGCGACGTCTTCGGTGCTCCGGAGCGTCCAGCCGCCCACGCTGCGCGCCCTGCCCAAGCGGGTCGCCGAGGAGTTCCAGGTCCTGCCGATCGAGCTCAAGGACAACACGCTCCACGTGGCGATGGTCGACCCCAAGGACCTCGCCAAGCTCGACGCCCTGGCCTTCGTGACGAGCCACCGGATCGTTCCGTGGGTCGCCCCCGAGGTCCGGATCGTGGAGGCGCTCGAGCGCCTCTACGACATCCCGCGGCGGACGAGGTACATCGCGATCGCCCGCTCGATCGATCGGAGCGCCGCCGAGGAGGCGGATCGAGCGAAGGCCCCGTCCGAGCGGGGGCTCCTCGGCGAAACCTACTCCTCGGGCCGGAGCGCGGAGAAGGCGGCGTACGACTTCGGGGCGGAGTTCGGATACGGCCGCTCCTGGATCGAGGTCGCCGAGGAGCTGTGCGGGCCGGGCTACGGGGAGGGCGCGAAGGCGGCGCCCGGCGCGGCATCGAGCCTGGCCGAGACCTCCGAGCGGCTCTGCGCCGCGGACGACAAGGACGCGATCGCCGACGCGGTCCTCGACTGCGCCTCGCGAGCGCTCCGGCGCTCGCTCCTCCTTGCCGTCCGAGGGGAGGAAGCGGGCGTGTGGAGCGCGAGGGGCTTCCCGCCGGGCGTCGGACCGGAGCTCTCGGTCCGGTTCCCGATCCGTTCCGGGAGCCTCTTCGACCTCCTCCTCGGCAACGAGTACTACCTCGGGCCGCTCCCGCGCGAGCCCCGCTACCTGGACTTCTACCGGGAGCTGGGGGCGGAGCCGCCGGCGGAGATCCTCTTCATCCCCGTCCACCTCAGCGACCGCCTGGTCGCCCTGCTCCTCGGGGACGGGGGCCCCGAGGGCAGGGTCGAGGGGAGCGCCAGGGAACACCTCGGCCTGGTCCGGATGCTGGGCCTGGCCTTGAGCATGCTGATCCTGAAGAAGAAGATCCGCGCGGGCGCCGGGAACGGGACCGGTGGCGCGCGAGCTCCGGAGGGCCCGTAGCCGGCCGGGGGCGGCCTCCGGGCCGGGGGGAGAGCGAAGCCATGAGGATCCTGGTCGCCGACGACGAGGACACGCTGCGAAGCGTCATCAGCCAGGTGCTCGAGTCCGACGGGCACGAGATCACCGGGGCGGCCTCGGGGGAGGAGGCCCTCGAGATCTTCCGGAGGGAACCGTTCCCGCTCGTCCTCACGGACATCGTCATGCGGCGCATGACCGGCCTCGACCTGCTGGCGGAGATCAAGCTGATCAGCCCCGGCGCCATGGTCATCGTCATGACGAGTCACGCGTCGCTCGAGTCGGCCACGACGGCTCTGCGCGCGGGGGCCTACGACTACCTCACCAAGCCGTTCGACGACCTGGACGACATCTCGAACGTCGTGAACCGGGCCATCGAGAAGATCCAGCTCACCGACACGAACGACAAGCTCCTCCGCGACCTGAAGGCCAAGACCGCGGAGCTCGAGCGGCTGAACTCGGCCCTCAGCGAGATGGCGAACAAGGACGGACTGACCGGGCTCTTCAACCACCGCTGCTTCCGGGAGCTCCTGGAGCGGGAGATCTCGCGCCAGAAGAGGCACGGGCGGGTGCTCTCCATCGTGATGATCGACATCGACCACTTCAAGCGCTTCAACGACTCCTTCGGCCACCTGGCCGGCGACGCCGCCCTCCGCAGGGTGAGTTCGATCCTGCAGTCCGGCTGCCGGGCGTCCTCGATCCCCGCGAGATACGGGGGAGAAGAATTCGCGATCCTGCTCCCCGAGACCGGCAAGGAGGGCGCCGTCGTCCTGGCCGAGAGACTTCGCAAGACGGTCGAGGGCACGGGCTTCCGGGGCTCGGGTCCGGAGGACGGCGAGACGCTGACGCTGAGCTGCGGCGTCGCCACGTTCGGCGAGGACGGGGCGAACGCCACGACGCTGCTCCAGGCCGCGGACATGGCTCTGTACCAGGCGAAGGCCCGCGGCCGGAACGTGACGTGCACGGCGTCGGGGGCGCCGTCTCCCGCCCCCGCCGGGCGCTGAGGCGGAACCGGAAGCGTCAGGCGCGGGCGGTCCCGTCCGACGATTCCGCCGCGGAGTCGTCGAGCGCGGGCAGTCGGATGACGAACGTGGACCCCTTTCCGGGCTCGCTCTCGACCGAGATCTCCCCGCCGTGGTCCTTGACGATTCCGAAGCTGACCGAGAGGCCCAGGCCCGTCCCCTTCCCGCCCGGCTTGGTCGTGAAGAACGGCTCGAAGACCCGGCTCCGAACCTCGGGCTTCATCCCCGGACCGTCGTCCCGGACGCGGATCTCGACCGCCGGGGGATCCGCGCGGCGGGTCGTTACGACGACCTCTCCGCCCCCCTCTCCGATCGCCTGCTGCGCGTTGATCATCAGGTTCATCAGCACCTGCTGGAGCTGGTTGCCGTTGCCGCGGATCGTGGGCAGGTCCTGGGCCAGATCCGTCTCGATCTTGACGTTCCGGATCTCGAGCTGGTGCCGTACGATCGCGATCGCGTTCTCGACCGGCTCGTTCGGGCGGGTCGGAGCGAACTCGGTCCGGTCCTGCCGCGCGAACTTCAGCAGGTTGTCGATGATCGTCTTGCAGCGCTTCGTCTCCTTCTCGATGAGCTCGAGGTTCGTCCGAATCGGGCTGCCCGGCTCCGCCTTGCGCAGGGAGATCTGCGCGCATCCGAGGATCCCGGCGAGCGGGTTCTTGACCTCGTGGGCGATCCCGGCGCCGAGGAGACCGAACGCCGCCATCTTCTCGGACTGGACGAGCTGGGCCTGGGCCTCCCCCAGGGCCGCGTCGCGCTTGTGCAGCTCGTCGGACATCCGGTTGAACGAGTCCGCCAGGGTGCCGATCTCGTCTCCCGAATCGACGTCCACCTTCGTCTCGAAGCGGCCCTTCCCCACCTCGCGCGCGGCGGCGGAGAGGAGGTCCACGGGCCTGGTGATGCGGCGAGCCCAGAATTCGGCCGCGAGGGCCACGATGACGAGCACGAGGAGCGAGACGCCGACCAGCCGGGTGAGGAGGCTGCGGGACGCCAGGTAGGCGACCGCCGCGGGGAGCCCCGCGGACACGGTCAGGCCGCCGATGCCGACCGCGGTCACGCCGCCCACCATGTCGCTCCCCTCCCCCTCGTACCGCGTCGTCACGGCGGCATTCGCGGTCCGGACGAGATCCAGGGCGGACGGGTCGATCGCGAGCGCCGCGCGGCTCTCGACGAGGCTCGCGTCCCGGTGCGCGAGGAGCGTCCCCGACCCGTCGGACACCGCCACGTCGAAGACCTCGGATCGCTCGGCGAGCCTCTGGAGGGAATCCAGGCGCAGCACCCCGACGACCGCGGCGGGCCCGAGCCCCTCCTCCGTCGGAGCGGCGAGCGCCATCGTGAGGCAGCGCAGCTTCCCGGGGATCGATCCGTTCCGGACCAGAATCTCGCCGGCCAGCACCCGGTCCATCGGCAGGCCCTGCCGCCCGAGCTCCTCGTCGAGGTCCGCCTTGCGGAGCCCCGCCGCCCGGAGACCGGCCTCGTCGTGCGCCGAGGCCTGGATCCTGCCGTCCGCGTGGAGATAGAGCGCGAGCAACTCCGGGGAGTCCCCGAAGTAACCACCGACGAGGATCTTCTTCCTCTCGTTCGCGATCCCGGGATCTCGCAGGATGCGCGAGTAGGAGAGGAGCTTCTCGCGGTATCCCTCGACCACGGAGCGGCACTCGTCCGCCGTGCTCATGGCCACGACCGACACGAGATCGCTCACGTACGCGCTCTTGTCCTGGTGGAACATGTTCGCCATCGTGAACGTGATGACGCTGACGACGGCGGTGACCAGGAGCAGGAGGGCTCCGAGGAACTTGACCCTCAGGGGAATCCGGAGTCGGCGTTTCATCGCGACCTCTCGACGCTCACGGGAGCGCCAGCACGACGGCGGACCTGTACGTGACGTTTCCCGCGGCGTCCATCGCCTCGACGACGACGACGTTGGGGCCCGGCCGAAGGGCGATTCGGCCCTCGAAGTCTCCCGACGGCGCCACGGCGGCGGGCGCGTCGCCGACGAAGACCGTCGCGCCGGGCTCGGTGGACCCTCGCACGACCAGAACGCCCTCGCCGACCGGCGCCGCGGGCAGGGCGACGACCAGCGGCGGAGGAACCGGATCGTGCACGACCTCGAGGGCCCGGGGCTCGCTCCCGCGTCCCTCCGCGTCCCCCTCGAGGGCGCTCACCCTCCACCAGTAGCGCCCGGCGGCCAGGTTGCCGTGGACGAACTCCGGAGCGTCGAGACGCGCGTCGACGGCGAGATCTCCGAACAGCGCGTCGCGGGCGACGACGAGACGGTATCCGGTCGCTCCGGGAAGCGCCGACCACGAGAAGGAGACCTCGGCGGGAAGCGACCGGCAGCGGGCCGAGGCCCCTTCGGCCGGCGCTTCGGGGCGGGGAGCGGACGGCAGGCTCGCCGGCTCCCCGAAGCGTCCCGACGCGTCCACCGTGACGGCCTGGTCGGCGGTCAGGACGACCGTGCGACCGGCCGCCGTGATCTCGCCCCGGCCGCGGAAGACCGCGAAGGTCGAGGAATCGTCCCGCGCCGCGGTCACCCGGAACTCCGCCGAGGAGTCCCCCGAGGGCGAGAGGCGCGCGGACGCGCCCCCGGAGACCACCTCCAGCACGGTCGAGCCGTCGGCGTCGGACACGCTCCCCTCCATCGTCCCGCGCGCCAGGACGATCGACGCCCGCCGGGCGCCGGTCCCGGGGTTCTCCTCGGCCTTCCGCACGACGACCATCGAGTGCTCGCCGATCCGCAGCTCGTTCCCTCCTCCGAAGGCGATCACGGCGCCGGACCGGTCGTACGTCTGCACCGCGTCCCTGTCTCCGAGCCGCGTGCCCGGCGTCGCCGCCCCCCACACGACGGCCCCCGACGGCCTGCTCCTCACGTCGCGGCGGACGGCGGACAGCAGGGCCACGGCCGACCGCCAGACCCCCTCTCCGGCGTCCACGAACGGGCGCGAGTCCGCCGCGAGACGCTCGTAGCGCGCGATCTTCCCGAGGCCGATCCCTCGGGGCATCGCCAGGAAGAGCACGCCCAGGAAGACGAGGAAGAAGACCAGGACGAGGCCGACCGCACCGGCGGCCTCCGCCACGCGCCCCAGCGCGCCGAGAAGCCGCTCCCGGCCCCTCCCCGCCGCCGGGGAAGCGCCCCCGCCGTTCCGGGCGGGGTCCCGAGGAGACCCGGTTCCGCTCAAGTCGCTAGTACCTCGCCTGGGCCCGCACGAACCAGCCGCCGGCCCTGAAGTCGTTCTCCGAGTACTCGTCGTCCGAGAAATCGGTGAAGTTGTATCCGACGCCGAAGCGGAAGTTCCGGGCGGGCTGCCACATCAGCTCGCCGAGCCAGCCCTGGCGGCGGTCGCGCGCCAGGCGCTGCTCGAGCAGGCGGTACTCCGCGCCCAGCTCGAAGCGATTCCAGAAGAGCCAGTTGAGCCTCTGGATGCCGAGCCGGGACCTCGAGCTCACCCCCTCGTAGCCGCACTCCTCGCTTGTCCGGTCCCGGAACGCGAGCTTCGAGACCCACTCGATGCGCGGCGTCAGCTGCAGGATCCCGTCCACCGAGGCGACGTCCGTGCGGCTCGAGGACGGCCGCGGATCGCCGGAGATCGTCGGTCTCCGGTCGAAGATCTGGGTGTAGCGGGCGAGCACGTTCAGCCGGTCGTTCCGGACGGGCCTGTACCCGAGCCCGATCACGCGCTCCTCGAAACGGGCCTCGTCCTCTCCGGTCTCGCGGCTCCGGGTCCGGCTGAAGCGCCAGCGGCCCAGCACCGAGAGGTCGTCGTTCAGGCGGTAGTCGATCTGGTTGAACGTGAAGATCTGCTCGGACTCGCGGCTCCCGCCGTCCCGGCGCCACTCGTCGCGGGTGACCCACGTGAACCGGCCGGGCTTCGAATAGGAGAGGCTCCCCGCGACCGCCGTGCGGCGGCTCGCGCCGGCCTCGGCATCCACCTGCGTCGCCTCGCCGGAGAGCAGGAACCGGAAGCCGGGACCGAGGTCCCACTGCCTCTGCAGCCCGACGAGCGAATTCAGCCGCTGTCCGCCGTCGAAGGTCTCCCATTGGTACTCGGTGTAGATGCGGCTCGAACGGCCGATCGGGCTCCGCGCGCCGAGAACCGTGGAGAGCTTCTCCCCGGCCCGGTCCTCGGCGAGCTTCTCGGTCAGGTAGATCTGGCTCTCGCCGACCTTGAGGACGGCGCCGCCCTGCGCCGACCGGCCGAGCGTCCCGTCGGTCCCCCGGAGCTCGAGCGCGAGCGACGGGAGCGCCTGGTACTGGACGCCGACCGTCGCCTGGTCCCTCTCCTCCCCGGAGAGGGTGCGCTGCGCGTCCACGCGCCCGGTGAGCTTCTCCCCGAGACGGATCCAGCCCCTCGCCGCGGCGTGCGCCGATCTTCGCTCGGCCCCGACCTCGCCGCCGGACTCGGACTCGGTTCCCAGGTACTCGCACGCGACGCCCCAGCGCTTCGACTCGTGCCCCCACTGCGCCGCCGTCGTCCGGAGCTCGGTGGGCGAGGTCCCGGCCGACGGGTCGCCCTCGCGCAGCTCCCGATCGAAGCGCACGACGAACGTGTCCGCCCCGCCGGGCTTCCACGTCGCGCTCGCGCCCGCCTTCTCGGTCCCGGCCTCCCGGAACGTCCCGTTGCTGAAGAAGCCGGGATCCACGTCCTTGACGTAGGCGCGCAGACGAACGCGGCCCGGACGGCCGAACCACTCGCCGGCGTCCACCTCGGCGGCGGCGCGCCACGCCCGCCCGGCCCCCCCGGCGGTCACCGGCTCCTCCGCGTACGTCAGGCCCCCGTCCTCGCTCGCGAACGTCGTGGCCCCGGACCCCGCGCTGTCCGCGTACTCGGCCACGAGCCTCGTCCCCTCGGCGAGGCGGATCTCCACGTCGCCCGCCGCCAGCTCGTAGCGGCCGGACGGCGCCTCGTCCTCGACGTAGGTCGCGCCAACGGCCACGTGGTCGCCGATCTGTTGCCGGACGCGGCCGCCCCGCGCGGCCTTCTCGAACCCGCCGGCGACCGTCTCGTAGCCCGCCTCGAGGAACACCGGGTTCCCCGGAGGCACCCCCGGGCTGAAGAGCGGGCCTCCGTCCACGACGCTCGGGATCGGCCTCTGGAACATCAACCGGCCCTCGGGATACTTGACGAGGTAGTCGATGTCCCGCGCCTGGCGCCGCCGCTCGAGGACGAGCCCCGTGATCCGGTCGCGAACGACGAGCGCGACGTCCTCGCTCCCCTCGATCACGTCGCGGTGGCTGAGGTAGTACAGGGAGCCGCCGGTTGCGCGAACCTCGTCGCGGACGTGGACCTGCTCCACCTCCGCGCCGAAGACCACGACCGCGGTGTCCGGCTGGCCGTACTTCGTCCGCGACAGCGACTGATACGCGACGCGGCCGCCGTAGAGCGTTCTCTGATATCCGGCCAGCTCGGTGTCGGCGAGCGACAGCGGGTAGTTCCCGACGACGGCGTGCAGCGTGTCCCCGTCGAGGGCGAGATAGAACTTCCCCCGGCTCTGGGCGTCGTACACCACCGTGGAGCCGTCGCCGTAGACCGGGTAGAGCTTGTCGGGATCGAGGTGCGTGAGGAGGCGGGACTCCGCGCCGGGATCGAGGGCGCCGAAGAGCCGGTCGGAGCTCCCCTTGGCGCTGTCGAACGAAGAGGTCACGAGGTACTTCCCGAGGATCCGGCCCTTCAGGTAGAAGGCGAGACGCCCCTCGCGATAGACCTCGCTCTCCCCGTCGAGGCCGGCCCCCTCGAGATACCCCTTCCCCGCGAGCCGGCCGATCTTCCCGTCGGCGAAGGCCATCAGGAACAGTTCGTCGCGAGCGACCTCGACCTCGCGCTCGATCCGGCCGGTCCGGCCCCGTCCGTCCTTCACCTCGAGGACGACGGTGCTGCGCCCGGGCGGCAGATCGAGGGAGGCGAGGAACGATCCGTCCGGTTCGAGTGCGACCGCCTCGCCGTTGATCTCGAGGCGCGCGCCCGGCTCGGCGACGCCCGCGATCTCGAGGCGGCTCTGCGCGATCCGGACGCCGCGCGGAGGCAGGTTCACGCGGAGGCTCGGGACGCCCTCGGACAGGACCAGGAGCCCGCCCGATCCGTCCCGGTCGGTCACGACGATCTCGACGGTCGCGAGGCGGCTCACCCCCTCGGGATTCCGCGCGACCAGGGCGACGGCGTTCCTGCCGGGGCCGAGCGGGACCTCGCCCGAGAAGCCTCCGTCCGGGGCGACTTCCGCTGCGACGCCGGCGATCTCCACCGTGTTGCCGGGCTCGGTGCGTCCCGTGACGCGGCACCAGGCCGCGGGCGAGTCCGCGGGACGGTCGGTCGGCGCCGCCGAGCGGCACGGTCCCGAAACTTCGCCGTAGGGGACCGCGAGCTCGCCCGCCGGCGCGAGGACCTCGATCCGGGGGACCGGGACGCGGACCGAGGCCCCGGCGCCGCGGCTCCCGGTCATGGCGACCTCGACGGCGGTCGCGGATGGCTCGGGAACCGAGGCCGAGAAACGGCCGAACGCGCCGACCGGAGCGGGAACGCCGTTGATCGCGACCCCGGGGGCGGTCTTGATCTGCCGGAGGACCGGAACGTCCTCCTTCGATTCGACCTGCCCCTCGATCTCCACGCGGCGGTTGAGGGCCCGCCCCTCCTCCGTCGCGTTCGACGCGACCGGCTCCGACTCGCCCCGGGCGCGCAGCGCGAAGCGGTCCTCCGACAATCCCTGCCGCTCGGTCAGGTACGCGAGGGCCGCCTCGGCGCGCCTCCGGGAGAGGCCGAGATTGAGCGCCTCCGAGCCCCGGTCGTCCGTGTGTCCCTCGACGACGATCCTCTCCTCCGGCGCCTTGCGGAGGATCTCGGCGACGCGGTCGAGCGCGGCCCTCGCGCGCGGGCTCAGCGCGTGCTTCCCGGAGTCGAACGCCTCGCCCGTCAGGTGAACGGCGATCAGGGCCGATCTGCCGATGCCGACGAGGCGCGTCGGGCTCGACACGCGTCCGCCGTCGGCCAGCTCCGCCTCGATCCGGTAGGCGTAGATCTCTCCCCCGGACACGACCCGCCCGTCGTCGCCCGTCCCGTCCCACTCGATGGACGGCGGGGGCGCCCCCTCGCCCGAGAGCCGCCGCACCGCGCCGCCGCGCCCGTCCTCGACGGTCAGCGTCCACCGCGCGACGCCCGCTCCGGCGAGGACCGAGAACCGGACCGGCCGGTCGAGCTTTCCCCCGGTCACCCGGGCGGATCCCTCGAGCGTCTCCACGCGGACCTCGACCTCCACCGGCAGCGGCGACGCCTCGAGCCCGTTGACGAGGAGCGAGAGCGCATCGACGCTGCCGCGCACCTCGATCGGGGCGACGTCGGTCCGCGCCAGCACCGACACGCCGACGACCTCGGGCGCCCCGACCGACTCGGTCTCGGAAGGCGTGACGACCCCGAAGTTCGCCCTCGCCATCAGGCCCGGGGTGACGGCGACGATGCGGCTCTCCTCGCCCGCCGCCCGCGATCCGGGCATCAGGCTCAGGAGGTTCAGCTTCACGAGGCGGTGGCCCGGCCGCACGGCGGGGAAGTGGTAGCGCCCCTCCTCGTCGGTGAGGGCGTAGGTGCCGTCGTCGAGAGCGACCATCGCCCGCGGGACGCCGGACTCGCCGTCCTGCTGCGCGCCGTCGCCGTTCGCGTCCCGGAAGACCTTGCCGACGATCGTCCCAAGATCGAACACCGGGTCGAGGAGGACCTCGACCGTGTCGCGGTCCGTGTTGGAGATCGCGCACGCGTCGCAGAAATCGATCGCGACCGCCTCGTTGGAGTGCGCGCCCGGCTTCGCCCCGGAGCCGACGACCAGTTGGTAGGTCAGGACGAGATACCCAGGTTCGCCCGGGTCGGCCGTGCCGTTGCCGTTCGCGTCCGCGAGCGCCGGAACGGTGCCGACGTGGAAGACGACCGTGCGGCTCCCGGTGGGGTCCGGAATCGGACGTGCGTCGAGACGCGCGCTGCCGGACAGGTACTGGAATCCGGGTGGAATCCGGTCCGCGATCCGGACGCTCACGACGTCGGACGCCGTCGTGTTGCGGACGACGACGGACCATGTCGTCACGTCGCCGATCACGGCCTCGTGGCGGCTCACCGTCTTGTCGATCCTCAGGACGATCCCCTGGGTCTCCGCGACCTCGACGACGATCCCGTTCGCGTTGTCGGGTTCGCCGTCGGCGTCTCCGGGCGTCGTGGCCTGCGGCGCGCCGTCGTCGGCCACCGTGGAGGGAAACTCCGAGGTCCCGGGCTGGCTCGGGGCGTCGGCCGTGAACACGGTGCGGATCCGCGTGAGGGTCTCGGTCACGCGCGCGCCCAGCTCGATCCGGATCGCCTCCGGCGCGACCGTGGCGCAGAACTCTCCGGCACCCGGCGTCGGACAGCTCGGCGCGAGGACGGAGCCGCCGATGGAGACCTCTCCGACCGAGACGGCGCCCCAGCCCGCCGGCACCGAGATCTCGACGACGCGCACGCCCGAGTCGAGGGGCCCGATCGTCGGCAGGAGGTCGTACACGAACCGGTTCCCGACGCTCCCGGGCAATGCGCTCGAGGGCTCGATCTCCGCGAGGACCGACGTGACCGCCCCCGCAAGATCCAGGCGAACCGTCGCGCGGGTCAGGTCGAGAGGACCCTCGCCCAGCGTCCCGGACGCGGAGTTCGAGATCTCGACGGCGGCGGGCGGGCCGATCCCCGCCGAGCCCGCGAGGAGAGCGAGCAGCACGGCCAGGCGCGGGGTGAGCCTGGCCATCAGTTCACCCTCACCTGGAACCGGACGACCCACATCGTCGCCGCCGGGACCTCGATCGTCGCGTTCGCCTGCGAGGGCACGGCTCCGAACGTGATCCTGTCGGCGCCGGTCGCCCCGCCGGTGTCGGTGGCGGAGCCTCCGTCGTCGGGGGCGCCGACCGCGTCCGAGAGCGGGGAGAAGCTGCCCGCCCAGATCGCGGCGTCGTCGGATCCCGACGGGAGGAGGGCCTGCTCGAGGGTGCCGGACAGATACGTGAAACGGGATTCGTCCAAGAGGTCCAAGACGCGGAGGTCCGAGGCGGGCGCCGCGGTTGGATTGTCGATCAGGAGCAGGAAGTAAAGGGTCTGCCCCGAGGACACGGGCGCCATGTCGGGCAGCAAGGTCCCCGCCGGATCTCGCGCCTGCTTCACGAGCGCGAGATCCACCGCCGACAGGACGATTCTCGCCTGCCCCGTTCCGTCGCCCCCTGCCAGGGTGCCGTTGTCGATGCCGCCGATCCCGCCGAGCGCGGCGTTCTCGGCCGCTCGGACGGACGGCGGGCATCCCAGCAGCGCCCAGGCCAGCAGGGCGGCGAGGCCGGATGCTCTAAGCCAGCTCACGCCGGATCCCCGGAGTCGGTTCCGGACGGCGATGCGAAGGACGATCCGACTACCGGCTCGCCTCCCCGCCCGGCTTCCCGCGCGGGCACTCGGCCCTCGGAAGGAGCCGCACGGCGGTTCCCTCCCCGGACCGTCCCGGTCCCGAGGTCATCCGTTCCCCCTCGCTACTGCATCCGAACCGTGAAGACCATCGCCCACACGCGGTTCGCCGCGATGTCGAGCTGCCCGTTCGCGACGTTCTGGTCGCCCGCGTCGATCGTCGTCGTGGCGCCGGTGTAGCTCGCGACGTCCGCGTCCACCGCGTCCGTCCCGGCCGCGGCCGCGTCGGCCGCCGCGAAGATCGCCGCCTCCTCGACGGCCGTGCACGCCACCGCCGCGCAGTTCGCCACGGAGTTGTCCACCTTGATCGTGCCGGCCTGATAGGCGAAGTCGGCGGCGAGAACGTCCCGCACGCTCACGTCG
>CAZPWK010000022.1:0-18928 GCA_964590285.1 uncultured Acidobacteriota bacterium | reverse complement strand
GTCGTGGCGCCCGACCTGCGCGGGCGCGACGATCCAGCACTGGTTCTCGATCGCCCGCGCGCGGAGGAGAGGCATCCAGTGGTGCCGGCCGGTGTAGTCGGTGAACGCCGACGGGACGAACACGACCTGGGCGCCGTCCAGCGCGAGGTGGCGGAACAGCTCCGGGAACCTGAGATCGTAGCAGATCGCGAGGCCGAGCCGACCGAGCGGAGTGTCGGCGACGACCGGGCGGTCGCCGGCGGCGACGGTCTTCGACTCCTGGAGCGCCGCGTGACCGCGGATCCGGGCGTCGAACAGGTGCATCTTGCGGTACTCGGCGACCGTCGCGCCGGTCGGGGAGAACAGCAGCGACGTGTTCCGCAGCCGGCGGCCCCTCGGCACCTTCTCGGCGAAGGAGCCGGCGAGGATAAAGCAGCCGAGCTCGGCGGCGAGGTTGCGGGCCCAGGCGACGAGCGGGCCCTCGAGCCTCTCGGGATGCGGCGCGGGCTTCCCTTCGCTTCGGATCGACGAGAAGTGCTCCGGGAAGGCGACGAGCGAGGCCCCCGCGTCGGCCGCGCGCCGGGCCAGGAACTCGGCGATGCCGAGGTTGCGCTCGCGGTCCTCGGTCGAGTTCATCTGGACGGCGGCAACGCGCCAGGGCGCCGGGTCGCGGCTCACGTCGGCCTCCCATCGAGGCGGTGAGCATAACCCCGGCGCGCCGCGGAGAAAAGCGGCACCGCGGGGGGATCAGGGGCCCTTGAGGTGGCCGAGGCGTGCGATCGCCGTCTGGACCTCGCGCCGGTAGGTCTTGACGTCGCCGGCTCGGAGCGCGCCCTGGGCGTCCCCGATCGTGGCGACGAGGTCGTCGTGCCCGAGGGTGGCCAGGGCGCCCCGCGCCTCGTCGAGCTTGCCGAGCAGGGACTCGAGATCGCCGAGGCTCAGGGCATTGAGGAAGGCGATCAGCTGCTGGGCGGTCATCGGGGCCCTCCCGGCGGAACCCGCGCAGGATATCCGCGCGCCGCGGGCGGGGGCAAGCGCGGTCGGGCGCCCGCGCCGCGGGCTTGACAGCGCTCCGGGCGGGCCCTAACGTCGCGGGCGGGGCGAACGAGGAGGAAACGCACGGGAGCATGGCCGCCAAGAGGGACTACTACGAGCTTCTCGGGGTCGCCAGGAACGCCTCCGACAAGGAGATCAAGGCCGCCTACCGCCGCCTCGCCCGCAAGCACCACCCGGACGTCAATCCCGGCGACAAGGCCGCGGAGGAGAGGTTCAAGGAGGTCGCCGAGGCGTTCGCCGTCCTCTCCGATCCGGAGAAGCGCGCGACGTACGACCGGGGAGGCCACGAGGCGTTCGGTCCCGGCTTCGACCCGTTCGCCGGGATGGAGTTCGACTTCCGCGACCTCGGGTTCGGCGACCTCTCCGAGCTGCTCGGCATGTTCTCCGGGGGAAGGCGGCGCCGCCCCCGCTCGTCGCGGGGGGGAGACACCCAGTCGGAGATCCGCATCCCGTTCGTCGAGGCGGTCCGCGGCACGACCGTTTCGATCTCGCTCCCGAGGCGCTCCCCGTGCGCGGCTTGCGCAGGCACCGGCCGCGGCGCCGCGAGGGCCCCGGGGGCGCCGTGCCGGGCGTGCGGGGGCTCCGGCGCGGTCCCGGCCGAGGAGAGGCTGAACGTGCGGATCCCGCCCGGCATCGAGGACGGCGGCCGGGTCCGGCTCCCGGGTCGCGGGGACTCCGGCTCCTCCGGCGGGGCCGCCGGCGACGCCTACCTGATCGTCCGGGTCGACCCGCACCCGACGTTCCGCCGCGAGGGGCGCGACCTCCACTGCGAGATCCGCGTCGGAATCTCGCGGGCCGCGCTCGGGGGCACCGTCGAGGTCCCGACGCTCGACGGCCCGGCGGAGATCACGCTCCCCGCGGGGACGCCGAGCGGACGGAAGCTCCGGCTCCGCGGGAAGGGCGTTCCCGGGCGGGGAGGCGTCCCCGCCGGCGATCTCTACGCCGCCGTCCAGATCGTCCCGCCGCGCAAGCTCGACGCGAGGTCGCGCCAGATCCTCGAGGAGCTCGAGCGGCTGAACCCGGACCGCCCGTGACGGCGCCGGCCGGACGTCAGCCCCGCTTGAAGATCGCCTTGAACGCGTAGCCCGCGATCTGCGGGTTCTCGCGGAGCCGCCTCACGGAGTACGCGTGCCACTGCTCGCCGAACGGGACGTACACCCGGACGCGGTGCCCCGCCCCGAGCAGGATCCGTCGCAGCTCGTCCTCGACGCCGAGGAGCATCTGGAACTCGTAGCGGTCCCGGGAGAGCCCGAAGCGGCGGACGAGATGCAGGGCGTCCCAGACGAGGATCTCGTCGTGCGTGGCGATGCCGACGTACGCGCCGCGCTCGAGCATCCGCTGGAGGAGCAGCGTGAAGTTGCGCCGGATGATCTCGGGGTCGGTGTACGCGATCGGGCGCGGCTCGGCGTAGATCCCCTTGCAGAGGCGGAAGTTCGCCGGCTCGCCGGTCAGGGCCTCGACGTCGTCGAGCGTCCTCCGGAGGCGCGACTGCACGACCACGCCGACGCGCTCCCCGAAGGCGGGCCGCAGCGCCCGGTAGACCTCGATCGTCGCGTCCGTGCAGGGGGAGTCCTCCATGTCGATCCGCAGGAATCCGCCGACGTCCCGGACGGCTTCCGCGATGCGCCGCGCGCTTTCGAGGCAGGCGGGGCGGTCGAGCAGGAGGCCGAGAGCGGTCAGCTTGACGGAGACGTTGACGGACGCGAACCCTTCCGCCGCGATCCTTCGCACCAGCTCGACGTACGCGTCGGTGTTCGCCCGGGCCTCGTCGAGCGAGCGGATGTTCTCCCCGAGGATGTCGAAGGTGGCGCAGGCCCCCCCGCCCTCGAGGCCGCGGACGACCCGGAACGCGTCCTCCATGGCGGGACCGGCGATGTACCTCTTCGAGAAATAGCCGACGATCGGCTTGGGAACTGCGGGGAGGGCGAACGCGACGGCCCGGTCCAGCATCTTCATGACGGTCTCCGGGGGGAAATCAGCTCTCGGGAGGTCTCCCCAGGATCTCGAGGATCTCTCCCTCCTCGGGAAACCTGCCGAGCGCCTTCTTCGAGAACACGATCCGGCCGTCCCGGACGACCTCGAACACCCCTCCTCGGGACGGCCTCAGCCCGCACCGAACGCCCAGCTTCTTCTCGATCTCGGCCGCCAGACCGGCGGCCCGGGGCTCGTAGTTTCACTCCGCGCAGTACTCGATCTCGACTCGCATCGGCGCGACCTCGCACGCGAGGGACCGTCCCGGCGCCGCGCACGCGCCCCCGGAGGCCCGTCGGGTGCGACATCGTAGCAAAACGCGGCGGGGCGCGCCGAGGCCGCGCCGCCGCTCGTGTGCTACGATCGCTCGCCGAGTGCTCGGGTCCGCTCGGGGCCCTCCGATCGACCCGGGAGAGGAGCGGGGGACTCGAGCATGGCGACGCTCACCTTCCTCGGCGGCACCGGGACGGTCACGGGGTCGAAGTTCCTCGTCGAGCACGACGGCTTCCGGCTTCTCGTCGACTGCGGTCTCTTCCAGGGCCTCAAGGACCTGCGGCTCCGGAACTGGCAGCCGCTGCCGGTCTCCCCGGCCGAGATCGACGCCGTCGTCCTCACGCACGCCCACCTCGATCACACCGGCTACGTACCGGTGCTGGCCCGATCGGGGTTCCGGGGGCCCGTGTACGCCACCCCCGCCACGTGCGACCTCGCCGGGATCCTCCTCCCCGACTCGGGGCACCTCCAGGAGGAGGACGCGAGGTACGCGAACTTCAAGGGGTACTCCAAGCACCGCCCCGCCCTCCCGCTGTACACCGAGGAGGAGGCGAGGCAGTCGCTCCCGCTCTTCCGGCCGCTGCCGTTCGACCGGACCCTCGAGGTCCACGACGGCCTGTCGGTGCGGACGTACCCCGCGGGCCACATCCTCGGCGCCGCCCTCGTCGAGGTTCGGGTTCGCGCGCAGGGCGGCCGGGGCCGCGATCGGGTGCTGCTGTTCTCCGGCGATCTCGGGAGGCCGGGACAGCCGATCCTGCCCGATCCCGCTCCCCTGCCGCCCTGCGACCACCTGATCCTCGAGAGCACCTACGGCGAGCGCGACCATCCGCGGGAGAGCCCCAAGGACCGGCTGGTCGCCCTCATCCTGGAGACGGCCCGGCGCGGCGGAACGGTCCTGATCCCCTCGTTCGCCGTCGGGCGCACGCAGACGCTCCTGTACCTGCTGCGGGAGCTTCAGGAAGAGGACCGGCTCCCCCGGGACATCCCGATCCACCTGGACAGTCCCATGGCGATCGAGGCGACCCGGATCGTCCTCCGGCATCCCGAGGCGCAGGACCTCGAGATGCGCGCGCGCGACCACAACGGAGAGGATCCGCTGGGGCTTCTGGGCGTCCACCTGAACCACTCGGTGGAGGAGTCCAAGGCCCTCAACAGCGTCCGCTATCCCGCCGTCATCATCTCGGCCTCGGGAATGGCGGAGGGCGGAAGGATCCTCCACCACCTGGAGTTCAAACTGCCGGACCACCGGACCACGGTGCTCTTCGTCGGATTCCAGGCTGCCGGGACGCGCGGGAGGGCCCTGCAGGAGGGGGCGAAGAGGATCAAGCTCCACGGGAAGCAGGTGGAGGTCCGCGCCCGGGTCGAGACCCTCGACGGGCTCTCGGCGCATGCGGACCGCGGGGAGATCCTGGGGTGGCTCCGCGCCTCGGGGCAGAGGCCCGAGGCGGTCCACCTGGTGCACGGAGAGCCGAACGGGATCCGGGCGCTCG
Organism: uncultured Acidobacteriota bacterium; assembly: GCA_964590285.1. Taxonomy (GTDB): domain Bacteria; phylum Acidobacteriota; class Polarisedimenticolia; order Polarisedimenticolales; family JAIQFR01; genus CALMJU01. The sequence goes on along the minus strand of CAZPWK010000022.1, from coordinate 14,159 downwards.
CCGGGCTCCTCCGGTCGGAGCTGGGGATCGAGGCGCGCGCCGCCGACTACCTGGAGAAGGTCCGTCTCTGAGCGGGCGGGGGGGGCGAGCCGTGGCGTACTGGGTGCGGACGATTCTCTTCACGGTGCCGGCCGGGAGCCTGGCGGAGGCCCGGGAGGGCCACCTGGACCACCTTCGCGGGCTCAGGGCCGCCGGGAAGCTCAAGGCGGCCGGGGAACTGGGCCCGGGGGAAGGGTACCTGGAGATCTTCGAGGCCGGCGACCGGTACGAGGCCGAGGCGCTCGCGAGGTCGAGCCCGATCGTCGACCTGGGCCTCGGGACCTGGATGCTCCGGGAGTGGGCGGAAACTCCTCTTTGACCCTCCGCGAGGGCCGCCCGGCGACGGTTTGCAGCGGTTCAGGCTCCGCACCAGGTGTCCCGACCAAATTGACAAGACCGGCCGCCCGCTGGTACACAATGACGCGAAAACCGTGGAGGAGTGCCCGATGAGAACCAGGATCCTGGTGGCGGCCGCCGTGTTGTGTTCGACGCTCCCGTTCTGGGGCGGCGCGGTGGAGGCGCGCGGGCTGACCTTCGAGGAGCGCGTGCGCGCCCAGGAGGCGGTCGAGCGCGTCTACTATTCCCATCAGGTCGGCGCCGTCCGGCCCTTCGAGGAGGCGGTTCCCAGGGAGCTCCTCGAAGCGAAGGTCCGGACCTACCTGAAGCAGTCGGCGGCCCTCGAGCGGATCTGGGGCGCCCCGGTCACGTCGGAGATGCTCCGGCGGGAGACGGAGCGGATGGCCTCCGAGACCCGGATGCCCGAGCGGCTCCGCGAGCTGTTCGCCGCGCTCGGCGACGACGCGTTCCTGATCCAGGAGTGCATCGCGAGGCCGCTCCTGGCGTCCCGCCTCGTCGAGAGCTACTACGGCCAGGACCGGGCGCTCCACGCCGCCGAGCGGGCCGAGATCGAATCGCTCCGGTCGAAGCTCGTCGCGGGAGAGATCGATCCCCGCGCGGCGCACGACCGTCGGAGGCTCGTCGAGGGGCCGTCCGCGGCGCCGGCCGCCCCGTTCCCCCTGCGGATCGTGGCCGGGAACGAAGGATCGGCGGCGGTCCCGCCGGCCGCGCCGGCGATCGAGGAGACCCCGGACGAGTTCCTCGTCCGCGTTCCGGTGGCGGCGGTCTCGCAGGATTCCGGCGACGCCGTCGCGGTCTACGCGGTCGCAAAGTCGCCCCTCGGCGCCTGGTGGATCGGGGTTCGGGACACGCTCGACGAGGCTTCGGTGTCGCCCGTGGCGGACGAGGGGGCCGATCTCCCCGCGCCGGCCGTCGCGGCGACCTCGGTCGCGCTCGAGCCGTCGGGCGCGGCTCCCGCCACCCCCCTGGCGGGGCCCTGCGACGCCGACGACACCTGGAACAACGGGGCGTTCGACAACGAGGCGCCGGCCGCGAGGGCCTACCACACGGCGGTCTGGACCGGCACCCGCATGATCGTCTGGGGAGGTCGAGACGGGACCGGCTACAAGCAGGACGGCTTCCGGTACGATCCCGCGACCGACACGTGGGCGAGGATCAGCGAGATCGGCGCTCCGGAAGGGAGGGCGTACCACACGGCCGTCTGGACGGGGACGCGCATGGTGGTCTGGGGAGGCCAGGGAGAGGACGGTCTCCTGGGGACGGGCGGCATGTACGACGCCGCCGGAGACTTCTGGGTCCCGATCGCGACGGGCGGGGCGCCGGGGCCGCGCGTCGACCACACGGCCGTCTGGACCGGCACGCGGATGATCGTGTGGGGAGGGAGCGACGGCAACCCGACGAACCCGACGACGTACGGTGACGGCGCGGCTCTCGATCCGATCACCGACACGTGGTTCCCCGTGAGCGCCGTCGGCGCCCCCGAGTCTCGCACCTGGCACACCGCGGTCGTCCTGGGCGGACGGATGATCGTCTGGGGCGGCGCGAAGTGGGACGCGGGCGCGTCGCAGTGGGTCGATCTGGACACCGGCGGCCGCTACGACTTCGCGACCGACCTGTGGACCCCGACGAGCATGACCGGCGTTCCCGCGGCGCGGAGGGCCCACATCGCGGTCGCCCCCGCCCCTCCCAGCACGGTCAGCGTCATGACCGTGTGGGGCGGGAAGCAGGGTTCCGTTCTCCTCCGAACGGGAGGGCGGTACGACCCGGCGACCGACCTGTGGACCGTGACGCTGGAGCAGAGCGCTCCGGTGGCCAGGGAGGGCCATCGGGCGGTCTGGGCCGGCACATCGCTGCTGATGTGGGGCGGACGGACGTCGAACTCGGCGCTTCACACCGGCGCGACGTACAGCCCGTCCGCCAACTCCTGGGTCGCGACGTCCGTCGACTCCGCTCCCGAGGACCGGATCGGCCACTCGTTGGTCTGGACGGGGAGCCGCGTCATCGTGTGGGGCGGCTACGACTTCGTGTACGACCGCTACCGCGGGTCCGGCAGCCTTTACGATTACTCGTCGGCGAGAAGGTGGTACCCGACGCGGGCCGGGGTCCCGTCCCGCTCCCGGCACACGGCGGTGTGGACCGGCCACTCGATGCTCGTCTGGGGCGGCGAGAACGACGACGGCGTCCTCGCGTACGGAGGGCGCTACGACCCCGCGACCGACAACTGGAGTTCGCTGTCCACCCTGTCGCAGCCCGCGGCGCGGGCCGGCCACACGGCGGTGTGGACCGGCTCCAAGATGATCGTCTGGGGCGGGGCGACCGCCACGGCGAGGCTGAACACCGGCGGGCTGTACGATCCCGCGACCGACAGCTGGGCGGCGACGACCCTCACCAGCGCTCCGACGGCGCGAACCGGGCACACGGCCGTGTGGACGGGCGACCGGATGATCGTGTGGGGAGGCCTGAGCGGAACCATGTTCTACGCGACGGGGGCGCGGTACGATCCGGTCGCCAACACGTGGTCCGCGACTCCGGTGCCCGGGACGACGATCCTGACGGTCCGCGCCGAGCACACCGCGGTGTGGACGGGAAGCCACATGGCCGTCTGGGGCGGGCGGAACGCGACCACGTACTTCGCGACCGGGGCCCGATTCGATCCGGCGACGAACGTCTGGATCCCGATCGCGGACGAGAACGCGCCGACGGCCAGGTCCCGGCACACGGCGGTGTGGATCGGGACGGAGATGATCGTCTGGGGCGGCTTCAACGGGTCCTCGTACCTGGGAGACGGCGGCCGGTACGACGCGACGACGGGGGCGTGGGGGCCCCTCTCCTCGGAATACGCCCCGTCGGGGCGCGCCGACCACACGGCGGTCTGGACCGGCCGGGACATGGTGGTCTGGGGAGGCAGGGACGCCTCCTCCTTCTACGACGACGGGGCGCGCTACAGCCCTTCGAGCGACTTTTGGACGCCCCTGTCGCTGACGACGGCTCCGTCGGCCCGTGCCGAGCACACGGGCGTGTGGACCGGCACGTTCCTGCTGGTGTGGGGCGGAGAGGATTCGACCGGTTTCCTCGGTACCGGCGGACGCTACTCGCTCGGCCACTTGACCGACGACGACGGCGACGGCTACACCGAGTGCGACGGGGACTGCAACGACGGCAACGCGACGGTGTCGCCGCAGGCGACCGACATCTGCAACGGCGTGGACGACAACTGCAACGGAGTCGTCGACGACGGTCTCGCGAAGACCCCCTACTACCGCGACGCGGACGGGGACGGCTACGGCAACTCCTCCGCCTCGCTGCTGACCTGCCTGCCCCCGACCGGCTACGCGACGGCGGGGTTGGACTGCGACGACACGAACTCCCTGGTCTACCCGGGACGGGCCGAGACCTGCAACGGGCTCGACGACGACTGCGACGGCTCCGTGGACGATGGGGTCCTGATCCCGATCTATCCCGACGTGGACGGGGACGGGCTCGGGGACTGGGAGCTGGCCAGCTACGCCTGCTCGGTCCCGGCCGGCTACTCGATCGTGGGCGGGGACAACTGCGTGACCGTGGCGAACCCCGATCAGGCCGATCTCGACGGGGACCGGGCGGGAGACGCCTGCGACATCTGCCCCGACACTCCGGATCCCGGGCAGACCGACTGGGACGGCGACGGGTACGGGGACGCGTGCGAGCTCGGCGCGCTCCTCGCCGACGCGGACCTGTCCGGCCGGGTCGACGGCCTCGACCTCGCGTGGATGGGGCGGGAGTGGGGAAGGCGGTGGCGGTATCCCGTCTACGACGCGAATGGCGTCTTCTTGTATTGGGACTACCACATCGACCTCTTCGGCTACGAGTTCGCGTTCGCTCTCGATTACACCAAGGACGAGGTCATTGACGGCGAGGACCTTTCGAGCCTCGCCGTGTACTTCGGACAGCCGTCCGGAGCCGAACCGCCGGCCGTCCCATAGCCGGGCCGGAGCGTCGCGAGAAACGCCGGGGAACGCACGGGACCGGCACGAAGCAACGGAAGACCGAGGTGAGCGAGATGAGGAATCCTGGAAACGTCGTCGACGCGAGGCGCCGGGCGAGGGCGATCCCCGCTCTGCTGCTGGTGCTGGCGCTGCCGTTCGCCCTGCGATGCGGGGGAGGGGACGAGGCGACCGCGCCGCTTCCCGAGCGGCCGACCTTCACGCCGACCTCGACGCCCGAGGCGCCGAACGTCGTCCGGCTGTCGGACGGCGTCGGGCTCCGCAGCGACCAGATCCAGATCGAGGTGACCATCGGCGGGCCGACGACCAGCAGCGACATCTTCTCCGTCCTCTTCGACATCGCCTTCAGCGATCCCTCCCTCGTCTCGACGCTGGACTTCGCGGCCGGCGACGTCTTCTCCGGCGATCCTCTGACCGACGTGATCGTCGCCGTCGGAGAAGTCGACCCGGAGGGCAAGGTCGCGGTCGGAATCTCGAAGGCCGGCGGCGACGTCGGGGACGGCGTCGACGCGGACGGCGCGACGATCGTGACGATCGTCTTCACGACGCACCACGCGGGTTCCACGGATCTCTGGCTGGAAGGCGGCCAGGCCTTGGATCCGGAGGGGAACGGGATCGACTCCGTGATCTTCGACGACGGCGAGGCGACGATCACGCAGCCCTGAGCGCCCGGCGCTCGGAGCGGTCAGGCGAGGGGCTCCCCGCCCGGGGGGTCGGTCCAGCGGCCCCGCCGCCGGATGAGGTCGACGAGGCGGTCGTCCGCCTCCTCGGCCGGGACGTCCTTCTCGACCATCTCCTTCCCGGCGAAGAGCGCGATCCTCCCCATGCCCCAGCCCACGTAGCCGAAGTCGGCGTCCGCCATCTCCCCCGGGCCGTTGACGACGCAGCCCATGATCGCGATCTTCAGCCCCTTGAGGTGCGCGGTCCTCGACTTGATGCGCGCGGTCGCCGACTCGATGTCGAACGACGTCCTTCCGCAGGACGGGCACGAGATGAACTCGGTCCTCGTGATCCGGGCCCGGGAGGCCTGGAGCACGGAGAACGCGAGGCGGCGCGAGGTCTCGGTGTCCCCGGCCTCGATGTGGACGGCGTCGCCGATCCCCTCGCACAGGAGCCCGCCGAGAACGGCCGACGAGCCGAGCAGCGGATCGGCGCCTCGCTCCGCCGGGCGGTCGACGAGGACGATCGGCGCGTCGGTCCCGTCCCGGTCGAGACGTTCCGCGAGCCGCCTCCCGGCGAGGAGCGGCGAGCCGCACGTCGGATCGATCGCGAGGGCGAGGCGGTCGCGGATGCCCGGGCTCCCAAGGGCGATGCCCGCGGCGCGGTCGGCAGCCGGTCCCGCGCCCCCCGCCCCGGCGCCGGCCTCGAGGAGCACCGACGCTCCCGAGGCCGCCGCGGCCTCCAGGACCCGGCGGAGCGTCTCGTCGTCGGCCCCCTCGGGCGACGCGCGCGCGCGGAGGTGGAGCCTGTGCGCGGCCGTGGCGACGGACGCGAGAAGGGCGGGCAAGCGGGCCGGTTCCCCCGCGGGCTCGAGCCGGGCCGAAACGGCGAGGCCGGGCGCGGCCTTCTCGATCGAGCCGCGAAGCCTCGCGAGGGCGATCGCATCCTCGACCGTCGCGACGCGGATCGACACCAGATCGGCGCGGGCGTCCGGCGGGACGCGGGGACCGGCCGCGGCCTCGATCCCGCGCAGGACGGCGGGCCCGTCGGTCGCCTCGGCGCCGAGAGGGACCTCGACGAGAGGAGGCCGGCCTCCTCCCGCGACCGCCGGCCCGAAGCGGACGGCGCGGGCCGCCCGTCGCCCGGGAGCGGCCGGGCACCCCCCCCTCGCGGCATCGAACCCGAATTCGACCCGGACGGGGCGGTCGTTGTACGGGGCCACGAGAGCCCGCGCGACGGGGATCTCCGCGACCGGGTCCTCCGTCAGGGAGACCCGCACCGTGTCCCCGATCCCCTCCTCGAGCAGGGCGCCGATCCCGATCGCGGACTTGACGCGGCCGTCCTCTCCCTCTCCCGCCTCGGTCACGCCGAGGTGGAGCGGGTAGTCCATCCGCTCCGCGTCCATCCTCGCGACGAGGAGGCGGTACGCGCGGAGCGCGACGACGGGGTTCGACGCCTTCATGGAGAGGACGAGGTCCCGGAACCCGGCCCGCTCGCAGATCCGGACGAACTCGAGCGCCGACTCGACCATCCCCTCGGGGGTGTCGCCGTGGCGGCTCAGGATCCGTTCGGACAGCGATCCGTGGTTCGTCCCGATCCGCATCGGGACTCCGAGTTCCCTGCACCGCCGCGCGAGCGGAACGAGGGCGTCCTCGATCCTGGCCAGCTCCGCGTCGTGATCCGGCACGCCGCGCCCGGCGGTCGGGGATCTCCTCCGACCGGCGAAGTTGCCGGGATTGATCCGGATCTTCTCCACGTGCTCGACCGCCTTCATCGCCGTGGCGGGGGCGAAGTGGATGTCGGCGACGAGCGGGACGCGCACCCCCCGCGCCGCCAGGGCTCTCCGGATCTCCGGGAGGGCGCCGGCGTCGGCGGGCGTCGGCACGGCGAGACGGACGATCTCGCAGCCGGCCTCGGCCAGGCGGGCGATCTGCGCGACCGTGGCCGGGACGTCGCCCGTCGCCGTCGACGTCATGGACTGGATCCGGATCGGGTTGTCGCCGCCGATCCCGACATCGCCGACTCGGACTTCTCGGGTGGGCCTCCGACCAGAAAGCGGCGGCCGTTTCGGCACCGCGCTCACGGTTTCGTTCTCAAGGCGCCCTCTCGCGCCGCATTCTAGCGGCCGCGCCTTCCCGGCGCGAACGGCCTGACCAAAAATGCCAGTAGCGCGTCGCGGCCGGACGCCGCATACATACGTGGGGGAAGCCTCGCGACGCGAGGCGGGGAGACCGCATGTCGAGAGTGCACCGTCGGATCGCCCTTCTGCTCGCCGTCGCGGGCACCGGCGCGTGCCTGATCGCGCTCGGGGCGTTCTTCCGGGAGTTCGTCGAGAACCGGATCCCGTGGCGTCCGCTCTTGAGCGCGCGGGAGCACTACCTCGCCGTCGGCAGCGCCTTCAGCCGCGGGTTCACGACCGGGTTCTTCCTCTGCTTCTTCCTGATGCTGACGGCGATCCTCGTCGGGACCTGGTTCGAGAGGCGGCGCCCGGCGCGGGGCGCCCTGAGGCTCGACTGACCCGCCTTCCTCCCGGCCCCTCTGATACGATTTCCGCTCGAGGGCTTCCCCACCGCGGGGCGGCCCGAGGCGTGGAGGAACGGCCATGAGGGGACGGCTCTGGATCCTGGGTTGCCTGCTCCTGGTGGGATTCGGCTTCGTCGTCGGGATCGGCTTCGGCCGGGACGAGGCCGGCCCCGGCGCCCCGGCGGGCGACGGCGGCCCGGCGGGGGAGCCAGGCGCCCCGGGAGCCGAGGCCGTCTCGGCGGAGGTCGCGCCCGCGGCCGTCCTCGCGCCCGCCGTCGGGAGCGTGCCCGAGACCCTCGGCCCCGAGGAGAGGCGCGACGTCGAGGTGTTCCGCAGCGCCTCCGGCTCGGTCGTCTTCATCACGAGCATCGCGCTCCGGCGCGATCTCTGGTCGTTCGACGTGCTTCAGCTCCCGCAGGGGACCGGCAGCGGCTTCGTCTGGGACCGGAGGGGGCACATCGTGACGAACTTCCACGTCGTGGAGTCCGGCGACAAGTTCTCGGTGACGCTCGCGGACCAGTCGGAGTGGCCGGCCGAGATCGTCGGCATCGCCCCGGAGAAGGATCTCGCCGTGCTCAGGATCGAGGCTCCCGCCGAGCGGCTGTCGCCCCTGACGCTCGGGTCGTCCCGGGACCTCCTGGTCGGGCAGAAGGTCCTGGCGCTCGGCAACCCCTTCGGGCTCGACCATTCCATGACTTCGGGGATCGTCAGCGCGGTCGGGCGCGAGCTGCGCGCTCCCGGGGGGCGCCTGATCCGGGACGTCATCCAGACCGACGCCGCGATCAACCCGGGCAACTCCGGCGGACCGCTCCTCGACTCGACCGGCCGCGTCGTCGGCGTCAACGCGGCGATCTTCAGCCCGAGCGGCGCGTCGGCGGGGGTCGGCTTCGCCGTGCCCGTGGACATCGTCAAGCGCTACGTGCCCCAGCTCGTGCAGAGGGGGAGGGCGGTCCGGCCGGACATCGCCGCGAGCTATCTGACCGACGCGCAGGCGGAGCGGTTCGGCCTCGAGGGGGCCGGCGCCGTCGTCCGGAACGTCGTCGCGGGCGGCCCGGCCGACCGGGCCGGGATCGAGGGGATCGCTCGGACCCGCCGCGGCTACGTGCTCGGGGACGTGATCGTCGCGGTGGACGGGAAGCCGGTCCGCTCCGGCGAGGACCTGGCGTACTCGTTCGAGACGGCGGGGGTCGGCCGGAAGGTCGCGCTGACGGTCCGGCGGGGCGACGAGGACCGCGAGGTCGAGGTCACGCTCGAGGACGCGGAGTGACCCCGGGCAAGCCCGGGCCAACCTTCTCTTGGCCGCGCCCCTCCGCGATGCTATATTCCCCGCATCCCTGAACGGTCGCCCGCGCCGGGCGCGCCACGGAAGGGAGGAGGTGTCGAATCGACGAAAAGGTCCGGGTCAACAATCAGATCCGTCTGAGTCCGGTCCGTCTCGTCGGCGCCGACGGCCAGCAGGTCGGCGTCGTTCCCCTGGAAGAAGCCCGCCGCCTGGCGGAGGAAGCGGGGCTCGATCTCGTCGAGGTGGCCCCCGACGCGCGGCCGATCGTCGTGCGCATCATGGACTGGGGCAAGCACCGGTTCGAGACCGCGAAGAAGGCCAGGGAAGCCCGGAAGAAAGAGACGCGCATCACCGTCAAGCAGATCAAGCTCCGCCCGAACATCGACGGCCACGACCTCGAGACGAAGGTGGGCCACGTCCGCCGGTTCATCGAGGAAGGGGACAAGGTCAAGGTCACGATCATGTTCCGGGGTCGGGACCTCAGGCGTCCGGAGAACGGCCGCAAGGTCCTCGACCGCGTGATCGAGATGCTGGCGGATACGGCGATCGTCGAGTCCGCTCCCGGGGAGATCGTCAATCGCGACATGAGCATGGTCGTGGCGCCGCGCAAGCACTGAAGGCCGGCAGCCACGCGGCGCGGCGGCCCGGGCGGGACGCCGGGGCGGAGCCGTGCCCGGTTGAAAGAACCCCCGGGCTCGCGTATGCTCCGCGATTCGGATCGGAGATCGCCTCGATGGGACCCACGCCGAAGCCCGGGAACGCGACCGCGAACGCCCTCCGCATCGGCGAGGCCGAGGCGCGGGCGCTCCTCGACGGAGACCACGCCGAGCCGCACCGGCTCCTCGGCGCCCACCCGGCCGACGTCGAGGGGCGCGCGGGGGTCGTCGTCCGCGCGATGCACCCGGACGCGATCGGCGCGGAGTGCATCCTCGACGGGGCCGGGAGCCGGGTCATGCGGCGCATAGGGCCGTCGGGTCTCTTCGCGATCTTCCTGCCCGGCGGGAGCCTCCCCCTCCGGTACCGGGTCCGGTTCTGGTTCGCGGACGGCGAGACGCTCGAGCGCGAGGACCCCTACCGCTTCCTGCCGACGATCGGCGACCTGGACCTGCACCTCTTCAACGAGGGGACGCACCGGAAGCTCTGGCGGTGCCTGGGCGCGCACCCGAGGCGGATGGACGGCGTGGACGGGACGGCGTTCGCCGTCTGGGCGCCGGGCGCGCGCAGGGTGAGCGTCGTCGGCGACTTCTGCCGCTGGGACGGGCGGCTCCTCCCGATGCGGGTCCTCGGGAGCTCCGGCATCTTCGAGCTGTTCGTTCCGGGCCTCGGCCCGGGCACGCTCTACAAGTTCGAGGTGAAGACCGAGGACGGCTCGCTCCGCCTCAAGGCCGACCCGATGGCGCTCGCGATGGAGCTGCCCCCGGGAACGGCGTCCGTCGTCTCGGCCTCGTCCCACGAGTGGGGAGACGGCGAGTGGATGGGAGCGCGGCCCCGGCGGGACCCGCACCGCGAACCGGTCGCCTTCTACGAGGTGCACCTCGGCTCCTGGGCGAGGGTCCCGGAGGAGGGGAACCGCTTCCTGACGTACCGGGAGATCGCCCCGAGGCTCGTCGAGCACGCGAAGCGGTTCGGCTTCACGCACGTCGAGCTCCTCCCGATCGCCGAGCACCCGTTCTCCGGGTCGTGGGGGTACCAGGTCTCGGCGTACTACGCCCCGACGTCGCGGTACGGCACGCCGGACGATTTCCGCTTCTTCGTGGACCACTGCCACCGGAACGGGATCGGCGTCGTCCTCGACTGGGTCCCAGCCCACTTCCCGAAGGACGACTTCGCGCTGCGGAGGTTCGACGGCACCGCCCTCTACGAGCACGAGGACCCGCGGCTCGGCGAGCACCCGGACTGGGGGACGCTGATCTTCAATTACGGCCGGAACGAGGTCCGGAGCTTCCTGATCTCGAACGCGCTGTACTGGCTCGACGAGTTCCACGTGGACGGCCTCCGCGTGGACGCGGTCGCCTCGATGCTCTACCGCGACTACAGCCGGAGCGAGGGGGAGTGGATCCCGAATCGCTGGGGGGGGAGGGAGAACCTCGAGGCGATCGAGTTCCTCAAGGCGATGAACGAGGCGGTGCGGACCGACTGCCCCGGCGCCATGACGGTCGCCGAGGAGTCCACCGCCTGGGGTGGCGTCTCCCGTCCGGTCTCGGAGGGGGGGCTCGGGTTCACGTTCAAGTGGAACATGGGGTGGATGCACGACTCGCTGACGTACTTCTCCAAGGACCCGGTGCATCGCCGCCACCATCAGAACGACCTGACGTTCGCGATGCTCTACGAGCACTCCGAGAGGTTCGTGAACCCGCTCTCGCACGACGAGGTCGTGCACGGCAAGCGCTCGCTCCTCGACAAGATGCCCGGGGACGTCTGGCAGAAGTTCGCGAACCTGAGGCTCCTCCTGGCCTACCAGTACGTGAGGCCCGGCAAGAAGCTCCTCTTCATGGGAACGGAGCTCGCCCCGTGGAGGGAGTGGAGCCACGACACGAGCCTCGACTGGCACCTCCTCCACGACCCGCTGCGCGGGTCCTTCGTGCGCTTCCTCGAGGAGCTGGGGAGGCTGTACCGCGAGACGCCGTGCCTCTGGCGCTCGGACCCCGACCCCTCGGGGTTCTCCTGGATCGACTGCAACGACCACGACGCCTCGGTCCTGTCGTTCCTCCGGCGGGACGCGGAGGGCCACGTCGTCGTCGTGATGAACCTGACGCCGGTGCCGCGGTACGGCTACCGGGTCGGGGCTCCCGCGGCGGGCGCCTACGCCCTCCGGTTCTCGAGCGACGACCGGCGGTACGGCGGGAGCGAGGTCGAGACCGCCGCCCGGGTCGAGACGGAGCCGGTCCCGTTCCACGGCCAGCCGCAGTCCGTTCGCCTCGACCTCCCCCCGCTCGGTCTGCTCGTATGGGGTCAGACGTTACCTGCGTTACCGTTTGTGAGCAAACGGTAACGCAGGTAACGTCTGACCCCATCATTGCCAGCGGAAGATCCGGAGCGCGAGGGCGAAGCTCGCGGCGGTCCAGGCGGCGAGGACGAGCGCCTCGGGCCAGCGGTCGGAGAGCGCCGCGCCGTCGTTGACGACCGCCCGGAGGGCGTCGTTGAGGGCGGTCAGCGGCAGGGCGCGGATCGCGGGCCGGAGCGTCTCGGGGAACCGCTCGTACGAGAAGAACGTCCCCGAGAGGAGCCACATCGGGAGCATCACGAAATTCATCCAGCCCGATACCGCCTCGATCGTGCGCGGCCGCGCGGCGACGAGGAGCCCGAGCCCGGCGAAGGCGGCGGCTCCGAGGAGCGAGACGAGGGAGAGGTCGAGGATCGAGCCCCGGATCTCCACGCCGAAGGCGAACCGGCCGAAGCCGACGACCGCGGCGACCTCGAGGGCGAGGAAGACCAGACGCGAGAGGGCGAACGAGAGCAGGTAGTGCGAGCGGCGCATCGGCGTCGCCGCGAAGCGCTTCAAGAGCTTCCGGGTCCGGGCGACGACGACCGAGAACCCGATCCCCCACATCCCGCTCCCCATCAGGTTCAGGCCGACGAGCCCCGGGATCAGGAAGTCGATGTAGCGCGATCCGGCCTCGGTCGCCGGTCTCTCCACCGTCGGAACCGCGTCGGCGCGCCCCGCGGCCCTCTGGAGCGCGTCGTCCACCGCCAGGCGGGCCGCCCGCCCCTCCGGCCGCGTCGGGTCGAAGCGGTACGTGACGGAGGCCGCCGGCGGGGGGGCTCCGGAGACCTCGAGGACGACGTCCACGCGCCCCTTCCGGAGCGCCTCCTCCGCGCCGGCGAGATCGAGGATGCGGACGGCGACGCCCGGCGCGCGTCCGAGCCTTTCCGCCGTCTCGCGGGCCGCCTCGGAGCCCGGGACGACGGCGGCGCGCGCGACCTCCGCCGGCCGGCTCCGGAACGCGATCCCGAGGGCGAGCGCCAGGAGGACCGGGAACACGAACACCCAGAACACCGCCTCCGGCTCCCGGAGGAACTCGAGGACCCGCGCCCTCGTCAGCTCGAGGAGCGGGTGCGGCCGGTCAGGCATCGCGAAGCTCCCGGCCGGTCAGGCGCACGAAGACGTCCTCGAGGGTCGCCTGGTGCGTCCTCAGGCTCTCGAGCCGCGCCCCCCGGCTCTCGACCTCGGCGAGCAGGGCGGGGAGGGCGGCGCCGATCTCCCCGACCGCCAGCATGAACCCGCGCGGGCGCGGGCTGACCGAGCGGACTCCGGGGAGCCGGGCGAGCGAGGCGCCGTCGAGCGCGCCGTCCGCCTCGATCTCGACGATCTGGTCGGCGCCGAGCGAGGCGACGAGGTCGGCCGGAGTCCCGAGGGCGATGCACCGCCCGTGGTCCATCACCGCCACCCGGTCGCACAGCCTCTCGGCCTCCTCCATGTGGTGCGTGGTCAGGAGGACGGTCCTCCCGCGCGACCGGAACTCCTCGACGATCTCCCACACCTTGAGCCGCGCCTGCGGGTCCAGCCCAGTCGTCGGCTCGTCCAGGAAGAGCAGCTCCGGGTCGCCGACGAGGGCGCAGGCGAGGGCGAGCCGCTGCTTCTGCCCCCCCGAGAGCTTCCCGACGCGCGCCGGGCTCTTCTCGTCGAGGCCGACCATCCCGATCGCCTCGTCCGCGTCCCGCCCCCTCGCGTAGAAGCTCCGGAACAGGCGGACGGTCTCCCGCACCGTCAGCTTCTCGGCCAGGAGCGTCTCCTGGAGCTGGACGCCGAGCCGCTCGCGGAGCGCGCGGTCGGCGCCCTCCCCCCAGCGAGCGCCGAGCACCTCGACGTCCCCCTCGTCCGGCAGGGCGAGCCCCTCGAGGATCTCGACCGTCGTCGTCTTCCCGGCGCCGTTCGGACCGAGCAGCCCGAAGCACTCCCCCGCGCGGACCTCGAGGTCGAGACCCGCCACCGCGACGACGTCCTCGAACCGCTTGACGAGACCGGCGCAGCGGGCCGCGAGCGACGAGCCGTGAGCCATCGCGAGCCGCCCCCTCACTCCCCCCGCGAGGTCACGCGCGGCGCGGGCCGCCCCCGAGGCGGCTGAGCACGTTGAGCGCGGACCCGGCACGGAACCAGCCGATCTGCTCCTCGTTCAGCGTGTGCCGGAGCGCGATCCGGTCCTCGCTCCCGTCCTCGTGGTGGAGGACGGCGGCCAACTCCTTCCCCGGGGCGAGCCCGGCGAGGCCGAGGACGCTGATCCGGTCGGTCTCCCGCACCTTGCCGTAGTCGCCCGGGTCGGCGAACGTCAGGGGGAGGATCCCCTGCTTCTTCAGATTCGACTCGTGGATCCGCG
>CAZPWK010000021.1:0-18951 GCA_964590285.1 uncultured Acidobacteriota bacterium | reverse complement strand
CGTCACGACGAACGTCCGCACGATCCGCTCGATCCCGCTGCGGCTCGCCGAGCCGTTCTCGTACCTCGAGGCGCGCGGCGAGGTGTTCATGCCCCGGACGGCCTTCGAGGAGCTGAACCGCCTGCGCGAGGAGGCCGGCGAGGCGCCGTTTGCGAATCCGAGGAACGCGGCCGCCGGTTCGGTGCGTCTCCTCGACCCGAGGATCACGGCGTCGCGCCGCCTCGACTGCATCTTCTACGTCGCCGCCGTCGTCGAGGGGATCGAGGCCCCGGCGTCGCACTGGGAGGGGCTCGCGCTGCTCCGGCGGGCGGGCCTGAAGACGAACCCGCGGAACCGGAGGTGCGGCGAGCTCGGGGAGGTCCTCCGCGCGATCGGCGAGCTCCGGGAGGGCCGCCGCGCGCTTCCCTACGACATCGACGGCGCGGTGGTCAAGGTGGACGACCTCGCCCTCCAGATCCGCGCCGGGAGCACCTCGAAGTTCCCCCGTTGGGCCGTCGCGTTCAAGTACCCGGCGGAGCAGGCGACGACGCGCGTCCGCGCGATCGTCGTGCAGGTCGGGCGGACCGGGGCGCTGACGCCCGTGGCCGAGCTCGACCCGGTTCCGCTCGCGGGCACCACCGTGTCGCGGGCGACGCTCCACAACGAGGACGAGATCCGGCGGAAGGACGTCCGCGCCGGCGACACCGTGTTCCTCGAGAAGGCCGGCGAGATCATTCCCCGCGTCGTGTCGGTCGTTCTCTCGAAGCGCCCCGAGGGCGCGGCGCCCTTCGTCATGCCCGCCGCGTGCCCCGTCTGCGGATCGGCGGTCGCGAGGGACGAGGGAGAGGTCGCGTCGCGGTGCACGGGGGCCTCGTGCCCGGCGAAGCGCCGCGAGGCGCTCCTGCACTTCGCCTCGAGGGGGGGGATGGACGTCCAGGGGCTCGGCGAGGCCCTCGTCGACCAGCTCGTGGCGAAGGATCTGGTCCGTGACGTCGCGGACCTCTACTCGCTCGCGGAGGAGCCGCTCGCGGCGCTCGAGCGGATGGGGCCGAGGTCCGCGAAGAACCTCCTCGACGAAATCGAGGCCTCGAAGGCCCTGCCGCTCCACCGGGTCCTGTTCGCGCTCGGCATCCGCCAGGTGGGGGAGCGGGCGGCCCGCGACCTCGCGACGGCCTTCGAGTCGATGGACGCGATCGCGGCGGCTTCCGTCGAGCGGCTGCAGGAGGTCCCCGAGATCGGCCCGAAGACGGCCGCCTCGATCCGGCTCTTCTTCGATCAGCCGGGGAACCGAACGCTCGTCCGGAGGCTCTCCGAGGCCGGCGTCGTCATGAGGGCCGAGCCGGCCCCGGCCGCCGCTTCGCCCGCGGCGTCGCCGTTCGCGGGGAAGACCGTCGTGCTGACCGGCACGCTCCCCGCGCGGTCGCGCGGGGAGGCGAAGGAGGCGATCGAGAGGCTCGGCGGCCGCGTCGCCGCCGGCGTGAGCGGGAAGACCGACCTCGTCGTCGCGGGCGACGGGGCCGGTTCGAAGCTCGATCGCGCGCGCCTCCTCGGCATCCGCGTGATGGGCCCCGAGGAGTTCGAGGAGGCCCTCGCGAGCGCGGAGGCGGGGAGCCGAGGCGGGCGCGGCCCCGCTGCACTAGAATGACCGCGGAATGAGCGAGCCGGCCCACATCATCATCATCGAGGACGACGAGGGAAGCCGGGCGGCGTACACCCGGTATCTCTCGAGGCTCGGCCACAAGGTGGCGGATTTCCCGGAGGCGGATCCGGCGCTCGACCACCTGCGCTCGCACGGCGGCGTCGCGCTCGTCATCACGGACCTCATGCTGCCGGGGACCGACGGATTCGGGGTCCTGCGGGCCGCGAGGCAGATCCACGCCGACGTCGGCGTTCTGATGATCACCGGCCACGCGTCCGTCGAGTCGGCGGTCGAGGCGATGAAGATGGGCGCCGACGACTACCTGACGAAGCCGGTGGACCTCTTCGAGCTCCGGCGGCGGACCGAGGCGATCCTCGAGAAGCGGCAGCTCGCGGACCGCGTCCAGCAGCTCGAGCTCCGAGTCGGCGAGAAGTTCGGCAAGCTCGTCGGCAGGTCGAAGGCCATGGAGGCCCTCTTCCGGCAGATGGAGCTGGTGTCGCGGACGCGCTCGAACGTGCTGATCGTGGGGGAGTCGGGCACCGGCAAGGAGCTCGTGGCCAACGCGATCCACGAGAACTCGCCGCGCCGGGGCGCGACGTTCCTCCCGATCAACTGCGCCGCGATCCCCGCGGAGATCCTGGAGTCGGAGCTGTTCGGCCACGAGCGGGGTTCGTTCACGGGGGCCACGGGGAGGAAGTTCGGGAAGTTCGAGCTGGCCGACAAGGGGACGCTCTTCCTCGACGAGATCGGGGAGCTCCCTCTCGAGATGCAGGTCAAGCTGCTGCGCGTTCTCGAGCAGCGCGAGTTCATGCGGGTCGGCGGGACGGAGACGATCAAGGTGGACATCCGCCTCCTCGCCGCCACGAACTCCGACCTGGAGTCCGCGGTCGAGCAGGGCCGCTTCCGCAGCGACCTGTACTACCGGCTCAAGGTCGTGACGCTCCGGATCCCGCCCCTCCGGGAGCGACGCGAGGACATCCCCGTCCTGGCGAACCACTTCCTGATGCAGTTCGCCAGGGAGAACGGCAGGGAGGGGATGCGGTTCACGCCCGACGCCATGAAGGCGCTCTGGGAGGCCCGATGGGAAGGGAACGTCCGGGAGCTGCGGAACCTCGTCGAGAGCCTCGTCGTGCTCGCGCCCTCGGCGGAGATCGCGCTCGGCGACCTCCCCGAGGAGTACCGCGCGGGGGCGGGGAGCGCGGCCGGCGGCGAGCGGGATTCGCCCTCCGGGCCCCGGCCCTCCGGCCCGACGGTTTCGGGGGGCGTGGAGGTCCCGCCGCTGACGATGGACGAGATCGAGCGACGGGCGATCCTCGCCGCCCTGGAGCGAACCGGCGGGAACCGGACGCAGGCCGCCGAGATTCTCGGGATCGGGCTCCGGACCCTCCAGCGGAAGCTGAAGGAATACCGGCTCGCCGGGCGCCCGGCGGAGGCGGGAGCGACCGAAGACCCGCTAGGCTGACGGACTCCGCCTCCACGCCCGCGCCGTTTTGGCGCCGGCGAGGGCTCGGCCCGGTCCGGGAAGGCCCGAAACGGCGATGGATTTGGAGCGCCGGGGCGCGGCGAGGACCGGCACGCGGATTGCCTCAGGATCGTTCGGGCATGACTCCCTACGGCAAGGCGCGATTCAAGGTCCTGGTCGTCGACGACGACCTCTCCGTGTTGTCCGGCTACCGCAGGCTCCTGGAGAGGGCGGGCTACAGCACGACGGTCGAGGCGGATCCCCTCCGCGTCCTCGAGGACCGGGCCGGGACGAGCGGCGTCGACCTGCTACTCCTCGACTACAAGATGCCGGAGATGGACGGCCTGACCCTTCTCGCCGAGCTGCGGCGCCGCGAGTGCCGGGCCCGGTGCATCCTGGTGTCCGCCTATCTCAACGAGGCCGTCCGGCAACAGGCGCGGGCGCTCGGCGTCGACCGCGTCCTCGAGAAGCCGGTCGACGTCGGGCTCCTCCGAGCCGCCCTGGACGATCTCCTCCCCGTCGCCGGCCGCAGGGCCGCCGGCGCGGGAGGGGCCGGTTGACCCGCGATGCCGAGGGGCCGGAGATCCGGCGCCCGGCCGATGCGGGCGGGCCGCGTCCGCGGCCCGCGCGCCGTCGTTCTTCGAAGGGAGTTCGCCGCGGCGGATCGCCGCCCGGAGGTCGAGCCATGAGTCGGAAGTGGAGCTTCGCGTGGACGCTCGCCGTCGTCGGCGTCAGCATCGTCTTCGGCATGGTGATCGGCGGGAAGCTGAACGCGCCCCGAGTGATGTTCGCGTCTCCTCCGGACGCCCCGGCGCCGCCCGCGGCCGCTCCCGCGACCGCGTCGGGCGCGGTGGATTTCGCGGACGTCGTGGAGGAGTCGCTTCCCGCCGTCGTCCAGATCGTCGCGACGTCCGTGCGGAAGGCCGGCTCGGAGGGGGCCGACCCGCACGAGCTGTTTCGCGACGACCCCTTCTTCCGGTTCTTCTTCGACCGGCCCGATCGTCGCGACCGGCGCTCCGAGCCCAGGGAGCGGCGCGAGCAGTCCGGGGGCAGCGGCTTCCTCGTGTCGCCGGACGGATACGTGCTGACGAATCACCACGTCGTCGACGGCGCCGTCAAGGTCGACGTCAGCCTCAACGACGGAACGCGCTACGCCGCCGAGATCGTCGGGACCGACCCCAACATCGACCTCGCCCTCCTGAAGATCGACGCGGGGGGAAGGCGACTGCCGACGCTCCCGCTCGGGGAATCCGACGGGCTCCGGATCGGCCAATGGGTGATCGCGATCGGGAATCCGTTCCAGCTTTCGGAGACGGTGACCGTGGGGGTGGTCTCGGCGAAGGACCGGCAGGTCCCGATCGGGGAGACCGACGCCGGCCTCGCGAACTTCATCCAGACCGACGCCGCGATCAACTTCGGGAACTCCGGAGGGCCGCTGCTCGACGTCGAGGGGCGCGTCGTCGGGATCAACATGGCGATCAGCCGCGGCGGGATGGCCGAGGGGATCGGCTTCGCCCTCCCGATCGACCTGGCCAAGTCCGCCATGGACCAGCTCCGGGAAACGGGGAAGGTCCGCCGAGGCTACCTCGGCATCGGGATGACGGACATCAACGAGGCGGCGCAGGAGTACAACGGCCTGCCCGACCGGAACGGCGTGTTCGTCCAGTCGGTCACCGAGGACGGGCCCGCGCAGAAGGCCGGCGTGCGCGAGGGCGACGTCATCCGCAAGGTGGACGGCGCCTCGATCCGGAACGGGCGCGACCTCCTCGGCCGCATCGCGCCGCGCCGACCCGGCGAGAGGGTCCGCCTGGAGGGCTTCCGGGAGAAGAAGCCCTTCGCGGTGGACGTCGAGCTGGCAACGCGGCCCGACGCGACGGATCTCGTCGCCGGGCGCGCGGGGCGCGGCTCGGACGGCGAGGGGGAGGGCTCCGCGACGGAGTCCGAGAACCTGGGGATCCGGGTGGAGACCCTGAGCCCCGCGCTGCGCGAGAGGCAGGGGATCCCGGAGTCCGTGCGAGGGGTCTTCGTCGCCGAGGTCGAGACGGGCTCGGAAGCCGCCGCCGCGGGACTGGTCGAGGGATTCGTGATCACCGCCGTCAACGACGAGCCGGTCGCGGGGATCGCGGCGTGGCGCGCGGTCGCCGGAAAGCTCGAGCCGGGAGACGCGGTGAAGATCAAGGCCGTCGCTCCGGGCGGCATCTCGCGAGTGTTCTTCCTGCGGGCCCCGGGGAACGACTCGGGGAAGTGACCGGCGCGGGGAGAAACTCCGCTCGGCGGGAGCGCAGCGGTCTCCCCCGGGGAACGGCCCGCGTGTGTTATCCTCGACCGGCGATGCGTGTCTTCGGACGGCGTCTCCCATGAGTTCCGCGCGCAAGCCCCTCGTCCTCGTCGCCGACGACGAGGAGGACATCCGCTCCTCGTTGCGGATGGTCCTCGAGTACGCGGGGATGTCCGTCACCGAGGCGGCCACCGGCCCCGGGGCCCTCGAGCGCATCGAGGCCGCCTCGCCCGACGCGGTGATCCTCGACATCAAGATGCCGAGGATGGACGGGCTCGAGGTCCTCTCCGAGATCCGGAAGCGCCGGATCGACGCTCCGGTGATCGTCGTGTCGGGGCACGGGACGATCGCGACCGCCCTCGAGGCCACGCGCCGCGGCGCCTTCGACTTCATGGAGAAGCCGCTCGAGAGCGATCGGGTCCTGCTCGTCCTCCGGAACGCCCTCGAGCAGCGGCGGCTGCGCGAGGAGAACCGCGACCTCCGGCTCTCCTTCGAGGAGCGCTTCCGTCTCGTCGGCGAGTCCGCCGCGCTTCGCAAGGTGCAGGAGGACATCGCCCTCGCGGCCCCGACGAAGGCGTCGGTCCTGATCACGGGAGAGTCGGGGACCGGCAAGGAGCTCGTCGCCCGCGCGATCCACGGGAACAGCCCGCGCAACGCCAAGCCGTTCGTGAAGGTCAACTGCGCGGCGATCCCGGAGGAGCTGATCGAGTCGGAGCTGTTTGGGCACGAGAAGGGCTCGTTCACCGGCGCGACGCGGGACCAGACGGGGAAGTTCGCCCAGGCGGACGGCGGCACGATCTTCCTGGACGAGATCGGGGACATGAGCGTCAGGACGCAGTCCAAGGTGCTCCGGGCGCTGCAGGACGGCGAGGTGGAGCCGGTCGGAGCGGCCCGCACGCTGACGGTCGACGTCCGCGTGATCGCCGCCACGAACAAGGACCTTCCCGCGGAGATCGGCGCGGGAAGGTTCCGTGAGGACCTCTACTTCCGGCTGAACGTGGTCCCCATCCGCGTCCCGCCGCTCAGGGAGCGCCGCGAGGACGTCGACGCCCTCGTGGCCTGGTTCACGGAGAACTTCTGCCGCGAGAACGGATGCCGCCCGAAACGGTTCGCGCCCGACGCCCTCGAGGCGCTTCGCGGCCTGCCCTGGCGCGGGAACGTCCGGGAGCTCCGGAACGCCGTGGAGCGGCTCCTGATCATGACGCCGGGGGACACGATCCGCCGGGCGGACATTCCCGCCGGCCTCGCGGCGCCCTTGGGCGGCGAGGCCGAAGCGGCGGCGCCCCGCGAGGCCGTGGTCGTCCCGCACGCGGGGGCGTCGCTCCAGTCCTTCAAGGACGCGGCGGAGCGGGCGTACCTGCTCGCGAAGCTCGAGGAGCACGGCTGGAACATCGCCGCGACGGCGAAGGCCATCGACACGCCGCGCTCCAATCTCTACAAGAAGCTCGAGGCGTACGGTCTCGGCAGGGAACGGGAAGGCTGAGCCGCCGCGGGCGAGGCCGGAGGTCGGGTGCTCCAGGATCGCGATGCGGTCATCGTCGCCGTCGTGAGAACGCCCTTCGCGCGCGCCGGGGCGGACCTCGGGGGCGTCTCCGCCGAGGAGCTGGGTCGGGTCGCGGTGCGCGAGGCGATCGAGCGGTCGGAGGTCGACCCCGATGCGGTCGACGAGCTGATCCTCGGCAACGTCGCCGGCGCGCCGGGCGCCGCGGACCTAGGGCGCGTCGTCGCGCTGCTCGCGAAGCTCCCGAAGGCGGTTCCGGCGGCGACCGTGAACCGGAGCTGCGCGTCGGGGCTCGAGGCCGTGACCGCGGCCGCCTCGCGCATTCGGGCGGGAGAAGCCGACCTGACGATCGTCGCGGGCGTGGAGTCGTCGTCGACGGCGTTTCCCCGGGCGGGCGCGTCGAGCGAGACGCGCGCGGAGAGGCGACGCCTCGCGGACGCCGCGGACCTTTCCCTCGGCCTTGCGGATCTCGCCACCGGCCGCCCGCCCGGGGCCTTCGCGGACCGGCTCGCGCGCGATTTCGACGTCACCCGGGAGGAACAGGACGCGTTCGCGCTGGCGAGCCGCCGCCTCGCCGCCGCGGCGTGGGCGGAGGGAAGGATGGACCGCGAGGTCGTCCCCGTGCCGGTCCCGCCCTCTTTCGACGCCGCGGTGGCCCGGGACGGCGCGATCGAGGACGACGTCGAGGCCTCGCGGCTCGCCGCGCTGACGCCCGTCTTCGATCCCCGCCACGGGACGGTCACGGCGGGCAACGCCTCCCCGATCGGGGACGGGGCGGCGGCCCTCGTCCTCGCGTCGGCCGCGCGCGCCCGGGCGCTCGGGCTGCCGGTTCTCGGGAGGGTCCGGGCGTGGGCCGCGACCGGCTGCGACCCGACGCGGATGGGGTTGGGGGCGGCGCTCGCCGCGCCGCTCGCGCTCCGGCGCGCGGGCCGTCTCCCGCTGGACCGGATGGATCTCGTCGAGATCCACGAGGCCTTCGCGGCGCAGGTGCTCGCCTGCCGTCGCGCGCTCGAGTCCAGGGCGTTCTGCGAGGAGCACCTCGGGTCGGGTCCGGTCGGCCCGATCGACCCGGGCCGGCTCAACGTCAACGGAGGCGCCCTCGCGATCGGGCACCCGCTCGGAGCGAGCGGGGCCCGACTGGTCCTGACGCTCCTCCTCGAGATGGGGCGGAGGGACGCGTCCCTGGGCCTGGCCGCGATCTCGGCGGGCGGCGGCCAGGGCGCGGCCGTCGTCCTGGAGCGGACGTGACGACCCCCGCGGCGCCTCCCGACGGCATCCGCCACGAGACCGGCCCCGACGGGATCCTCCGCGTCGTCTTCGACCGCCCGGGCGGCAAGGTCAACCTGCTGACGCGGGAGATCCTGGAGCATCTCGGCCGCCTGATCGAGGAATCCCGGGGAGACGAGCGGGTGAAGGCGCTCCTCTTCCTGAGCGAGAAGCCGGGATCGTTCCTGGCGGGGGCCGACATCGACGAGCTGGCCGCCGTCAAGGACGCCTGGGACGCCGTCCAGGCGTCGCGGCTGGGGCAGACGGTTCTCCAGAAGATCGCCGACGCGCCCTGGCCCTCGGCGTGCGCGATCGGGGGCGTCTGCCTCGGAGGAGGGACCGAGCTGGCGCTGTCGTGCACGTACCGCATCGCGGCGGACGGGCCGGCCGTGAAGATCGGGCTTCCCGAGATCCGGCTCGGGATCGTTCCCGGGTTCGGCGGCACGCAGCGGCTCCCGCGGGTCGTGGGGCTCGTACACGCGCTCGACCTGATCCTGACCGGCAGGTCGGTGGACGCCCGCCGCGCCGAGCGGATCGGCCTCGTCGACCGGATCGTTCCCGCGCCGAAGCTCGAGCAGGAGACGAGGGAGGCGCTCCGCGCGGCCGTCGCGGGACGGCGTCCGTTCCTCCGGAGCCGCCGGCCGCTCGCCGTTCTCGCGGTCGAGGGGATCCCCCCGCTCCGGTCGCGCGTGATCTCGAACACGAGACGGAGGACCGCGGCGCGGATCTCCCCCGCAGACTATCCCGCTCCGTTCCGGGCCCTCGAGGCGATCGAGGCCGCCTTCTCCCAGCCGCTTCCCCAGGGGCTCGATCTCGAGGCCCGGATCCTCGGGGAGCTCCTCCCGACCCGCACCTCGCGGAACCTCGTCTGGCTGTTCCGGAGCCGGGCGGAGCTGAGGCGCGGGGCCGGAGGCTTCCAGGCGACGCCGAGGAAGATCCGGAAGGTCTTCGTCCTCGGCGCCGGAGCCGTGGGCGCGGGGGTCGCCCACCTCGTCGCCGATCGGGAAATCCCGGTCCGGATCCGGGACCTCGGATGGGAGCCGCTCCTCGGGAGTCTCAGGACGGCGCGGCGGATCTGGTCCGAGGAGGTCGCCCGCGGCGGCCTGTCCCCTCACGACGCGGCGAGCCGGATGGCGTTCCTGTCTCCGGGCGTCGGTCTCGAGGGACTCGCCCGCGCGGACCTGGTCGTCGAGGCGGTCGTCGAGGACCTCGCGGTCAAGCAGGAGGCGCTCGCCGAGGCGGAGGAGCGGATCGGGGAGCGGGCGATCTTCGCGACGGGGACGTCGACGCTGCCGGTCACGGAGATCGCCTCGCGGGCTCTCAGGCCCGAGCGGGTCGTCGGCCTGCACTTCTTCCACCCGCCCCATCGGATGCCGCTGGTGGAGATCGTCGCCGGGCAGAGGACGTCGCCCGAGGCCGTCGTGACGGCGCACGCCTTCGCGCTCGCGCTCGGGAAGACGCCGGTCGTCGTGCGCGACTCCCCCGGCTTCCTCGTCAACCGGATCGTGATGCTGTACGTCGGAGAGGCGATGCGGCTGCTCGTCGAGGGGTTCCGGGTCGACGCCGTGGACGCCGCGATGCGCGCCTTCGGGATGCCGGTCGGGCCCTTCGAGCTCCTCGACGGGATGGGCCTCGACTCGGCGGCGCAGGCGGCGCGGATCCTCGAGGCGGCGTTCGGCAAGCGGATCGGCGCCCCCGCGGCGGTCCTCGGCGCCCTGGTCGAGAGCGGCAGGCTCGGCGTCAAGGGCGGCGCCGGCTTCTACCGGTATCGCGACGGCCGGCGCGCGGCCGCGGACGCCAGGGTTCCCGGCCTCGTCGGGGCGGCGCGACCCGGCGAGCTCCCGGGAGAGACGCT
The DNA here is from genome assembly GCA_964590285.1 of uncultured Acidobacteriota bacterium. GTDB lineage: Bacteria > Acidobacteriota > Polarisedimenticolia > Polarisedimenticolales > JAIQFR01 > CALMJU01. The sequence goes on along the minus strand of CAZPWK010000021.1, from coordinate 8,971 downwards.
CCAGGAGCGGATGGCGCTCTCGATGATCAACGAGGCGGCGATCTGCCTCGAGGACGGGGTCGCCCGGGAGCCCCGGGACGTGGACGTGGCGATGGTGCTCGGCGCGGGCTTCCCGGCCTCCCGGGGCGGCCCTCTCAGGTGGGCCGACGCGATCGGGCTGCCGACCGTAGTGGACCGCCTCTCCCGGCTCGCCGACGCGCACGGCGAGCGGTTCCGCCCGGCGAGCCTCCTCAGGGACTCGGCGAGAGACGGGAGGCCGCTCCACGCGCAACCCTGAACCCCGCCCGCCCCGCTTCGTACCAGGAGCCCCGGATCCATCCCGTGCTGTAGAATTCCGGCAGGCGGGCGGCACGCGGGGGACCGGCTTCGGAATCCGCGCTCCGTGTGCGGCGCGCATCGGAGGTGCCGAGATGTCCACGCGCGATCGGTTCTTGACCCTCACGACGACGGCCGCCATCGTCTCCCTTCTGGCGGTGGCCGCCGCGGCGCCCTGCGTCGCCGCGGAGAGCCCTGCGATCCCGAACGACGTCCGGGACGCGATCACGGGAGCGCTCCAGAAGAGGGTGGTCGATCTCTCCGGGCAGAAGAACGCGGAGGGGGTCCACGACGTCCGGGGCGTCTTCTCCCACGAGTACAAGAGGGTGGACGACTCGACGTACCTGGCGTCGTTCCAGAAGATGACCGCCGGGAAGACGGTCGAGAGGGTCGAGCGATACCGGCTGACGGTCTCGAAGGACGCCTCCGGGAAGTGGGCGATCTCCAAGGAAGAGCTGCTCGACTCGTGGGACGGTCTCCGGCGGGGCGACAGGGCCCTCGACGAGTTCCGCAACTTCGAGGGGTTCTCCTTCGACCGCTACGGAATGAAGGTGACGGCGGGGCGGGGAAGCGCGTACGTCACCTGGTTCGAGGGGAAGCCGTCGATGGTCGTGCTCTCCGCGCCCGACCTCGCCTACCAGTACACGCCTCCCCCGAACCTCAATTACTACTCGATGTACCGAGAGGTCATGCTCCGGCAATACCCGGACGACTTCGTGTTCAAGCCGGACCACCTGACCCTGACCGGAGACGGCGAGAGCCTCGAGGCGTTCCTCGGCTCGCTCTTCCGGGGAATGGGAAAGGCCGCCAAGGAGGCGACGCTCCCCGAGCTGCAGAAGCTCTACGACGAGGCCCATCGGGACTACGACCGGGACCTGAGGGAGAATCCCTTTCACGGCTTCCGCCTGCCCCTCGCCGCGGACCACAAGACCTGGAACCTGTCCATCCAGCGCCGCGGCGGCGTGGAGCGCTGGATCTGGCTCGACTACGACAACTACGAGCCCTGGGACGTCAACTTCGGCGCCTCCGATCCCGGCTTCGAGGGACATGCGTACCCGTACACCGTTTTCGGCTACTACTCGGACGAGCTGCTCGCCTCCGGCGCCAGCGTCTACGACCTGGACCGGCGCGAGGACCAGGATGCCCGCTACTTCGATCTCGACCGGCTCGTCGGGAGCGTGGACATCGGCCTCGAGGACGAGCAGGCGATCGAGGGGGACTTCACGTACGGGATCACGATCAAGCGCGAGGTCCGGGAGCTCCCGTTCCGGATCTCGCGCCTCAGGCAACCCGGCGAAGAGAAGAAGGAGTCGAAGTTCCCGAAGCTCACGATCAACGTGCTCCAGGACGGGGACGGGAACGACCTGACCTGGGTGAAGACCGGGGCGTTCTCGGGCCTGATCGTGTTCCCCGCCCCGCTCGCCCCCGGTGCGAAGCTCACGCTCAAGATGAAGTTCCAGAACCAGGACAGCATCTACAAGATCAACCCCTCGTACTCCGCGATGGACCGGCTCGGTTGGATCCCGCTCGTGCGCTTCACGGACCCGATCGAGGAGTTCGACATGACGGTCCGGGTGAAGGACAGGTACCGGGCTCTCGGTCCCGGCAGGAAGGCCCTCGAGAAGAAGGAGGGCAGGTGCCACGTGACGCGGTGGGTCTCGGACACGCCGGTGTCGTTCCCCACCGTGATCTTCGGCGACTACCTCGACGACGGGCCGAGGATCAAGGCGACGAAGATGGACGGGACGGAGATCCCGGTGCGCGTGTACGTGGACAAGACGTCCACGCACACGCTCGACGAGACGGAGATCGTCCGCAACGAGGACGAGATCATCGACCGGATGGCGAAGGCCGACGGCGGCGCGCGCGGAATCCGGACCAAGCAGCTCTCGGCGATCGCCGACCAGGCGGTCAACGCCCTGAACCTCTATCGAGAGGTCCTCGGCCAGGACTACAAGTACGACAAGCTCGACCTCGTCTGCGACCCGATGGGGGACTTCTACGGACAGGCGCCGGCCTCGATCATCTACCTGGGGTACGGCGTGTTCCGCGGCGAGGGCTGGGTGGCGAACCTCGGCGCGGCCGACTCCTCGGACATCTCGAAGTTCAACAAGGACGTCGTCGCGCACGAGACCGGCCACCAGTGGTGGGGCGGCCTGACGGGGAATCTCAACGACCGCCACTACTGGTTCGTGGAGAGCCTCACCGAGTACATGGCGGCGCTTTTCGTGGAGAACACGCGCGGGCGGCCGGCGTACGAGGAGAAGGTCCAGGACTGGCGGCGGACGATCATGAGCTTCGAGCTGCTCTCGAGCGTCGAGAACGGATCGGCCGTCTGGGGCGGCGAGAATCCCGGCGGGGCCTACATGGCGAACATCTACAACAAGGGGCCCTACGCGCTCCACGTGCTGCGCGAGACGTTCGGCGACGAGAAGTTCTTCCGGTTCCTGAAGAACCTGGCCGCCGAGTTCGCCGACAAGCAGATCGTGACGCTGGACATCCAGAGGGTGGCCGAGGAGGCGTTCGGCGGCAACATGGACTGGTTCTTCGACGAGTGGATCCGGGGAGTGGGCCTCCCGCAGTACTCGCTCCTGTACGACGTGCGCCAGACGGAGGACGGGAAGTACCTGCTGGAGGGGCGGATCAAGCAGCGGGTCCTCGCGGGGAAGAAGAACATCGAGCTGCCCGGCGTTTACTTCAAGACCCGCGCGTTCCTGACCTTCGAGTTCGCCGACGGGAAGCAGATGAGGTGGCCGGCCAAGCCGAAGAACCCCGGCGAGCAGGAGAAGATGTTCATCGTGGACGGGGCGGAGACCCCGCTGCCGAAGATCAAGCTCCCGGAGAAGCCCGTGGCGGTGTACTTCAACAAGGACGGCGAGATCCTCGCGCACGAAATTCTGATCAACCGTTCCTGGTGAGGACGCGGGCCGCGCGTTCCCCGGGGGCGGCCGCGGTCGGGGCGCCTCCATGATCGAGACGCGCGGCGTCGCGAAGCGCTACCCGCACGGGGTCACCGCTCTCGAGGGCGTGGACATCGAGGTTTCGAAGGGGGAGTTCGTCTTCGTCACGGGGCCGTCGGGCGCCGGCAAGACGACTCTTCTGCGGCTGCTCCTCCGCCAGGAGCTCCCGGACGAGGGGCACATCCGGATCGCGGGGTGGGACGTCGGCTCTCTGCCCCGGTCCAGGGTGCCGGACCTGCGGCGGATCCTCGGCGTCGTCTTCCAGGACTTCAAGCTCATCCGGAGGAAGAGCGCGCTCGAGAACGTCGCCTACGCGCTGAACGTCGCCGGGCTCGGAAGCGCCGAGCAGCGGAGGCGAGCGCGCGAGGCGCTCCGGGGGGTCGGCCTCCAGCACCGCCTGTCGACCCTTCCCGACGCCCTCTCGGGCGGGGAGCAGCAGCGGGTCGCCATCGCGCGCGCCCTCGTGAGCGATCCCGAGATCCTCCTCGCGGACGAGCCGACGGGGAACCTCGACCCCGACCTCTCGGTCGAGATCATGAGGCTCTTCCGGGAGATCAACGCGCGCGGCACGACCGTGGTCGTCGCGACGCACGACCGGGACATGATCCGGCGGATGCAGCGCCGGACGATCGTGCTCGAGGGGGGCCGGGTCGTCGCCGGGGGGGCGTCCTCGTGAGCGCGCTCCTCGCGAGGCTCAGGTACTTCGTCGTCGACGCGGCGGACGAGTGGCGGTCGAACCCCGGGGTGAACGCGCTCGCGACGGCGACCCTCGCGTCCGTCCTCTTCGCGGCGGGCCTGGTGCTCCTGGTCGTCCACAACGTGCAGGGGCGGCTCGAGGCCTGGCGGCAGGACGTGCGGGTCGAGGTGTACCTCGAGGAGTCCGCGACGGAAGAGGCGCGCGAGGGGATCCGGCGCCGGCTCTCCGCGGCGCCTGGGGTGTCGCGCGTCGACTTCGTGTCCAGGGACGAGGCCCTGCGGCGTTTCCGCCTGTCGTTCGGCTCGCTCGCCGACCTGGTGCCCGAGCTCGGGGAGAACCCGCTTCCCGAGTCGTTCGAGGCGTTCCTCGTGCCCGGCTCCGGCGCCGCCGCGGCGGCGAGGGGGATCTCCTCCGCGCTCCGGGGGACCCGGGGCGTGGAGGACGTCCGGTTCGACCTCGAGTGGCTGGACCGGCTGGACGCCTCGCTCCGGCTGGCCCGGGCGGGAGGGGCCGCCGCGGCGCTCGCGATTCTCGCCGTCGTCGCTCTCGTGATCGCGGGGGTCGTGAGGCTCGCGGTCCACGCGCGGCGCGAGGAGATCGACGTCATGCTGCTGGTGGGAGCGTCGCCGGGTCTCGTGCGCGGTCCGTTCCTGGTCTCCGGGATCGCGCAGGGGCTCGCGGCGGCGGCGATCGGGATCGCCCTCGTCGAGGCCGCGAGACGGGCGTTCCTGTCGTGGGCGGGAGCGGCCCCGAGGGCCGTCGTCGACCTGGTCGCGTCGCATCCGCTCGCGCCCCGGCACGCGCTCCTGCTCGCGGCCGTCGGCGTCTTCGTCGGAACCGCGGCCGCCTGGATGGCCGTGCGCCGCGCGTCGCGGCTGCCCTAGTGCCCTAGAAGTCGTAGACGATGTAGAAGTCGGTCCTCGTCCCGCCCGTGTCCGCGGCCACCGGCGCGCCGGTCCCGTCGAAGGTCGTGTAGTCCATCCGGTGCGACCAGGCCCAGTTGAACTGGAGGCCTCCGAGGAACAGGAGCTGGATCCCCCAACCGTAGGAGCCCCGGCCGCTCTGGAGGCGGTCGTTCTCGGAGTCCCAGAGCCGGAAGTCGCTCCAGCGCCCGAGCTCGGGGTCGTAGAAGGCGTCTCCCTCGAACCACGCGGCGCCGACGTCCGCGAACAGGAAGCCGCGGATGTCCCTCAGGACGCCGAACGGGAACGCCATCGCGTCCACGAGAGGAAAGCGCAGCTCGGCGTTCGCCCAGGCCACGCGGGTGCCGAAGAACTCCCGGTAGTCGTAGCCTCGGAGCACGTTGATCCCGCCGAGGGAGTAGTAGGTCGGCCGGTCTCCCGCGCTCCAGGCGCCCGCGGCGCGGAACGCGAGGAGCGACCTGCGGGTGAGCTGCTTGTAGGCCCGGAAATCGAGCGCGTACTCGAGCAGGTTCCCGGGGTAGTCGCTGCCGACGTCCGTGCCCCAGGTCGCGCCGACGGTGAATCGCTTCCCCTGGAACGGCCCGAACGACTGGAACCGGGTCGTGTCGCCCGTGAACGACAGCCCCGCGATCGCGAAGCGCTCGCGGACGTCGTCCGTCACGAGGTCGCCGGTCGTCGGATCGATGCCGTAGATGTAGTCCTGGCTGCGGTCGACGACCCCGAGCGAGCCCTCGGCGCGGTAGTGGCGGCTGAGCGGGAACTGCAGGAATGCCACCCCGCCGGTCGTGCGCTGGATCTGCTGCCGGGACTCCCCGATCGAGTCGTAGTAGAGGTCCGCGTAGTAGTCGCGGTAATCGAAGAAGGTCGCGCCCCAGCGGGTGCGGTGCTCGAAGTTCAGGTACGTCGCCGCGACGTTCGAGTACGTCGAGACCGACGAGGCGACGACCCGGATCCGCTGGTTCCCGAGAAGATCCGAGAACTGCACCGCGGCGTCCGCGAGGACCGTCCCGTCGTTCGTGACGCCGATGGCGAACAGCGGCATCTCGAGGTCCCACTTCGGCCGGTAGGGGCTGATCTTCGCCGGGTCCGGCGTGAGGCGGAGCGGCGGCTCGAACGCCTCGATCTCGGGCTGCGCCTCGGAATCCCGCACCGCCTCGGTCCGGGACTCGGGCTGGAGGAGCGGCATCCGGAACAGCCGGAAGGTCCCGCGGAAGAAGGAGACGAACACGAGCTGGCGCTCCCCGTCCCTCTCCGCGGACTCGACCGGCGAGAAGCAGCCGCCCACGACGTCGGTGTACCGACGGATCTCCCCCGACGCGAGGTCCAGGGCGTGGATGTTGAAGATCTCCTCGGACCCGCGGTCCGAGGAGAAGAACAGCGTGCTGCCGTCGCGGGAGTAGGCGGGCTGGACGTCCGAGCCCGAGCCGAAGGTGAGTTGCTGCTTGCGCGAGGGGTCCGCGAGGTCCACGGAGAAGACCTTCCAGTATCGACCGACCCTCCGGTTGTACGCCAAGGTTTTCCCGTCCGGGGCGTACCAGGGGTTCGCGTCGTAGGCGTCGTCCTGGGTCGCGTTGCGGATCTCGCCCGTGTCGAGGTCGAGCTCGAACACGTCCACGATCCCGTCGCGGTTCCCCTCGAAGGCGATCCGCTTGCCGTCCGGGGAGAAGGCAGGGCTCGCGCACTCGGCGATGCCGGGCAGGTCCATCGTGCGCAGGCGCTTCCCCGAAAGCGCGTCGAACACCAGGAGCTGGCGGCGGTTCTCGCGCCGCGCGAAGACCGCGATCTCGTCGCCGGCGGGCGACCAGGAGAGGTCGCGGCGCCCCTCGAACGCCTCCGCGACGAGGAACCTCCAGCGGTTCGTCCACCCCCGCGTGAGGTTCCGTGGCCGGGAGACGCCGTCGGCGGACAGCACCAGGAGGTCGATCTCGAGCTTCGGCGAGGCGAGTACCGCGACGAGCTCGCCGGACGGCGAGATCGTCGGCGAGAACGTGTACACGCCCTCCTCCTTGAGGCCGATCTCCTTGCCGTAGTCCTCCGGCGCCTTCTTCTCCAGGAGCACCGGGAGGTAGCGCTTCTGGAGGTACCGGACGAACCTCCGGTTGAACTCGGCGATGTCGTATCCGAACGATTCCTTGATCGCCTTCTCGAGGTTGTTGGTCAGGAGCACCTTTCGGTACTCGTAGACGAAGCTCCGGAAGCCCTCCTTGCCGTGCTCCTTCTCGATGAAGTCGAAGATCGCATGGCCGTAGCGGTACGCGAGGAACGTCGGGTAGGAGAGGTCCTGGATCGGCGGGAGGAGGTTGGCGACGACGGCGTCCCTCATGACCATCCGGTCGATGCTGTCCTCGTCCCGGGCGAGGTAGGAAGCCATCCCTTCCATGATCCAGGCGGGCGGATTCGAGCGAAGGGCCCTCCCCAGGTAGCCCTCGAAGAAGATCGAGTACTGGAAGATGTGGGTCAGCTCGTGGGCGATCAGCGAGTAGAGCCGGTCGGGCGGCTGATCCAGCGGGACGACCATCCGGTTCTGGACCGGCTCGGCGAAGGCGCCGACCGCCTCGGGCAGCTCGTCCATGGTGATGTTCGTCTGCGAGAACTCCGCGTGGTTCCTGTAGACGATCAGGGGCACCCGGAACCGGAGCTCGTGATCGAGGTCCCTGGACATCCCGAGATAGGCGCTCTCCGCGTAGGAGACGACCTCCTGGAGGAACGCCTCGTCGGGCCCGTAGTAGTGGATGTCGAAGTGGGGCGACGGGTACACCTTCCATTCGAACCGCTCGTAGGTGACCTTGTTCTGCCCGAACTGCTGGGCCTGGGCCGGGGCCGCGGCGAGCGCCGCGACCGCCAGGAGGGCGGCGAGACGAGCGTACGATCTCATCGGCGGCTCCCGAGGTCGGCCGCATCGGGCGGGAGAGCCCCGCGTCCCCCCGCGCCCCGAGCGGCCGCGAGCGATCATTATCGTACGAGACCGCGAGGATCGGCACGCCGGCGGCGGCGTCAGCTCCGGAAGACGAAACGCGTGTCGTCGCGGGCTCGGGGGGCGACGACGGCGAGAATGTCGGCGGCGAAGTTCTCGGCGAGCTGGTAGAACGCCGTCAGAGGGTCGTTCGACGAGCCGCGGAACACGGCGGTCCGCCGGAGGCGGTCCCGGAAGAGGAGGGCGCCGGCGCGGCCGTCGAAGAACATGACGTCGACGTCGAACGCGAACTCCTCCCGCTCGACGAACTGGGTCCGGCGGACCTTCTGGCCCGTCACCGGGCTGACCATGTCCACCTCGCCGAACCCCGACGCGTCGCGACGGGAGAACTCCACCACCCCGGAGACGACGAGGTCGGCGTCGTGAGTCGTCCCGAGGTGCTTCCAGAACTCCGCGTTCGCCACGAAGTCCTCGAGCGGCTGCTCGGGAACGGCCGGGGGAGGCGTGACGTCCCGGACGCGGAGGGCGGTCTTCTTGTGGAACTCGGCCCTCAGGAAACGGACGATCTCCCGCCCGGTGTCGAAGAGGTCGGATTCCCGACCCAGGAAGGATGCGACCAAGAGGCTCGCGTCCTCCGCGACCGGGAGCCGCGCCGCGAGCGGGAGCTTCACCGGCAGACTCACGACGCCCTTGCGGCCCCTGCGCGGGTCGGAGCGTGCCGGGGGCTCGTCCCCGACGCCCTCCCGCCCAGGGCCGGTCCCGGCCGAGGCCGCCCGCGGCGAAAAGGAGGCCGCCCGATTCGCGTTCTCCCGGATCCGCTCGTCGTCCCCCGACAGCGCCAGGGCCTTCTCGTACAGCGCGGCGGCCCGCTCGGGCTCTCCGAGGACCTCGTTCGCCACGGCGAGGTTGTTGAGGACCCTGGGATCGTCGGGGTCCGCGGCCAGGATCTTCTCCCAGCGATAGCGGGCCTCGCGCCAGTCTCCGTTGCCGGCCATCTCCGCCGCGAACCGCAGGAGCTCCGACCTTCGATCCGCGTCCGCGCCGGAGAGGGCCGGAGAAGGTGCCGCAGCGAGCGCCGCGAGCAGGGCCGCGAGCCCGCCGCGCGCTCCGCCGCGCAGGATCGCGCCGCCCATCTGCTCCCTCCTCGTGCGGCTTCGCGCCG
>CAZPWK010000020.1:0-19250 GCA_964590285.1 uncultured Acidobacteriota bacterium | reverse complement strand
ACGGCCGGGCCTGAGGGGATCCCCGCGGACCTTCTCGACCCGTCCGGGAAGCCGACGCTGACCCGGCTCGTCGACCTCGCGCTCCGCACGAGCCCGGCGACGAGAGAGACCTGGGCGTCGGCGCGCTCGGCCGAGGGGGCGCTCGGCCGCGAGCGCGGGGCGTACTACCCGAGCGTGGACCTCGAGGCCAGCGTCGTCCGGGCGGAAGGATCGGCGGCGGGCGGGAAGATCGCCTACGAGCAGACGAGCTACGGACCGTCCCTCGTCGTCCAGCACCTGCTGTTCGATCTCGGAGGGCGGCGTGCGTCCGTCGACGAGGCGCGGCTGGCGCTGATCGGCGCGAACTGGCGGCACAACGCCGCGGTCCAGGACGTCGTGCTCGGCGTCGTCGAGGCCTACATCCGGTACGTGGCGGTCGAGGCCCTCCTCGGGGCCCGGCGCGACGCGCTGGAGGAGGCGCGGGCCGGCCTCGACGCCGCGACGGCGCGCCACGAGGCGGGGGTCGCGACGATCGCGGACGTCCTGCAGACGAAGACCGCGCTCGCCCGGGCCCAGCTCGGCGTCGACGAGGCGGAGGGGGGGATCCACGTCGCGAGGGGGGCGCTGGCGACCGCCGTCGGCCTCCCGGCGAACGCGCCGCTCGACGTCGAGACCCCGGTCAACGACCTCGACATCGAGCCGCTCGCGCAGGACGTGGACCGGCTCCTCGAGGAGGCCCAGCGGGCGAGCCCGGACCTCGCCGCGAGCCGGTCCGCCGCCGCCGAGGCGTGGAGCCGCGTCGAGAAGGTGGAGTCGGAGGGGCGGCCGTCTCTCGCCTTCGGCGGCGAGGCCGGCCGGGTGTGGTACGGCGACGGCGATCTCTTCCAGAACACCTACTCCGCCGGACTGTTCCTGCGGGTGCCGCTGTTCGCCGGGTTCTCCCGGCGGTACGACGAGGCCCGGGCCCGGGCCGACGCCGAGGCCGCGGACGCCCGGGTCGACTCGCTCCGGCAGCGGATCGTCTACCGGGTGTGGGCCGGCTACTACGAGGCCCGGACGGCGGCGCAGAAGGTGCGGACCGTCGAGACGCTCGTCGAGAGCGCCTCCCAGTCGAGCGAGGTCGCCCTCGGCCGGTACCGGGCCGGCGTCGGGGGGCTCGTGGACCTGCTCGTCGCGCAGGCGGCGCTGTCGTCCGCCCGGGCGGAGCGGGTCGCGGCGCGCGCGGAGTGGTACCTCTCGCTCGCGCGGCTCGCGCGCGATACGGGAACGCTGTGGCCCCGTCCCGGCGGTCCGCGAGCGGCCGTCCCCCCGGCGGACGGAACGACGGGAGGAGCGCCATGAGAACGACGTCGCCCGAGATTCGAGTCCTGGCGGTCCTCGCGCTTCTGGCATCGGCCTGCGGCGGGCCGCCCCCGGAGCGGAGGCAGCCGCCGGTCCCCGTGAGGGTCGCCGAGGTCGCGCGGAAGTCGGTTCCGGTCGGCTTCCGGGCGGTCGGGCACGTCGAGCCGATCGAGAGCGTCGAGGTGCGGGCGCGCATCGGCGGCGAGCTGACGAGGATCGGGTTCGAGGAGGGGGCCACGGTCCGCGCCGGCGACGTCCTGTTCGCGATCGATCCGCGCCCCCACGAGGCGGCCCTCCGGCAGGCGGAGGCGCAGCTCGCGAAGGACGAGCCGCTCCTCAGGAAGGCCGAGGAGGACGTCGCGCGCTACGCCTCGCTCGTCGAGAAGGACTACGTCACCCGCGAGCAGTACGAGTCGGCGGTGGCGAGCGCGGAGTCGCTCCGGGCCGCGGTCGAGGCCGACCGGGCCGCCGTCGACAACGCGAGGCTCCAGCTGTCCTACTGCACGATCCGGGCGCCGGTGACCGGGAAAACCGGAAGCCTCGTCGTCAAGGCGGGGCACCTGGTCAAGGCCAACGATCAGGCGCTGGTCACGCTGAATCGAACGAGGCCGATCCTCGTCGCGTTCGCGGTGCCGGCCGAGTGGCGGTCCGAGATCCGGAGGCTCGACCCCGGGGCGATCGCGGTCCTGGCGGCCCCTCCCGAGGCGCCCGAGTCCCTCTCCGAGGGGCGCCTCCGGTTCGTCGACAACCGGGTGGACTCCGCGACCGGGACGATCCTCCTGAAGGCCGCCTTCCCGAACGAGGGGGAGGGGCTCTGGCCGGGGCAGTTCGTGGACGTTTCGGTGATCCTCGAGGAGGAGCCCGACCGGGTCGTCGCGCCGGCGGCGGCGATCCAGACCGGCCAGCAGGGGCACTACGTCTTCGTCGTCCGGAGCGACTCCACGGTCGAGATGCGGCAGGTGAGGGTCGCCCGAGTCCGGGACGGGGACGCGGTGATCGCCGAAGGGCTCTCCGGCGGCGAGACGGTCGTCACGGACGGGCAGCTGCGCCTCGTGCCGGGGGCCCGGGTGGAGGTCCGGGGCGGGAAGGGCTCGGGAGCGGAACCGTCATGAACGTCTCGGAGCCGTTCGTCCGGCGCCCCGTGATGACGACGATCGTCATGGCGGGGATCCTGATCTTCGGCGCGATGGCGTACCGGCTCCTCCCGGTCAGCGACCTTCCGAACGTGGACTTCCCGACGATCTCGGTGTCCGCGTCCCTGCCGGGCGCGAACCCGGAGACGATGGCCTCGTCGGTGGCGACGCCGCTCGAGAAGGAGTTCTCGACGATCGCGGGCGTGGACTCGATGAGCTCCTCGAGCTCCCTCGGCGGCACGACGATCACCCTCCAGTTCGCGCTGAACCGCGACATCGACGCCGCGGCGCAGGACGTGCAGGCCGCCATCGCGAGAACCGCCCGGCGTCTCCCCCCGGACATGCCGTACCCGCCGACCTACCGGAAGGTGAACCCCGCGGACCAGCCGATCCTGTTCGTCGCCCTCACGTCCCCTTCGCTGCCGCTCTACGAGCTGAACGAGTACGCCGAGACGATGATGGCGCAGCGGATCTCGACCGTTTCGGGCGTCGCCCAGGTGCTCGTGTACGGCTCCCAGAAGTACGCGGTGCGCATCCGGCTCGACCCCAGGGCGCTGGCGAGCCGGGGGCTCGGCGTGGACGACGTGTCCCGGGCGGTCGACGAGGGGAACGTCAACCTTCCGACCGGGATCCTGCACGGTCCGGAGAAGGCCCACACCATCCAGACCCGCGGCCAGCTGACGCGGGCCGAGGCCTACCGGAAGCTGATCGTCGCCTACCGGGAAGGGAAGCCGGTGCGCCTCGACGAGCTGGGCGACGTCCTCGACAGCGTCGAGAACGACAAGACGGCGGCCTGGTTCGTCGACCAGCGGGGCGTCGTGCTCGCCGTGCAGAGGCAGCCGGGCACCAACACGGTGGAGGTGGCGCGATCGGTCAAGGCGCTGCTCCCGACGTTCCAGGAGAGGCTCCCGGCGAGCATCGCCATGAACGTGCTCTTCGACCGTGCCGTCTCGATCGACGAGTCGGTGACGGACGTCAAGGCCACCCTCCTCGTCACGCTGGCCCTGGTCGTCCTGGTGATCTTCCTCTTCCTGCGGAACCTCTCCGCGACCGTCATCCCGTCGCTGGCGATGCCGATGTCGATCGTGGGGACGTTCGCGGCGATGCACCCGCTCGGCTACTCGCTCGACAACCTGTCGCTGATGGCCCTGACGCTCTCGGTAGGGTTCGTCGTGGACGACGCCATCGTGATGCTGGAGAACGTCGTCCGGCACATGGAGAAGGGGGCGACGCCCCTCCGGGCCGCGCTCGACGGGTCGAGGGAGATCGGCTTCACCATCGTCTCGATGACGCTGTCCCTGGCGGCGGTCTTCATCCCGGTGCTCTTCCTGGGCGGGATCGTCGGCCGACTGTTCCGGGAGTTCTCGGTCGTCATCGGGATGGCCGTGCTGATCTCGGGCTTCGTGTCGCTGACCCTGACCCCGATGCTCGCCTCGCGCTTCCTGCGTCCTCCCCGCGAGGTCGAGCGCCGCGCCCTCTACCGGCTCTCCGAGCGCTTCTTCGCGCGGATGCTGTCGGCCTACGAGACGGGGCTCGCCTGGTCGCTCCTGCACCGCCGCGCGATGCTGCTCGCCACCGTCGCCGTCACCGTCCTGACCGGGCTGCTCTTCGTCGTCGTGCCGAAGGGGTTCATCCCGTCCCAGGACATCGGGCAGATCTTCGGGCAGGTGGAGGCCGTCGAGGGGATCTCCTTCGACGCGATGGTCGAGCACCAGAAGGCGGTCATGGAGGTCCTCCGGGCCGACCCGAACGTCGCCGCGTTCATGTCCTCGACGGGGGCGCGAGGCGGCATGGGATCGGCCAACACCGGGTTCTTCAACGCGCGACTCAAGCCGCGCGAGGAGAGGGACCTCTCCGCGGACGAGGTCGTCGACTCGCTCCGCTCCAGGCTGTCGGCGATCCCGGGCCTTCGCGCCTTCGTCCAGTCGCCCCCCGCGATCCAGATCGGCGGCCGGATGAGCCGGAGCCAGTACCAGCTGACGCTCACCGGGCCCGACACGGGCGAGCTGTACCATCACGCGCCCCTCCTCGAGGAGAGGCTGCGCGCCGATCCGCTGCTCGTGGACGTCAGCACCGACCTCCTGCTGAAGAACCCGCAGATCGACATCGACATCGACCGCGACCGGGCCGCGTCCCTCGGGGTCACCGCGCGCCAGGTCGAGGACGCGCTGTACACCGCGTACGGGAGCCGGCAGGTTTCCACGATCTTCGCCCCGAACGACGCCTACGCGGTGATCCAGGAGCTCCTGCCCGAGTTCCAGAGAGACATCCTCGACCTGTCGCTCCTCCACGTGCGCTCGTCGTCGGGGGCAGTCGTCCCGCTCGACGCGCTGGTCCGGATGCGGCCCGGCCTCGGACCCCTGGCGGTCAACCACTCGGGGCAGGTCCCGTCGGTCACCCTCTCGTTCAACCTGAGGCCGGGGGCGTCCCTCGGCGAGGCGACCGGCCGGGTGGAGCGGCTCGCGCGGGAGACCCTGCCGGCGACGATCAGCGCGACGTTCCAGGGGACGGCCCAGGCCTTCCAGAGCTCGATGAAGGGGCTGGGACTGCTCCTCCTCCTCGCCATCCTCGTCATCTACATGGTGCTGGGAGTGCTCTACGAGAGCTTCATCCACCCGCTGACGATCCTCTCCGCGCTTCCCCTCGCCGGCCTCGGCGCGCTCCTCACGCTGCTCGTCTTCCGGGTGGACCTCGACATCTACGCCTTCGTCGGCATCGTCATGCTGGTCGGGCTCGTGAAGAAGAACGGCATCATCATGATCGACTTCGCGCTCGACGCGCAGCGCGCGGGAAGGGGCGGGCCGTCGGAGGCGATCTACGAGGCGTGCGTCGTCCGGTTCCGCCCGATCATGATGACGACGATGGCGGCGCTTCTCGGCACGCTGCCGATCGCGCTCGGCCTCGGAGCGGGGGCCGAGGCGAGACGCCCCCTGGGGCTCGCCGTCGTCGGAGGCCTCCTGGTCTCCCAGTCGCTGACGCTCTTCGTGACGCCGGTCGTGTACGTGTACATGGAGAAGCTCCAGGACCGGCTGCGGAGACGGCTTCCCTTCCTCGGCGGGACGGGCGTGGAAGCCGGACCGGCGTCCTAGGCTTCGGGATCCGCCGCGAGCCCGAGCGCTTCCCGCACGACCGCCCGCTGCTCCGCGACGTGGCGGCGGTACGAACCGGTCGCGGGGCTCCCGCTCCGCGGACGTCCCGCGTAGCGAAGCCTCTGGCCGGGCGCCAGGCACTCCAGGAGCCGCTCGTCGAGGAAGTCCCAGGCCCCCATGTTCCGCGGCTCCTCCTGCGCCCACACGACGTCCCCGGCGCTCCCGTACCGCGCGAGGGCCCGTCGCACCCGCTCCTCGGGGTAGGGGTAGAGCTGCTCGATCCGCACGATCGCCGCGTCCTGGAGCCCGGCCTCGCGCCTCCCGGCCGCGAGGTCGTAGTAGAGCTTCCCCGCGCAGAGCACGACGCGGCGGGTCGCGGCGGGATCGGCCGCCCGGTCGTCGAGCACCTCCTCGAAGGTCCCCTCCGAGAGCACGCCGGGTTCCGAGACCGCCTCGCGGTGTCGCAGCAGGCTCTTCGGCGTCAGGACGACGAGGGGCTTCCGCTCCTCTCTGCGCACCTGGCGCCGGAGCAGGTGGAAGTACTGCGCGGGCTCGGTGGGGCAGCAGACCTGGATGTTCCCGCGCGCGGAGAGCAGGAGGAACCGCTCGAGACGCGCGCTCGAGTGCTCGGGGCCCTGTCCCTCGAAGCCGTGCGGCAACAACAGGACCAGTCCGCTCTTCTGTCCCCACTTCTCCTCGGCCGCCACGAGGAACTGATCGACGATCACCTGGGCGCCGTTCGCGAAGTCGCCGAACTGCGCCTCCCACAGGACGAGCGCCTCGGGGCGGATCACGCTGTACCCGTACTCGAACCCCAGGACCGCGAACTCCGACAGGAGGCTGTCGTGCGCCCGGAAGGCGCCCTGCGAGGGGTCGAGGTGCGCGAGGGGAACGTGCGGCGCGCCGGTCCGGTGGTCGTGGAGCACCGCGTGGCGCTGGCTGAAGGTCCCGCGGCCGCTGTCCTGGCCGGACAGGCGGACCGGGGTCCCCTCGAGCGCGAGGCTGCCGAAGGCGAGCGCCTCGGCGAGCGCCCAGTCGATCCGGCCGGAGCGAAACTCCTCGCGCCGCCGCGCCAGCTGCTTCGCGAGCCTCGGGTGGATCCGGAAGCCGTCGGGCACGCGGTCGAGACCGTCGAGCACCCGCTCGAGCGCGGCGCGGCTCGCGCCGGTGGCGACGTGCGCCCGGGCGACCCCCTCGACCGCCTCCATCTCGGGCCTCGCCCTGGCCTCCCCCTCCTTGCCCGCCCGGCGGACCTCCTCGAACGCGCGGTCGAGGCACACCCGGAACTCGGCCAGGGATCTCTCGGCCTCCTCGGCGTCGAGGTCTCCCCGCCGCAGGAGGTGCTCGGTGTACAGCTTCCGGACGGAGCGCTGCTTCTCGATCTTCCCGTACAGGATCGGGTGCGTGTACGAGGGATCGTCCGCCTCGTTGTGGCCCCACCTCCGGTAGCAGACGAGGTCGACGACCGCGTCGCGACGGAACTCCTGCCGGAACGCCAGCGCCAGGCGGACCGCCCGGACGGCGTCCTCGGGGCTGTCCCCGTTGACGTGGAAGATCGGGGCGCGCACCGCCTTCGCGACGTCGGTCGCGTAGAGCGACGACCGCGCCTCCTCGGGGCCCGTCGTGAAGCCGATCTGGTTGTTGACGACGACGTGGACCGTCCCGCCCGTCCGGTACCCGCGGAGCTGGGAGAGGTTCAGGGTCTCGGCGACGACCCCCTGGCCGGCGAACGCCGCGTCGCCGTGGATCAGGATCGGGAGGACCCGCGAGCGCGACGTCGTGTCGCCGATCCGGTCCTGCCGGGCCCGGGCCATCCCCTCGACGACCGGATCGACCGCCTCGAGATGGCTCGGGTTCGAGGCCACCACGACGGCGAGCCTGCGGCCCGAGGGGGCCTCGTGGGTCCCGCTCGCGCCGAGGTGGTACTTGACGTCTCCCGATCCCTCCGTGCTGGCGGGATCGACGACCCCCTCGAACTCCGCGAAGATCGCGCCGTGGGACTTCCCGACGACGTTCGCCAGGACGTTGAGGCGCCCGCGGTGGGCCATGCCGACGATCGCCTCCTCGACGCCGGCCTCCGCGGCGTCGGTCAGGAGGGCGTCGAGCGCGGGGATCAGCGTCTCGGCCCCCTCGAGCGAGAAGCGCTTGTGCCCGACGTAGGTCGAGTGGAGGAACCTCTCGAACGCCTCGGCGGCGTTCAGCTTGGCGAGGATCTGCCGCTGCGTCTCCCGGGAGAGTGGTTCGGCGTTCCGGGTCCGCTCCATGCGCTCCTCGAGCCACCTGCGGATCTCCGGCTCGGGGATGTGGTAGAACTCGACCCCCAGGTGCCGGCAGTAGGTCTCGCGCAGGATCTCGAGGATCTCGCGGAGCGCGAGCGTCCCGACATGGCCGGCCAGACCCCCGGAGATGAACTTCCGGTCGAGGTCCCAAAGCGTCAGGCCGTACTCCGCGAGGTCGAGCTCCCCGTGGGGCGGCGGCTCGGAGCCGAGCGGGTCGAGGTGCGCCGCGAGGTGCCCGCGGACCCGGTAGGAGCGGATCAGCCGGATCACGCCGGCCTGCTTCTCGATCGCCTCGGTCGATCCGGCGTCCGAGGCGACGCCGCGCCCGCTGTCCACGGACCACGCGACCGGCTCGTGCGGGACCCCGGAGGCGCGGAAGATCTCCTCGTAGAAGCCGTGCCCGCCCAGCAGCAGCGCCTCGAGGGTCGAGAGGAAGGCGCCCGACTCGGCCCCCTGGATGACGCGGTGGTCGTACGTGCTCGTCACCGCCATCGACTTGGAGACGCCCAGGTCCGCGATCGTCCGCGGCGACGCGCCGGCGAACTCCGGAGGGTATCCGATCGCCCCGATCCCGACGATCGTTCCCTGTCCCTCCATGAGGCGCGGCACCGAGAGCGCGGTGCCGATCATTCCCGGGTTGGTGAGCGTGACCGTCGTCCCCTGGAAGTCCTCGACCGCGAGCTTTCCCGCCCGCGCCCGGGCGACCACGTCGTCGTAGGCCGCGACGAACGAGAGGAAGTCCAGCGCCTGCGTCCCGGGCACGCTCGGCACGAGCAGGATCCGCTCGCCGCGCTTCTCGACGTCGATCGCGAGGCCGAGGCGAACGTCCGCCCTCGGCACGCGGTGGGGCTTGCCGCCGATCTCGAGGTACCGGGCGTTCATCGCCGGGTGGCGCTCGATCGCGCGCACGACCGCCCAGGCGACGAGATGCGTGAACGACACCTTCGACCGGGCGTGCGCCGCCCGGTGCTCGTTCAGGAGGCTCCGGTTCTCCTCGAGGAGCTTCACCGGGATCGTCCGGACCGAGGTCGCGGTCGGGATCGCGAGGCTCGCCTCCATGTTCTCGACGACGCGGGAGGCGGCGCCCGAGAGGAGCTCCGCGCCGGGGGGCGGCGTCTCGGCCTCCGGCGGGGCGGGGTGCTCGGGCGGCGCCGCCGCGGGCTGCGCGGGAGCGGGCATCGCGGGGGTGTAGTCCGCGAAGAACTCCCGCCAGGCCTCGCTGACGGAGCCGGGGTCCGCGAGGTAGCGCGCGTAGATCTCGTCGACGTACCCGACGTTGAATCCGTAGCTTCCCATGGCGCCTATCGTACCGTACCCGAGGGGGCGCCGGGCGGATCCCGGGATCAGCGCGGGCCGGCGTCCGGCTCCGCCGCGAGGGCGCCGGCGACGGCGGCCTCGATGTCCTTCTCCTCCCCGTCCTCGAACCCGACGTGCTGCCAGAGGAGCCGCCAGCCGGACGGCTCGCGCCTCGCGAGGAGCATCGTCGGGTAGCCCAAGAACTCCGGGAGCCTGAGGCGGAGCCCCCAGACGTCGCCGAGGAGAAGGGGATAGGGAAGCCGGGTGCGGGTCTCCTGGAAGAGATCGAGCGCCTCGCGCCTCTCCTCGTGCGTGTCCCCCTGCTCGCACGCGATCCCGACCAGCGTGACCCGGCCCTTCCAGCTCTCGCTGAGCCGGACGAGATGCGGGAGCGACCGCTGGCAGGGGGGGCACCAGGTTCCCCAGACGTCGACGAGGACGAGGTCCGTGGAGAGCGAGTCGAGATACGGGAGGATCTCGATCTCCCTGCCGTCGAGGTCGGCGATCGCGACGCGCTCCAGCGGAGCGAGGCTCTCGAAGCGGACGTCCAGGACCTCCTTGAGCCCGCGCATCAGGTTGTACCCCTCGTGATCGAGGTCGAGGGGGCCGACCGAGAAGAAGGAGCCGCCCGATCCCCGGACGAGGCCGACGGGCCGACCGCCCTGTTTCCGGAGGTGGCGCTTCGCCTCCTTGCCCGCCAGCGCCGCGAGATCCTTCGCCTTCTTCCGTTCGAGACGGACGCCCGGCTCGCCCTCGTCGGGGCGGTTGACCGCGAGGAACGCGGCCCCCACCCCGACGGCCGAGTAGGTCTTCTCGATCGCCCGCACGATCTCCGCCGCCCTCGGGTCCGCTCCCTCCTCGGGCCAGACGACGATCGCGATCGGCCTCTTCGCCGCCTCGCTCCACGGGCCGAGAGGCTCGCCGGGGAGCAGGGCGGCGATCTTCTCGATCGGCACCGGCGGGGGACCGCTCTCGTCCGCCGCCACGGCGACGGGCGCGAGAGACGATCCGAGGACGACGACGGCCGCCACCGCGGCGAAGCGAAGCGCGATCGGCATGGGAACCTCCTCGAGGGCGCCACAACGTACCGGAAACGGGGGAACCCCGCAATCGGCCGGCGCCGGGCTCCGGGGCCGTTTGCTACACTGCCGCGCCGAGGCCGGAGGTTTTCGCGGTGACTCGGATCTGGAACGAGAGGTTCGTCGTCCGCGCCTCGGAGGTGGACGCGTCGAAGCGGGCGTCGGCCGAAGCGGTCTGCGCCTGGCTCCAGGAGGCGGCCGGGAACCACGCGGCGCGCCTCGGCTGCGCCGTGGACGACCTCCTGCCGAGGGGGCTCACCTGGGTCCTGACGCGCCTCCGCGTGGATCTCGATCGCCTGCCGTCGTGGCGTGAGGAGGTCGAGGTCTCGACCTGGCCGTCGGGCGTCGATCGCTCCTGGGCGCTCCGCGAGTTCCGGTTGACGGACAGCGGAGGCGCCGCGATCGGCGTCGCGGTCACCGCGTGGGCGATCCTCGACCTCGCCTCTCGGCGTCCGATGTCTCCCCCGGTCGAGCTCGCGGAGATCGCGCGCGACACCCCGCCGCGCGTCCGGGGCGGCCCGCTCGCAAAGGTCCCGGAGCTCTCGGATCCCGAGACCTCGAGACCGATCGAGGTGCGGTTCGCCGACCTCGACCTCAACCGGCACGCCAACAACGTCCGGATGGTCGGATGGGTCCTCGAAGGGCTGCCCGACGCGGTGCGCTTCGGGACGCTCCGCCGCCTCGAGGTCGAGTTCCGGGCGGAGGCGATGCTCGGCGACGCGCTCCGGTCCGAGACGGCCAGGTCGGCGGAGAAGACCTGCCTCCACCGGGTTGTCCGGGTGGCCGACGGTCGCGAGATCGTCCGGGCGCGGACGGTGTGGGAATCAGGAAGCGAGCGTCCGGATTGACCGGGGGCACCGCCCCCCGGACCCCCGGCAACCGCGCGCCGCGCCGCGTCACGCGGTTGCGACGGCGGACTCTTATCGTGGAGCCCACGAGAGTTTCTGAATATGTAGCCACGTGTTCGAGCGACAGTTCTCTGTCGCTCGAACACGTGGCCGCGGGGTCCGGGGTAGCGCCCCGGAGGTTCCGGAATCGCCGGGGGGCGTCCGCTCCTACGGGCAGCTCTCGTGCACCCTCGCCGTCCCCGAGGAGTTCGACCCCCAGCCGCCGGCGCCACAGCCGTTGCGCGCCTGGACGAGGTAGTAGAACGCCCCGTCGGCGAGGGGGAGGTCGAGGTCCTCGAAGGAGTTCGCGGACGTTCCGCCGGCGAGGCACGATGCGTCCTCGATCGTTCCGAGGTCCCGCAGGTCCGCGAGGTCGCCGCGAAGGAGGTCGTACACGATTCCGGGACCGGCCTCGAGCGCCAGCGAGTTCCACGAGATGATGTCGGGGCCGGTGTCGAAGCGGATGCCGCCGACCTCGCCCGGGAGGTCGTAGGCGCCGCCGTCCGCCGGCGCGCAGTCGCACGCGTCGGGGATGCCGTCCGCGTCCGCGTCCGGGCCGAGGTGGATCGCGTCCCACGCGCTGGCGAGCCCCCAGCCGAACAGGTTGTTCGGACGGGTCGCCGCCGTCGTGCCGC
Source organism: uncultured Acidobacteriota bacterium (assembly GCA_964590285.1). GTDB lineage: Bacteria > Acidobacteriota > Polarisedimenticolia > Polarisedimenticolales > JAIQFR01 > CALMJU01. Next base: position 7,532 of record CAZPWK010000020.1, on the reverse strand, counting down.
CGCACTCGGTCACGTAAGTGGGGCTGACTGCCGGGTCCGCCGAGCGGCTGAGGATGCAGCGGCTGAGTCCGATCCGGTTCTTGAGCTGGTGCCTCGCCGACCACAGCAGCGCGGCGACCCCCGACGCGTGCGGGCTCGCCATGCTCGTGCCCGAGAAGGATGTGTAGCCGTTCACGGGGACCGAGGAGCAGACGCTCACGCCGGGGGCGGCGAGGTCGGGGCGGAGCCTCCCGCTTCCGTCGACGGTGACCGGGCCGGTCGAGGAGAAGTAGGCGAGAGCCTTCGAGGAGTCGGTGGCGCCGACGACGAAGGACTCCCCGTAGATCGCGGGCGGATCGGTGACGGACGAGCAGTACGGGCCCGAGTTCCCGGCGGAGACGACGGCGAGGATCCCCGCCTCGCGGAGCGCGGCGAAGCTGCTCTCGAGCGTCCAGGGATCGCACCCCTCGGACGTCGGGCAGCCCCACGAGTTGTTGACGATGTCGGGGGCCTTCGACGGATCGCCGTCGGTCTCCGGGTCGCCGCCGTGCGGCCAAGGCGCGAGGAAGAACTGGTTGCACTCGATGTAGGTCGAGGGGCTCCCGACGCCGAGGTCCATGTTGCGGCATCCGATCCAGCGGGCCCCCGGCGCGACGCCGATCTGCTCCCGCGCGACGGGATCCTCTCCGACCATCGTCCCGACCGTGTGCGTGCCGTGGCTGTGGTCGTCGATCGGCGCCGGGAGATCGTCGATCGCGTCGTGCCAGTTGTAGTCGTGGCTCGCTACCTCTCCGTCCCAGCCCCGGTACGCCGCGATCAGCGCGGGGTGGTCCCACTGCACGCCGGTGTCGGCGGAGGCGATCACGATCCCGTCGCCCCGGACGCCGTCCTGGGACCAGACGTCGTCCGCCTCGACGGCTTGGACTCCCCACGGCAGGCCGCAGACGGTCTTCTCGATCGCCCAGCCTCCCTCGATGCCGCGGACCGCAGGATCGCCGACGATCCTCAGGACGTCGGGGCGGGCGGCGAGCGCCCGCGCGAGGTCGAGCGATCCCGACACCGCCAGGCCGTTGACGACGTACAGCTTCCGGTACGGGATCCCTCGGGCGTCGAGCCAGGCCCTGGCCGCGGCCTGCGACGCGCGGGCGCGCTCGCGCAGCGTGTCGTACACGGCGCGGCCGGGGCGCCCGGAGACCCGGACGCCGGCGAGGGCGGCCCGGAGCGATTCCGGCCGGTCGAAGAGCACGAGGAAGGGCGCGCTGCCCCCTTCGGCGAGACGGTCGGACAGCCAGGGGTCGATCTTTCCCGCCGGCGCCTGCGGCGATCCGCCTTCGGCGGCCGCCGGGATCCACAGGAGCGCCGCGGCCAGCGCGGCGGTGCACACGATGCAGGAACCGGTCGATCGGGCCACTTCCCCCTCCCCGGCGCCGTCCCCGTCACGCTCCGGCGCTCCCTCGGCTGTACCGCGAAGACCGGCCGCTGTCAACCGGATGGAACCCGGGAGCGGACCGGCCGTATCATGATGCGGTAGCCGGAAACGGCGGGGGAGTGCGTGCGATGTTGAGCTTCCTCTTGGGCGCGTTTCTCGTCGTGGCGTTCCTGGTCTTGCTCCCTCTGCTCCTGGTCGGGCTCGGCCTCCGCCTCGCGTTCAAGATCCTGGTCCTCCCGTTCAAGATCGCGGGGGCTGCGCTCGGGCTCGTGCTGGGGGCGATCGGGCTCGCGGCGGGTCTCGCCCTCCTCGTGCTCGGCGTGCTGGTCGTTCCCGCGATCGCCCTGTTCGCCCTGCTGGCCGTCCCGCTCGCGCTCCTCGCGCTGGCCGCGCTCGCGGTCTTCGGGCTCGTGCGGCTCGTTCGAGGAGCGGCCGGGGCTTGACGCAGGCGCCGCGACACCCGACGATTCGCGCGCGCCGCGCTCCCTCCGTCTCCTTTCCGGAGCCGGCGACCGACCCGTCGATCCTCCAGGCCTATCTCGACGACGCTTCGGGCAACCCTCCCGGCCGCGCCGCGGGGCTCCTCCGGCCGTCCTCGGGGGACGAGGCGGCCTCGTGGCTCCGGGCGACCGCGTCGGCAGGGATCCCCGTGCTGCCGCAGGCCGCGCGCTCGTCCCTGACCGGCGGGGCCGTCCCGGCGGGAGAGGTCGTCCTCTCGGTCGAGAAGCTCGGATCGATCGGGTCCGTCTCGGGCGGCGCCGAGGACGCGCGGGTCCGGGTCGGAGCCGGCGTCCGGCTCGACGAGCTTCAGACGCATCTCGCGGAGCGCGGCTTCTACTACCCCCCGGTGCCGACCTACCAGGAGGCGATGATCGGCGGGACCGTCTCGACGAACGCCGGCGGCGCCGCGACGTTCAAGTACGGAGTCACCCGGCAGTGGGTGCGGGGCCTTCGCGTGCTGCTGTGGAACGGCGACGCGCTCGACCTCGAGCGCGGGGAGCGGGTCGAGAGGAGGGGAGGGGAGTTCCGGATCCTCCTCTCCGACGGGCGCGAGGCTCGGGTGCCGGTCCCGACCTACCGGCTCCCGGACCTCAAGAAGATGTCGGCCGGCTACCACGCGTCGGACCCGATGGATCTCGTGGACCTCTTCGTCGGCGCGGAAGGCACGCTCGGCCTGATCACGGAGGTCGAGATCGGGCTCGTCCCGCTCCCCGCGTCGGTCGTCGCCGGTCTCGCGTTCGTCCGGGACGCGGAGGCGCTCCTCGCGCTGGCGGGGGACCTCCGGGAGGCCGCGCTCGCGGCGCGGCGGGACCGCGACTCTCGCGGGCCCGACGTCCGGGCGATCGAGATGATGGACGGCCGCTCGCTCGCGCTCCTCCGCGAGCACGGGGACGCGCGGCGGCTGCGGGTCGAGGTCCCTCCCGAGGCGGGCGCGGCGCTCCTGTTCGAGATGGAGCTTCCCGAGCCGGCGGGGAACGACCGGGCGCAGGACCTTCTCGCGGCGACGCTCGCGGGGAGCGTCTCGGAGGACGGCCCGCTCCCCCGTCTCTACCGGATCCTCGAGCGGAGGGGCGCCCTCGAAACGCTCGAGCTGGCGTTTCCGGAGGACGACCGCCGCCGCGAGGCGCTCCGCGAGTTCCGCGAGGCGGTCCCGAAGCGCGTCAACGAGATCCTGGCGTCGTGCCGCCTCGACGATCCGGGGGCGAGGAAGGTCGGCGGGGACCTGATCGTCCCGTTCGAGCGGCTCGGCGAGATGCTCCGGATCTACGAGGAAGGCTTCTCGCGCCGCGGGCTTCCGTACGCGATCTGGGGGCACGCCTCGGACGGGAACCTCCACCCGAACGCGATCCCGAGGACGTCGGCCGAGGCGAGGGCGGCGTCGGAAGCGCTCCTCGAGTTCGGCGACGAGGCCGCCCGCCGCGGCGGTTGCCCGCTCTCGGAGCACGGCGTCGGAAAGAGCCCGGCCAAGCAGGAGATGATGCGCCGCTTCCTCGGCGACGCCGCCATCCGCGAGATGCGGGCGATCAAGTCGGCGCTCGACCCTTCGTGGAGGATGGCGCCGGGGGTGCTGTTCGGGAATCGGGGACAGTGACCGGATTTCCGGGCGGTTCCGGCGGACGAGGCCGCCCCGTCGCAGGTCGAAATTCGGTTGCCGTCCCCGATTGGATTACGTCATCCGCTTCGGATCCAGCGCCGCCGCGAGCTGCTCCTCGGTGAGCGAGGTCCTCTCGCGGGCGACCTCGCGGATCGTCCTGCCGGTGCGGGCGGCCTCGTGGGCGATCTCCGCCGCCGCGTCGTAGCCGACGAGGGGGACGAGGCCGGTCGCGATCGCGAGGCCGCGCTCCACGAGCTCCGGGCCCCGGGCGGTCGCACGGAGGTCCCGGACGCACCTCTCGGCGAAGTTCCCCGCCGCCGCGCCGAGGATCTCGATCCCGCCGACCAGGTGGTGCGCGGCGAGCGGCATCATCGTGTTCAGCTCGAAGAACCCCCACTGCCCGGCCTGGAGCACGGCGAGGTCGGCGGCGACGTAGTGGGCGGCGGCCTGGATCAGCGATTCCGCGACGACCGGGTTGACCTTGCCCGGCATGATCGAGCTCCCCGGCTGGACCGCGGGGATCTCCAGCTCGCCGAGGCCGCAGCGCGGGCCCGAGGCGAGCAGGCGGACGTCGTTCGCGATCTTCAGGAGGCTCACCGCGACGGTGCGGATCGATCCCGAGGCCGCGACCGCGGCGTCGAGGGTCGCCTGCGCCTGGAAGTGGCGCTCGGTCTCGCGGATCGCGATCCCGGCCCGCTCCGAGACGAGCGAGCAAACCCGCCTCGCGAACTCCGGGTGCGTGTGGACGCCGGTGCCGACGGCGGTCCCGCCGAGGGCGACGGCCTCGAGCTCCTCCCTCGCCCGCGCCAGGCGCCCGAGCCCAAGCTCCATCTGGTCGGCGTACCCGAGAAACGCCTGGCCCGTCCGGATCGGGGTCGCGTCCTGGAGGTGCGTGCGCCCGGTCCGGACGACGTCCCAGGTCTCCCGGGACTTCGCCTCGAGCTCCGAGCGGAGCGACCGCAGGGCCGGCTCGAGGACCTCCGCGATCGCCAGGAGCGCGGCGAGGTGGAGGGCGGTAGGGATCACGTCGTTCGAAGACTGCCCCCGGTTGACGTGGTCGTTCGGGTGGACGGCGCCTCGCGAGCCTCGCGGCTCGCCGAGCATCTCGGCCGTACGGTTCGCGATCACCTCGTTGGCGTTCATGTTCGTGGAGGTGCCCGAGCCGGTCTGGAACACGTCCACGACGAAGTCCGCGTCGTGCCTCCCCTCCGCGACCTCGAGCGCGGCGTTCGCGACGGCGTCCGCGAGGCGGCGGTCGAGGAGGCCGAGGTCGCGGTTCGCCACCGCGGCGCCCCACTTGAGGAGCCCGAGCGCGCGCACGAAGCGGCGCGGCATCCGGAGGCCGCTGACCGGGAAGTTCAGGGCGGCCCTACGGGTCGAGGCCCCGTAGTAGGCCTCGGCCGGGACCTCCATCTCCCCCATCGAGTCGCGCTCGATCCTCACGCCCGAGCCGGGCATCCCGTTCTTGTCCCTCATGGTCGCCTCCCAAACGCGTGCAAGCATAGCCGAGGCCGAGCCCCGATCTGCTATCCTCGGCGCCCGCCACGAGGAGGACCGGATCATGACCGCGCCCAAGGACCGCCTCGCCTGCTTCAAGGCCTACGACATCCGGGGACGGGTGCCCGACGAGCTTGACCGGGATCTCGCCTTCCGGATCGCCCGGGCGTACGCGGCGTTCGTCCGGCCGAAGCGTGTCGCCGTCGGCCACGACATCCGCCTGACGAGCCCGGAGATCGCCGGCGCCGTCCGGGACGGGCTCGAAGCGTCGGGCGTGGACGTCGTGGACGTCGGCGAGTGCGGAACGGAGGCGGTCTACTTCGCGACGTTCCACCTCGGCCTCGACGGCGGCATCATGGCGACCGCGAGCCACAACCCGGTGGACTACAACGGCCTCAAGCTCGTCCGGGAGCGGGGGAGGCCGATCAGCGCGGACACCGGGCTCCTCGAGATCGAGCGCAGGGTCCTCGCGGGCGAGCTCGGGGAGAGCGCGCGCCGGGGGCGCACCGAGCGCGTGGACGTCGTGCCCGCGTACGTCGACCATCTCCTCTCGTACGTCGACGCCGCGAAGCTCCCGCCCCTCAGGGTCGTCGTCAACGCGGGGAACGGCGGTGCGGGGGCGATCGTGGACCGCCTGGAGGGGCGCCTGCCGTTCCGGTTCGTCAAGATCCTCCACGAGCCGGACGGGCGGTTCCCGAACGGCGTTCCGAACCCGCTCCTCCCGGAGAACCGGAAGGTCACCGCCGAGGCGGTGCTCCGCGAGCGCGCGGACGTCGGGATCGCCTGGGACGGCGACTTCGACCGGTGCTTCCTGTTCGACGAGAGGGGGGAGTTCATCGAGGGGTACTACATCGTCGGCCTGCTCGCCTCCCGCGTCCTCGAGCGCCACGCGGGCGCGCGGATCGTCCACGACCCGCGCCTGACCTGGAACACGATCGAGATGGTCCGGGCGCGCGGCGGCGTTCCCGTGCAGAGCAAGTCCGGCCACGCGTTCATGAAGGAGGTGATGCGGAGGGAGGACGCCGTCTACGGCGGCGAGATGTCCGCGCACCACTTCTTCCGCGAGTTCTCCTACTGCGACAGCGGGATGATCCCCTGGCTGATCGTCCTCGAGATCATGGGCGCCACGGGGAAGCCGCTCTCGGAGCTGGTCGGGGAGCGCATGCGACTCTTCCCGGCCAGCGGGGAGATCAACCGGAGGGTGTCCGACGCCTCCGGCGCGATCCGGAGGCTCAAGGAGGCATACGCGCCGAAGGCCGTCCGGATCGACGAGACCGACGGCGTGGGGATCGAGTTCGATCGCTGGAGGTTCAACCTGCGCGCCTCGAACACCGAGCCGCTGATCCGGCTGAACGTCGAGTCCCGGGGAGACGCCGCGCTCGTGCAGGAGAAGGCGCAGGAGATCCTCGCCGCGCTCGAGGGCGCCTGAGCCCCGGATCCCTCCGGGCCGCCGCGACTTGACTTTCTCCCCGCATCCTGCATCCTTGCCTATGCAATCGGGACGCCAAAACGCGCCGGGAGTCCCGGCGCCCTGGAGTCGCGCGCGGTGGACCTCAGCGGCGGTCAGGCGATCTTCGTCGGGTTGCGGCTCGACGGCCAGCTCCGGCGGCAGATCCAGGCCCTGACCGGTCCCGACCGGGCCTACGTCTCCGGCGACAGCGCGGCGTTCCTGACGATCTGCCGGATGGGGGAGCACGAATACGTCGGGAAGGTCGTGTCCGAGCGGCTCACGACCGACCGGGTGGACGACGTCCGCCGCAACGTTCTGAGCATCTTGCAGCGGGTCTGCCCGGACACCCGCCTCCCCGCGACCCTGGAGATCATCGCCTGCCGGGACGCGAAGCCGGACCGGGAAGGCGATGGTAGCGCTACGGGGATTCGAACCCCGGTTTGATGGCTGAGAACCACCCGTCCTAACCCCTAGACGATAGCGCCGCGGCCATTATAGGGGCGGGCGGTCGACCGTCAAGGGTTCCCCCCCATCACTTGCCCTCCTCCGGTTCTTCTATATATTTGTCCGGCGAATACATATGTAATTTGCGATAAACGTATCTGCATTCTTTCGGATGCTCCGCGGGGAGGTCATGGACACGCGAACCGAGTCGCTTCGCCCTTCCGCCTTTCTCGGCCTGCGATGGGCCTTCCTTCTCACGGCCGCACTGGCCGCGATCTTCACGGGCGCGGCGCCTCCCCTGGCCATCGTCTCGGCCGGGGCGCTCGTCGCGAGCGGGCTCGCCGCCCACGCGTTCCCGGCCCGCGTCCTCTTGCGCCCGCGGCACCTCGCCTGCCTGATCGCGGCGGACGCCGTCCTGCCGACGCTGGCCCTGGGGTGGGCCCCGTCGGCGGGTCCCGTCGTTCTCGCGGCGTTCCTGACGGCCGCGGTCGCCGCGGTCGCGCTTCGAGGGGGAAGGCGCTCGTCGATCGCCTGGGCCCTCGGGCTCTCGGCCGGCGTCGCCTCCCTTCCCTTGCTCGGAAGCCCCGCGCTCCTCGGCAGCGCCGGCCTGCTCGGCCAGCGCCAGGGCGCGCTCGTAG
>CAZPWK010000019.1:0-19511 GCA_964590285.1 uncultured Acidobacteriota bacterium | reverse complement strand
GAGAAGAGCGTCTCGAGCGTCTCGCGGTCGTCGCCGATGACGATCCAGACCTTGTCGGCGCTGTCGCCAGGCCCCCAGTGCCAGTAGGCGTTGTGGCCGGCGATCGCCTTCGGGAGGCCGAGCGCCGGTCCGAAGAAGTCGATCGCCCCGGCCTGGCCGTAGTTCTGGCCGGCGACGCAGACGCGGTCGCGCTCCGCGGCGGGGAGGCCGTCGCGAACGCGGGCGACCGCCTCGGCCAGCTCCTTCCAGCCGTGCATGTCGGCGAAGTGCTGCGGCAGGCGGCCGAGCTCGTGGCGCTCGCCGGCGGAGGGCATGATCCCGACGGCCCGCGCGTAGCGGACGAACGTCTCGACCGGGAGGAGCGGCTTGGCGAAGGGCGCGACGAGGGCGGCGCCGATCAGGACGGCCGCGAGCGCGGCGGCGCGGTACCAGGACCTGCCGCGGCGATCGGTCCAGCGCTCCCACGCGACGCCGCCCGCCGCGCACGCGAGCGGCAGCGCCGGTGTGAAGTAGTACGGCTTCGCCCCCGTCGCGATCATGACGACGAGGATCGCGACGGACGCCCAGCCGAGAGGACGGAACGGCCGGGCCTCGGGGCGCGCTAGGAGCCAGCCGATCCCGCCCGCCCACACCGGGAGCGCGAGAGGGTTCCCGAAGAGGAGCATCTCGCCGAGGAACCCGAGCGGGTCCGCCCCCTCCATCTTGTATCGCCGGGCGTTCTCCATGAACTCGAGGGTCGGCCAGCCGTGCGCGGCCTGCCACAGGAGGTTGGGCAGGAACAGGAACGCCGCGAGGGCCCCGCCGAGCCAGAGCCACCGCGTCCGGAACCCATCCCACCGCCCCGCGGCGGCGAGCCCGACGACGACGCCGAAGCCGAGGAAGAGCACGCTGATCTTGTTCTGCAGCCCGATTCCCGCGACCGCTCCGAAGGCGAGCCAGAGCCGAGGGCTCCCGCCCGCGAGGATCGCGGCGAGGACGCGGAAGGCGCCCGTCCAGACGACGAGGTCGAGGGCGTTCATCGAGTAGAAGCCGCAGAGGGCCAGCGCGATCGGCGTCACGGCCGTCGCGACCGCCGCGAGCCGCTGGGCGAACGCCGATCCCCCGAGTCTCCGCGCCGTGGACGCGGCGAGGATCGCGGTTCCCCCGGCCGGGAGGGCCGGGACGAGCCGGATCGCGTGGAGCGAGTCACCGAGGATCGCGCGGACGATCGCGAGGACGAGGATCGAGAGGGGCGGCTGGTCCACGTAGCCCCAGGCCAGGTGGTCGGCGCACGCCAGGTAGTAGAGCTCGTCGCGGAAGATCCCGTAACCCGGCGCCGTCGCGACGTGGAACGCGGCGACGGCGAGCGCCGGCAGCAGGTACGCGATCCGGTCGCGCGGAGGCTCCCCGGTGGGCGGGTACGGAGTTCGAGAATTCTGCATCTCGTCCTCTCGGCTCGGTCGGACCCGCGTCATCCGGCCGGCTCGACGTTCTCCTCGATTCTCGAGAACGCCACCGCGCGGATCCCTTCACGAAGCGGGAACGTCTCGTCGCCGGCGTGGATCACATCCAGTCGATCGAGGCCGAGCGCTTCCACCGCCGCATGCATGGACCGCGTCGTGGATGGAGAGGTCGTGCGCTTGATCTCGAATCCGAGACGCGTCCTGCCGCGGACGAAGAGAAGATCCAGCTCGGCCCCTGCGTGCGTCGCCCAGAAGTAGCATTCCTCCGGTCGCGCGGCGAGGCGCGTGATCAGCTCCTTGAGAACGAACCCCTCCCACGAGGCCCCGACCTTGGGGTGTGCCCCGAGGTCCGACGGGGTCTCGATCCCGAGAAGCGTGTGGAGCAGGCCGCTGTCCGCCAGGTACACCTTGGGCGCCTTCACCTGTCGTTTCGCGAGGTTCTCGTGCCACGGCGGCAGCAGCCGCAAGACCAGGGCGCCCGCGAGGAGATCGAGGTACCGCCTGACGGTCGATCCGCGGACGCCGAGCGCGCGCCCGAGCTCGGCGCCGTTCCAGACCTGCGCGTGGTGATGGGCGAGCATCTTCCAGAAGCGATGGAGCGTGGCGGACGGAACCTGGCTCCCGAGCTGGGGAAGGTCGCGCTCGAGAAAGGTCCTCACGAAGCTCGCGCGCCACTCGGCGCTGTCCGCGTCGGACGATGCGAGGAACGAGCGCGGGAAGCCTCCCCGGAACCAGAGCGCGGGAGCGGTCGAAGGACCGGTCTCGTCGAGCGCGAGGCCCTCGAGCTCGTGAAACGCGATCCTTCCCGCCAGCGTCTCGGAGCCCTGGCGGAGGAGATCGGGGGAGGCGCTTCCCAGGATCAGGAACCGCGCGGTCGAGCCGGGACGGTCCACGAGGACCCGCAGGACCGCGAAGAGATCGGGGCGGCGTTGCACCTCGTCGAGGACGACGAGCCCATCGAGCCCCCCCAGGGCGAGCTTCGGCTCCTCGAGGCGGGCGAGGTCGTCCGGATCCTCGAGGTCGAAGCGCGCGGTCGGGCCGCGCCGGCGATTCGAGAACTCCCGAGCGAGCGTGGTCTTCCCGACCTGCCGTGCGCCGAGGATGGCCACCACCGGGTGCGTCCGGAGGAGGTTCCCGATTCGGATCAGATGACGGGGTCTCGGGATCACGTCGGAATTATACTTGAAAAACGCTCGACCGATGGCAGATTGTCAAGGATAAATCCGGGCCTTGCTGACGTGAGCGAAGCCGCCGAGCGGCACGAAGGCGATCGCGGAGGAACACGGGCCGCCAGGAGGACGGAAGGGGGCCGGACCGCGCCGCTCCGCCGCCGGTTCCGTTTGACATCGCTTCGCGGCAGACTCATTCTTTTCCCCGTCGAAGGTTCCGCGCGCCGCAGGGCAGCGCGGCGGCCCGCGGGGGCTCGGGCGCCCCGGCGGCCGGGAGGGGTGGGGCCCTCCGATCGCGAGACGCCCGGACGAAGGAGGTGATCCATTGAACGGCTATCTTGAGCATTCGGTGGAGGTGGCGTCTCCGTAGGGGACGACTTCCGGCGTCCGTGGCGCCAGGAGCGGTCCCCCGTGACCGGGGACCCCAACGCCACTGAGACCGAACCCGAAGGCCCCGGATCCTCGTGGTCCGGGGCCTTCCCTTTTTGGGGGCTCTCTCAGTTGGCCGCCCGGGGGGCCTCGAGGGGAGGCTCGATCCGGATGGCTGCCGTCAGCACCTGGCCGCCGCGCAGGAAGGTCACGCCGATCCATGAGAACCGTCCCATCTCCGTCGGCGCGCTCTCGAGGCAGGCGCCAGCGCACACCCAGTGCGTCTCGAGCTGCAGGATGAAGTCACCTCCGAGAAGGATGTCCTCTCCCTGAAGACGCGCCGTCAGAGAGCCGCCGCGCAGGCCGGCCGCCTCCGCCGGGCTCCCCTCCGCAACCCGCTCGACGAGCACGCCTCCCTCCACGTCGAGGTTCAGAAGATCCGCCGCCTCCTCGCGCCCGAGATACCGGCCGTCGATTCCGATCCTGCCGCCTTCGAGCGCCGCGCCTGCGGCGGCGTGCGGGCAGGGTTCGCCCGCGAGGATCCCGGCTTCGCAGCAGATCCTCGCCGCGGCGATGGCGACCGCCGCGAGCGCCGGCTTCCACGTCCTCGTTCGCATCCTGGCTCCTCGGCGGCAGGACGAGATCGCCCGCCGCGGATCGCCCCCCGGCGAGGAAGACGCTGGAGACGGTGGGATCGTGTCGTCAGCTCGCCGGAGTAGGTTCCGCGGCGAGGATCACCTTCACGTCCAGTTTCAGCGACGAGGGGACATCGCCGCGCGGGCCTCCCGGGCCGCCGCCCGGCATGCCGCCGCCGGGGCCGCCCCCCATCCCTCCCGGACCGCCTCCGCTCATTCCGGGCGGCCCTCCGCCCGGGGGCGCTCCGCCGGGGCCGCGGACGATCTCGTCGCGCTTCTTCCTCGGAGACTCGAGGGAGAGCGTGATCCGCGTCCCCGGGCCCGCTCCGACCGCCAGAGGACGCGTCGCGCCCGGCGCGAGAGGGATCCGCATCTCGCAGCGGATCTCGTCGCGCTCCATGCGGCTCCGCAGGAGAAGGCCCGACTTGCCGTCGGTCGCCACGCTCCGGCTCTCGCCGGGTCCCGGGCCGTAGAGGAGAAACGTGCCGAGCGAGGCGGCGAAGTCCTGCTCGAGACCTCGCAGCTCGCGGTCTTCCGCCTCGTCTCCGCCGCGCTGGGACGGCGGGCGCGGACCGGACTCCGCCAGACCGACCGGGAAGCGGATGTGCAGCGGCTCTTCTTTCCCCTTGAGCTTCAGCTCGAGTCCACGGAGGGCGATCTGCCTCACGACCTGCGGGTTCCGCGAGTAGACCGCGAGGTAGAGGTACTCCCCGTCGTTGTGGATCCCGAGCGAGAGCTTCGCGCCCTCGACGAAGCGCAGCCTGCCCTCCCACTCGTCGAGAGACCCGTCGACTGCGATCTCGCGGGAGAGCCACTCGCTCTCGAGCCTTGGCCTGGCCCGGGAGACGCCGCTCGCGAGAAGCGCTCCGACACCGATCGAGGTGAGGATCGCGCGACGGGCCCAGCCGTGACCGCTCATCGAGCCTCCTTCGAATCCGCCTCCCGTGCGGGCGGCGAGCGCCGACTACCCCCTGCCAGAAGACGAGCGGGCGGGGAAGCCCGTGTCGTCTCCCCCGCGTGAAACGGGCCGCCGCCCGCGCTCGTCTCCCCGGTGAACGCCAGCGGCCGTCATGGAGGGACAACACATGAAGACATCGCTCGGGAAGTGGACTCTCGGCGCCGCGATCGCGGCTTTCGTCCTGGCTCCGGCGATCGCCCAGGGCCCCGGCCGGCCCGGGCGCGGTCCCGGGGGCGGACCGGATCGGATCGAGTGGCTGACCGACGCGCTCGGGCTCTCGGAGGAGCAGCAGCACAGGATCCAGGAGATCGTGACGAAGCACCGGACGGAGGCGGCGTCCGGCCGCGGGGAGGCGGCGTGGAAGGCGCGCCAGGCGCTCGACGCCGCGATCCACGACGCCGCCGCAACCGACGCGCAGGTCCAGGAGGCCGCCGCCGCGCTCGCGGCGCAAGAAGCGATCGAGGCGGTGGAGCGGCACCGGATGTTCGTCGAGATCGGCTCCGTGCTGACCGAGGAGCAGAGGGCGAAGGCGGCCGAGCTGCGGCAGCGCCGTCCCGGGCGGCCCGACGGTCCCCCCCCCGGCGACAGGCCCCACGAGTTCTGACCGTTCGAGACCGGCCGCGCGGCGGGGTATCCTCTCTTCGAGGACTTGCGCGCCGGCCGGTCCCGGCGCCCACGGCGGGAAGCGGATGGAAGCGCTTGCGGAGATCGTGATCGTTCCGGCGGACGCCGACGTCCTGTCCGCCGCGCGAGGCGGCAGCCAGGACGCGGGTCGGCGCCTGATGGCGGAGCATGGGCCCTCGATGGTCCGGACCGCGTGGAACGTTCTCGGGCGCTATGGCGGGAACGAGGCGGACGACGTGGTCCAGGAGGCCTTCATCGCCGCGCTGACGACGCGGGCCCTCCCGACCGGGGACCTGGGAGCGTGGCTCCGGGCGATCGCCGCGCGCAAGGCTCTCGACCACGTGCGGCGATCGAGGCGGCGCGGCGAGCGGCCGCTCGTCGATCCGGAGGCCCCGGGCGTCGAGCGCGCGTCCGGCGAGAGCCCGAAGGCCCGGCTCGAGGTGCTGATGGTCCGGCAGGGGCTGCGGCGTCTCTCGCCGGCGGACCGCGCGGTGCTGACGCTCGTCGATCTCGAGGGCCGCTCGATGGCCGAGGCGGCGGAAGCGCTCGGCCTGACGAACGTCGCCGTCAGGCTCCGCGCGGTTCGCGCGCGCCGGAAGCTGGCCCGGCTGCTGCGAAGCGGGGAGGGGGCGGCATGAAAACCACGGGAGAGGAGCGCGGCGGCGATCGGGCGGTCGTCCGGGAGGCGCTCCGGCGGGCGCACGGCTCGGCGGAGCCCGACGTGACGCGGCTCGTCGAGGCGGTGCCGGATCTCATGGCCGAGGCGCGCCGTCGAGGGGCGGCCCCGACGGCCGATCTCGTCGCGGTCGTAGGCGCCCGCGCGCGGCGGGCGATCCCGAAGCTCGCCGCGGCAGCCGCGGCCGCAGTCGCGATCGCGGCGGCCGTGTCGCTCGTCGATCGCGCTCCCTCGGGCGGCGCCTCGACGAGCATCGAGTCGGTGATCCTGAGCGGCGGGGAAGGCCGGGAGACGGGCGACATCCTGCTCGAGGCCGTCCTGGCCGCGGAGAAGAGCAATGGCTGACGCATCGGCGGTCGCGCCCCCGCGGGCCCGAGGCATTCTCGCGGTGGGGTTGGTCTTCGCGCTCGGCGCCGTCTTCGGCGCCGCGCTCTGCTTCGTGCTGCTCCGGCTCGGTCCCGGCGGGCCTCCGCCGCCGGGGATGCGCGAGGATCGGATGGACCGTGCGGATCGCATGCCGATCGCCCGCATGGTCCGCGATCTCGACCTGGACGCGAGGCAGCAGAAGGAGATCCAGGAGATCCTCGAGCGCAGCCACGCCGAGGTCCGGGGGATCCTCGAGCGGAGCCGCGAGGAGATCCGCGACCTCCTGCGGCCCGACCAGAAGGAGAAGCTCGACCGCCTGCGGCCGCCGGAGGGGTCGCCGTTCCCGAGGGGGAGGGGGCGGGAGCCGCGGGAGGACTAGCGACGCCGCCGCGCGCGGTCCGGCGAGCGCGGGCCCGCGTCCCAGCGGCTCACGACGCCGTCGAATCGAAGACGTCGAGGAGGCAGAGGGCCAGCAGCAGGCCCGCCCCCGCCGCGAGGAGCCCCGCGCCCTGCGAGACGGAGAGCGGCGGGAGCGCGGGGAGGGCGACCGCTCCCAGGAATCCGGCGAGCCGGGGCCCGAGGAGCGGCCACGCCCGGAGCGCGACGACGACCGCCGCTGCGGCTCCGCAGGTCCAGGCGAGGGCCGTGGCGATCGACAGGGCCCGGACCAGCCGCTCGGCGCGGGAGCGGCGCAGGGCGAGAAGGCTCGCGAGGCGGACCGAGCCCGCGTCGGGGAGCGGAGGGAGATCCCGGGTCTCAGACGCGAGGCTCGCGAAGAACGAGGCGAGGAGCGCGTCCTCGCCGCAGGCCGCGCAGCCCGCGACGTGGCCTCGGAGCTCGTCGGTCCAGGCGCTCGCCCGCGCGGCCCGCCGGACCTCCTCCGCGCGCGGACACGTCCGCGTGCTCATGGCTTACCTCCCTGCGCGGGCCGGAACCCGATTTCCCGCAGGTGCCCGGCGAGACGCGCGCGGGCGCGGAAGATCATCGATCGGATGCTCGCCTCCCGAAGACCCGTGATCCGCGCGATGTCGCGGTGGCTCGCCTCCTCGACGTACGCGAGCCAGAGGAGCTGCCGGTCGCGGGGGGACAGCGTCCCGAGCGCCGCGTTCAGGTCGGCGCGCAGGTTCAGCCGGTCGTCGAGCCGGATCTCACTGCGCGCCTCGATCTCCGTCGCCTCCGCCCCGCGCCCCCGGCGGAAGAGATCCGTGAGGAGGTTCGTCGCGATCCGGAAGAGGTAGTTCTTGCGGTGCTCCTCTCCCTGGCCGCGGAAGCGGGAGCGCAGGAGCCGGAAGTAGGCCTCCTGGATCAGGTCGGCGACGACCGCGGGGTTCCCCGAGCAGCGGGCGAGGTAGGCGCGCAACTGGGGAGCGGTCCTGTCGTAGAAGGCGCGGAACTCCGCCTCCGGGCAAGCGACCGCCGCGCCGGCCGCCGCGGCCGGGCGGGGCGCCGCGGGGAGGATCGGGGCCGTCACGGACTTCGAGATCATCGCGAACCGGGCCGGTCAGACGTTCCCGAGCCCGCCGGCCGCCTCCGGCCCGCGGGGCAGGAGCCCCCACGAGCGGGACAGAAGGTAGACGACCGCGGCGGAGACGAGGAAGCCGATGCCGAGGACCAGCGCGATCGCTCCGAGCATGGAGAACCCCTCCGCCGCGTCGGCGATTCGGTCGCTCAGGAACAGCATCGCGCCTCCGAGCAGCGCCAGGAGGATCCCGCTCCGGATCGATCCGAGGATCTTCGCGTACGGGTTCCCCGGCGCGGGAGCGGTCGAGAGGAGGAAGCGCTGTCCCGCGCCGCTCCCCAGGAACTCCATCAGCTCCTTCGACGAGCCGAACTTCTCGAGCAGCTTGTGCTGCAGCTCGGCCTGCGCCGCGATGATCCTCTTCGCCCGCTGGTGGTCGAGCGCCGCGCGCACGATCCAGGCGATGGCGACCACGACGGACACGCCGCCGATCATCCCCGCGAAATCTTCGCTCATGCGTCCCTCCTTCTGCGTCCGAAGGCTACTACGCCGGGCGGGCGCCGGAGGTTCGCAGGCGGGTCCCCCGCGGGGCTACTTTCCGCTCCCCAGCTCCTCGAGGATCCAGGTCGCTCCCTCGACCTCCTTCAGGACCCAGAGCAGGTACCGCGAGTCCACGTGGATCGAGCGCGTGCGGACCGGGTCGAAGAGGATGTCCGAGGCGACCGTGTCGTAGGTCCCGTCGAACAGGAGGCCGCAGAGCCTCCCCTTCGCGTCGAGGGTCGCCGACCCGGAGTTCCCGCCGGTCGTGTCCACGGAGGAGAGGAAGTCCACCGGGACGTCGCCGAGCGCGGCGTCGCGGTAGGGGGTCTGCTTCCCGGCGCGGAGGGCGGCGATCGCGTCGAGCAGGGGCTTCGGGACCTCGAACTCGCCCCCCGGCGCGTGCTTCTCGAGGATTCCCTGTACCGTCGTCTGCGGCTTGTAGTGGAGGCCGTCCCGGATGTCCACTCCCGAGACCTTCCCGAACGTCACCCGGAGCGTGCCGTTGGCGTCCGGCGCCACGAGCCCGGCCGAGGCCCCGAGGAGGGCCTTCATGTAGACCGGCTCGAGCCGGTACCGGGCGCCCCGCCGGGTCTTCTGCGCCTCCCGGAGCTGCTCGCCGAACGGGTACAGGGCGGCGGCGAGATCGAGGAAAGGATCCTTGGCCTCCCGGAGCTCGGCCTCGGTCCTGTCCAGGAGGGAGAGCCGGAATTCGCGGTCGAACAGGCGCGTCCCGGCGTAGAGCCGGTCGAGGAAGGCGTCGATCGCCTTCGACGCCTCGTCGCAGGGCATGCCGGGGCGCAGCCCGGCCGCCCGGTCCAGGAGCTCGATCCGCTCGTCCGCGCCGAGCTTCGAGGCCTCGACGAGCCGGTAGCGCAGGAACGCCTGGTCCAGGACTGGGTCGAGGCTCCGCTGCATCCGGTCGAGGCGCTCGCGGATCCGCGTCCACTCCCGCTCCTGGAAGTCGCGCTCGCGATCGGCATCCTTCTTCGACCGGTTGACCGCCATCTGGTGGATCGTGTCGGCCGCCTCCAGGATCGTGCTCCGGCCGCCGACGAGCGAGTCGTACACGTCGTCCCTCTCGCGGGTCCGCGCGGCGTCCGCCCTCAGGGACTCGAGTCCGGCCAGGGCTCCCCCGAACTCCTCCCTTCGCTTCGGGTCGGCGTCGATCCAGGCCTCGAGCTCGCGCTCCCGGGCCTTCTTCTTCTCGAGCGCGCCGCCGCGGACGAGCCCCTCGAGCACGCCGCGGTCGTTGGTCAGCCCGTTGGCCAGGCCGCGCCGCCGGGCCTCGACCTTGATCGAGAGGTCGGGGCTCCCGGCCGCAAGCTCGTCCGCCAGCGCCAGCAGCTCGGTCGAGCGGCGGATCTCGCGCGGGAGCTCCCACTCGGTCAGCTCCGCGATCTCGGCGTAGGTCCTGTGCCTCTCGGTCGCCCCCGGATAGCCGACGACGAACACGAGGTCCCCCGGCGCGACCCCCTCGGGGGAGATCTCGAGCCGGCGCTTCGGCCGGTAGGGGACGTTGTCCCTGGAGTAAGGGGCGGGCTTCCCGTCCGGGCCGACGTACGCGCGGAACATCCCGAAGTCGCCGGTGTGCCGCGGCCAGCGCCAGTTGTCGATCTCGCCGCCGAAGTTCCCGATCCCGGCCGCGGGGGCGTAGACCAGGCGCACGTCGCGGATCTCGAGCTGGCGGATCTCGAACCAGCGGAGGCCTCCGAAGAACGGCGAGACCCGGCAGCGGGAGCCGTCCTTCTCGCACGCCGCCGTGCGCTCCTTGACCCAGCGGTCGACGACGTCGTAGCGCTGGCGGTCGGAGAGATCCGGGGTCAGCCGGCTCGCGAGGTCGCCGGTGACCTCCGACACCTCGGTCGTCACGTGGACGCGGGAGCCGGGGCCGATCGGCAGCTCCTCCTCCCTCGTCCTGGCCAGGAACCCCTCCTCGAGGAGGTTCCTCTCGGGCGTCGCGTTGTACTGGAGCGCCCCGACCACGCAGTGGTGGTTGGTGACGATCAACCCGTCGGGGGAGACGAACGAGGCCGAGCAGCCCCCCAGCGAGACGACCGCCCCCATCGGCTGGCCGGTCAGGTCGGCGAACGCCTCGGGATCGCCCTGGAAACCGAGCGCCGCAAGGCGCGGGGCGAGGGTGGGGATCTGCTGGGGCATCCACATCCCCTCGTCGGCGGCGGCGAGGCCGGCCAGGCACGCCAGCAGCGAGAAGAGGGCGACGTTCCGGTCGAGCTTCATGGAGCCTCCCTTGCGAATGAGGATGCATGATAGAACCGGAGCGATCCGTGCCGCCATCTATTCAAATAACTCTATCGGCGGGCCCTCACGGTGGCCGCGAGATTGTGGGATCGCCGGAGCCGTGGCAGGTGAAACTGGCCGGGCGGCGGGGGAAACCCCGCGCCGGAGGACAGGGCGCTCCGTACGTGGGGAATGGAGCGCCTCCGCCTCCCTCGGTCCGGGGAGTCGGCTCGGACCGAGGAGGCTCCAAAGTGCTGAACCTAGGGACCTTCTTCGCCGGCACGGCCACCGGCGCGAACGTCTGCGGCGCGAGAATCCCACATTCTCGCGGCCACCGTGGCGGGCCCTCGATCCCCCCGATAAATTCTCTTGACACGATGCGATTTAGTGATATAGTGCTATATATCACGAAAAGAAATGGAGCCGAACGTGTTCCACGTGAGCCCCGGAGACGAGATCCCGATCTACCGCCAGATCGTGCGGCAGATCGCGGACGCCATCGCGGGCGGGAGACTGAAGCCCGGCGGCCAGCTTCCCTCCCATCGCGACCTGGCGTCGCAGCTCGTCGTCGCCCCCCTGACTGTCAAGAAGGCCTACGACGAGCTGGAGAGAGAGGGGCTGATCGAGACCCAGCGCGGGCGCGGGACGTTCGTCCGCGAGCGGCCGCCGGCGACGGTTTCATCCGAGAGCCGCGAGCGGCTCCGCGAGGCCGCCCGCCGGCTGCTGACGCAGGCCGCGCTCTCGGGCGTCCCCTTCGAGGAGGTTCTCCGCCTCCTCGAGGAAGCGAAGGATGCGACGACGGAAAGGACGGACGCATGAGCGCTCTCGAATTCGAAGGGATCCGGCGGGCCTACCGCAGGGGGCACGACGTCCTCGACGGCGTGACGTTCTCGGTCGAGCCGGGCCAGGTCGTCGGCCTCCTCGGGAAGAACGGCGCCGGGAAGACGACGCTGATCCGGATCGCGATGGGGATGATCGAGCCGCAGGGCGGGCGGGTCCGCGTCCTCGGGCTCGATCCCCGGAAGGACCCGGTCGAGGTCAAGCGGAGGGTCGGCTACGTCTCCGAGGACCAGATCCTGCCGCCGTTCCTCGCGGTCCGCGGGGTCTTCGACCTCCACCGGAGCCTCTTCCCGACCTGGGACGAGGAGCTGGCGATCGAGCTGTCCCGCGGGTTCGAGCTCCCCCTCGGCTCCGGGATCCGGACCCTCAGCAAGGGGCAGGCTCGGCGCGTCGCCCTGGTCTGCGCCGTCGCGCACCGCCCCGAGATGCTCCTCCTCGACGAGCCGGCGTCCGGCCTCGACCCGGCCGCGCGGAGGGAGTTCCTCGAGACCTCGATCCGGCTCCTGAACGAGACCGGCTCCTCGATCCTCTTCTCCTCGCACTACATGACCGACGTGGAGCGGCTGGCCGACCGGATCGTGATGATCCACGGCGGCAAGGTGCTCGTGGACAGCGGTCTCGACGACCTGAGAGAGCGCTTCTCGCTGGCGGTCGTCCCCGGCGCTTCCGGCGTCGCGGCCGGCCGGGTCCTGTCGCTCGCCGCTTGCGTGTCGGTTCGCGAGCGGGCCGGCTCGCTCCACGCGATCCTCCGCCTCGAGCCCGCGGAGGCCCGGGCCGCTCTCGCGCGAGAGATCGGCGTCGCGGACGTCCCGTGCCGCGCGATCGCGCTCGAGGACCTGTTCGTCGAGCTGGCGGGAGGCCGGTCGTGATCCTCCGGGCGCTCCTCCGAAGCGAGATCTTCCGCGCGCTCCCGCTCTGGCTCGGGCTCCTCACGGTGAACGCGGGGCTCTGGGTCCTGCTGTTCCTCGGCCGCGCGAGATACCGGGGGTCGGAGATCCCGGGATCGTGGCTCGTCCTCGTGGGCTGGTGCTCGCTCGCGCTCTTCCTCGCCGTCGGCCCCGTGCGACGCCGGTGCCGCCCTCTCGACCTCGCGCTGCCGGTCTCCGCGCGGCGGCTCCGCGCGATCCACCTGGCGTCCGTCGTCCTCGCGGCGGCCGCGGTCGCGGCCGCCTACGTCGCCGTCGTCGCCCTGCTGGGGAGCCTGTCCACGGGCGGCGCGAGACTCGGCGTGGACGTGCGGCACCTCGCTCTCCTGCTCGGGGCCGGAATCCTGTTCGCGACGGTCCTCCTCGACTCCTTCCGTCCCTCGCTGGCGAGCGTTCCGGTGACGCGGGGCTACGCCGCGTGGGTCGCGGTCGTCCTGGGCGGGACCGGCGCGCTCCTCGCGAAGCTCTCCGGGGCGCCCGCAGCCTTCGCGGTCGCTCCCGCGGTCGGGGCGGCGGCCGGGGCCTTGGCTCTGTTCCGGGTCGCGCCCGGGGCCTTCTCTCTCGCCCCCGCGGAGCCCGAGGGCGGTGCCGTCGAAGAGACCGCCGTGCCGGCCGCGGGCCGCGAGGCGGAGCGGGCCGGGCCGCGCGGAGCGGCGCTCGCCCGCGCGCTCCTCCGCCTGCTGGTCCTCGGACCGAAGGCCGCCGCGATGCTTCCGTTCGTCGCGCTGCTCGGCGTCGTCGCCGCCGGGGGGCTCGGGGCGCTCGTCGGCGACCCGGATGCCGGCGTTCTCCGGCTGTGGCAGGTTCCCCTGGCGGGCTACGTGCTCTTCATCTCCTGGTCGCTCGGGCTCGAGTCGCTGCACCTGCTGGATCCGCTCCCGCTCCGCCGGCGGGCGCTCTTCGCGCTGCTCGCGCTGCCGCCCCTCCTGGTCTTCGGCTTCGGATACGGCGCGGGCGCCGCTCTCGGGGCGCGCGCCGAATCCCGGCGGGAGCCGCTCGGCTTCGTCGAGACGCGCTCCGGACTCGGGTTCGAGGTCCCGCTCCGCTTCCACGCCCTGGCTCCCGACGGCAACCCCCCGGTGGTCGGATCGCCGTGGGGGGAGACGTTCGCGCCTCGGCCCCGGTATCCCGCGGTCCTCTGGAGCCGTGCCGCGCTGTACAACCCGTTCTCCTTCGGTCCCGAGAGCAGCCGGGGCTTCGCCGCCCTTCAGATCGCGCGGGCGGTCGAGGCGGTCTGCGGAAGATCCGTTCCGGCCGGGGAGATCGCGGACCGCTATCTGGGGTCGGATGGAGGGGGCCGCGTGGTGCCGCGGGAGGGCGGCCTCACGCTGAGGAAGGACCACCCGGGACTCCTGCCGCGCGCGGGGGGCCCTGTGGCGGTCCTCGTGCTGCCGCTCGCGGCGTGCCCCTGGCTGATCCTGCTGGGCGTCCTCCTGCGCGCCTTTCGGCCGTTCGTCTCCGAGAGAGCGCGCCTCGGGGTCTACTTCGGGATCGTCGTGGCGTTCGTGCTCGGGATGATCGGCCTCACCGTCGCGATGATCGCGGGCGCCCTGCGTCCCCCGGTCGCGGAGGCGCTCCTCCAGATCGCGGCCGATCGGATCGGCGCGTCGCCGCTCTCGACGGCCGCCGGCTGGATCGCCTGCGCCGCCGTCCTGGCCGCGGCGTACCGGTTCGCCGAGACGCGGTTCGTGCGGATGGAGATCCCCGCGCGGCCGACGATCTTCACGCTCGTCGGGCGGCAGCGGGAGCGGGCGTGACGATCGCGGGCCGTCCGGGAGGGACGCGAATGGGACACGGAATCCGAGAGGTCGTCCTCGCCGCGGTCTGCGCCGCCCTCCTGGCGTCGCCGGCGGAGGCCCGGAGGGAGCCGAAGCTCTCGGCGGCGGAGCGCAAGCTCCAGGTCGAGTCCTTCGACCGGGTCTTCACGACGATCCGCGACAAGCATTTCGACCCGACGCTCGGGGGGCTCGACTGGGGAGCGATCCGCGACGAGCTCCGGCCGAGGGTCGAGCGCGCGAGGACGGGAGACGAGGCCCGCGGCGTCCTTCGCGACCTCGTGGGCCGCCTGAACCAGTCGCACTTCCAGATCATCCCCGCCGAGGTGCTCGAGGACATGGGCCGGGAAGTCGGCGAGGGATCGGTCGGCGGCGACGCGGGGATCGACGCGCGGGTCGTGGACGGGATGGCGCTGGTCACCTCGGTCGCGCCGGGGTCGCCCGCGGACCGCGCGGGCGTCCGTCCGGGCTGGGAGATCCTCCGGATCGGCAGCTTCCGCGCGAAGCGGCTCGAGAAGGTGGCGCGCGAATTCGCGGGGAGGCCGCACCGCGAGCTGGTCCTCGCGGGCTCCGTCCTCTCGCGGCTCTCCGGCCGGATCGGCGAGCGGGTGGCGGTGCGGTTCCGGGACGGCTCCGGCCGCGAGGTCCGCCGCGAGATGGTCCTCGCCGAGGCGCGCGGGGCGAGGTACGGGTTCGGCCACATCGCGAACCTCCACGTGTGGATCGAGACGAAGCGGCTTCCGGGGGAGGTCGGCTACGTCGCGTTCAACGGGTTCCTCGATCCGGCGCGCGTGATGCCCGTCTTCGACGAGGCGATGCGCTCGTTCCTCGACGCGAGGGGGGTCGTGCTCGATCTCCGCGGGAACGGGGGCGGGATGCTCCCGATGGCGATGGGCATGGCCGGGTGGCTCGTCGCGTCGGGAGACCCGTACCTCGGCACGATGACCCTCCGCGACACCGAGCTCAAGGCGATCGTCTCGCCGCGGCCCAAGACCTTCG
Source organism: uncultured Acidobacteriota bacterium (assembly GCA_964590285.1). GTDB lineage: Bacteria > Acidobacteriota > Polarisedimenticolia > Polarisedimenticolales > JAIQFR01 > CALMJU01. Next base: position 4,495 of record CAZPWK010000019.1, on the reverse strand, counting down.
CGGGGCCGGTCGCCGTGCTCGTGGACGGCCTCTCGATGTCGTGCGCCGAGGTGCTCGCGGGGGGGCTCCAGGACCTCGGGCGCGCGCGCGTCTTCGGGACGAGGACGGCCGGCATGGTTCTGGGCAGCGCGATCGAGAAGCTCCCGAGCGGGGACGGCTTCCAGTACGCGTTCGCCGGATACGTCTCCCGCGGCGGCCGCAAGCTCGAGGGGACCGGCGTGATCCCCGACGTCGTCGTCCCTCCCGAGCGCGCGGCGCTCCTCGCGGGCGGCGACCCGGCGCTCGACGCCGCCGTTCTCTGGATCCTGAATCCCGCCGGCGAGGCCGGCGAGAAGGAGAGCCGATGAATCGCGATCGCACCGACCGTGGATCGAAGCCGCTCCGGAGCGCGCTGCTCGCCGTGCTCCTTCCGATCTCGGGGCTCTTCCCGGCGCTCGCCGAGGAGGCCGCTCTCCCGCCGGCCGACTCCGTCCTCGAGAAGTACCTCGAGGCGACCGGCGGGCGCGAGGCGCACGAGGGCGTCCGGAACGCCGTCACCGAGGGGACGATGGAGATGCCCGCGCAGGGGATCGCGCTCCAGGTGACCGTCTGGGTCGCCAGGCCCAACCTGTCGTACACGCGGACCGATTCGGAGGTCACGGGCAGGATCGAGAAGGGCTCGAACGGGACGGTCGTCTGGGAGAAGTCGGTCATGGCGGGGCCGCGCGTCCTGGAAGGGCAGGAGCGGGAGGACTACCTCCGGGAGTCGGCGCTCGACAAGCACCTTCGCTGGCGCGACTTCTACGAGTCCGGGGAGGTCACGGGGATCGAGGACGTCGCGGGACGCTCCTGCTGGGTGCTGGTCCTGAAGTCGAAGGGGGGCAAGCCGCAGACCCTGTACGTGGATCGCGAGAGCGGCCTGATCTCGAAGGTCGCGATGACCCTCGACACGCCGATGGGGAGCGTCCCGGTCGAGACGACCCTCGAGGACTACCGCGAGGCCGAAGGGATCCGGTCGGCGTTCCGGGCGCACACGAAGATCGTCGGGCAGGAGCGGGTGATGACGGTGAAGAGCATCCGCAGGAACGTCGACGTCCCGCCGGGCCTGTTCGCGCTCCCCGCGGAGATCGAGGAGCTCGTCGCGAAGAAGGCGGCGCCCCCCGCGGCTCCGGCCGAGCAGGGGGGAGAGGGGCGCCCGCGGGGAATCACCCGGTGAACTTGTAGCCGATCCCGTGCACGGTGACGATGTGCCGCGGGTCCTCCGGCCGGTCCTCGATCTTGCGGCGCAGCTTCCCGACGTGCACGTCCACGGTGCGGCTCCGGGAGTCGCTGCCGTAGTCCCAGACGGCGTCGAGCAGGCGCTCGCGGCTCAGGACCTCTCCGCGGTGCGCGGCGAAGTACTGCAGCAGCCGGAGCTCCCGTGCGGACAGCTCGACCGGGCGGCCCGCCTTGCGCGCCTCGCACCGGGCGAAGTCCACCTCGACGTCCCCGAACCGGCACGAGGACGCGCGCCCCGCCGCGCCGCACGCGCGCCGGAGAAGGGCCTCGACGCGGGCCGTCAGCTCCATGAACCCGAACGGCTTGGTCACGTAGTCGTCCGCCCCGGAGCGGAGGCCGACGACCTTGTCGATCTCCTGTCCGCGCGCCGTCAGCATGATCACGGGGACGTCGCTCCCCTTCGCCCGGATCTTCTTGCAGACGTCGAGGCCGCTCAGTCTCGGGAGCATCACGTCGAGCACGACGACGTCCGGGCTCGACTCGATCGCGAGGCGCAGGCCCTCGACCCCGTCCTTCGCCACGGTCACGGCGTGCCCGTCGAACGCGAAGCCGTCCCTGAGGGCCGTGGCCATCGCCGCGTCGTCCTCGACGATCAGGATCTTCGCCATGGCGCCCTCACTCCCACCTCCGCCTCTCGTCCCCGGGAGGCTCCCGTCGGGGCCCGTTCTCCGCCGCCGGCGGGATCGGGAGGCGGACCTCGAAAACGCTCCCCTGCCCGGGCGCGCTCTCGACGGTCGCGCGCCCCCCGTGCGCCTCGGCCACGTGCCGCACGATCGCCAGGCCCAGGCCGGCCCCCCGGACGTCGTGGACGAGGCCGGTGCCCACCCGGTGGAACCGGTCGAAGATCCTCGCCTGCTCGTCCGGGGGGATTCCGATCCCGCGATCCCGCACGGACGCCACGATCTCCGAGCCGCGCCGCTCGATCTCGACCCCGATCCACCTCGAGTCGCCCGAGTACTTCACGGCGTTGTCGAGCAGGTTGTGGAACGCCAGGGCCAGGGCGTCCTCGTCGGCCGGGATCTCGGGGAGCGCGTCGTCGAGGCCTCGGGTCTCGATCTCGAACCCGCCGTCCCGCATCCGGGTCTCGAGTGTCCCGAGCGCCGCCCGCATCGCCGCGGCCACGCTCGTCGGAGCGGAGCGGTACACCTTCCGGCCCGACTCGATCCTCCCGAAGTCGAGCAGGTTCTCGACGATCTGCGTCAGCCGGCGGCCCTCGGTCTCGATGTAGGCGCCGTACTCGCGCACCTTCTCGGGCGTGGCCGCCCGGCCGTGCCGGAGAAGCTCCCCGAACGTCCGGATCGAGGCGAGCGGGGTGCGAAGCTCGTGCGACACGTTCGACACGAAGTCGGACTTCATCTCCGACAGCCGCACCTCGCGCGCGGCGGTCCGGACGAGGAAGACGAGGCCCCCCGCGAGCAGCGCCGCCGCCGCGAGCGAGAGCGTCAGGTTGAACCCGAACGCCAGCCGCGCGAGCTGATCCGGGCTCAGGCCGCGGCTCCGGACGCCGAGTCGCATGTCCGTGAAGACGAACTCGAGCGAACGCGTCACCTCGGCCGGCCGGTCGTCGGCCGGGTCGGTCGAGAACCGCAGGGCGCCGGTCCCGTCGCGGAGCGTCGCGACGGCCTCCTCCCCCTCGGGGAAGAACTTCGGCGCCTGCGCCGCGATCGCGCCGGGCAGCAGCCGGGCGACGAACCAGCGCTCGTCGAGCACCATCCCCGCGACGCCGAGGACCCGGGAGCTCGCGTCGGTGATCGGGTTGAGGACGATCCGGTTGTCGGGCTCCCTCTCCTCGACGAAGAGCCGCGGGGCCTCGAGCTGGATCGCGCGCTCGTGCATGAGCTTCCAGGGAGCGCAGGCGACCGTGATCGCGCGGGTCTCGTCGGAGGCGCCGGCCGGGCGCATGGCGTCGCTCTCCGGGTCGTAGACGAGGAGGGTGCCCCAGCCTTCGCTCGAGAAGCGCGCGACGAAGAGCGTCTTGACCCCCTCGACGTCCCGCTTCCGGAAGTGGGCGGCGGCCTTCTCGAGACGGTCCTGCGCAAAGAGGGACGCCGGGACGTCGAGGGCCCGCTCGGCCGCCGGCCCGTAGGAGTAGACGACCTCCGTGGCGACCGCGTCCAGAAACCCCGTCAGCACAGCCCGCCCGGCCGCGATCGACGTGCGGTGGAGGCGGACGAGCCACCACAGCTGGAGACCGAGGACGAGGAGCAGGGGAACGGCCACGGCCGCGAATCCGAGGGCCAGCGGCCGGTGCTTCCGGAGCACGGCGAGTCTCGACACGCGCCCCCCGGCGCCGCCGGAGGTTCTCGGAGGACGAGCCGTCCTCCACCCGGGGGCTCCTCCGGAGCGGAGCCGGAATATACCAGAGGTCCCGGGGCGCCCCGCTCCGAGAGGTCCCGCTTTGCAGGGTCTTTACATCCGGCGAAAGGTTTTGCCGTTCCTTTCGAACGTTGACGGCGCCGGCCCGTACGCTCTTCTCGAGGAATCGAGAGGTGCCCGCCCGGCCGGGCCCGCGCCGAGCCCCGGCGCGGAACGGCCGGCGGCCGATCTCGGAAACGGAGGTTGGACCATGAAGCAGCGTCGTCGGCTCGCGGTGGCCGCGGCCGCCGCCCTGGCGGTCGCGCTCCTTGCTCTCCCCGTGGCGGCGGGCGAGAAGGGGAAGTGCACGGCGGACACGCAGACCTGCCTGAACAAGATGGCGGCCATGTTCAAGGACCGGGGCTGGATCGGCATCGAGATGGAGGAGAAGAAGGACTCCGGCCTCCCGGTCGTCAACCGGATCGTCGCCGGCAGCCCGGCCGAGGCGGCCGGCTTCCGCATCGGCGACGTCCTCGTCTCGGTGGAAGGCGTGAAGTTCGCCGACAACACCGGGGAGGCCTGCGCGACCTGCGCGGTGACCAAGAAGAACTGGGTGCCCGGCCGCAAGGTCAAGTACGTGGTTTCGAGGGGCGGCAGCGAGGTGGTCGTCGAGCCGGTCCTGGCCCAGGTCCCGACCGACGTCCTCGCCCAGTGGATCGGGCAGCACATGCTCGAGCACGCAGAGGTCGAGGTCGCGAAGAAATAGGAGCGGAATGGCCGACCGGCGGACGCCGTTGTGCCCCCTCGGCGATCCGTCGGGAGGCGCCCCCGCACCGGCCTGCTAGAATCGGCCCGGGCGAGAACGCGCGAAGATCCGGGACGGATGGCCGTGCAGGCCGGGGCGGGGGTATGGAGTCGAGGATGAAGCGCCACGCCGTGCGAA
>CAZPWK010000018.1:0-19824 GCA_964590285.1 uncultured Acidobacteriota bacterium | reverse complement strand
TCAACGCCCGCTCCCGGCGCACCCGGCCCTCTCCCCGGCAGGCGGGGCACGGCGCGACGAGGATGCGGCCCGCGCCGCGGCAGCGGCCGCAGGGGCGCGTGAGCGTGAAGAACCCCTGCTGGAAGGCGACCTGCCCGCGCCCGCCGCACTGCGGGCACGGGCGGATCCCCTCGGGGTCCTTCGCACCGCGCCCGCCGCAATCCGGGCAGCGCTCCGTGCGCGGGACCTGGATCCGGGTCTCGAGGCCCCGGACCGCCTCCTCGAACTCCAGCTCGAGATCGTAGCGGAGGTCGTCTCCCGGGCGCTGCGACGGGCGCCGTCGGGCGCCGCCGAACAGCCCGCCGAACCCGAACAGGTCGCCGAGGATGTCTGCGAAGTCGCCGAAGATCTCCTGGTCGAACCCCTGGAACCCTCCCTGCGCGCCGAGGCCGGACCTCCCGAAGCGGTCGTACCGCGATCGCTTCTCGGGATCCGACAGCACCGCGTACGCCTCCGCCGCCTCCTTGAAGCTCTCCTCCGCCCCCTTGTCGCCGGGGTTCTTGTCCGGGTGGTGCTTCAGCGCGAGACGACGGTACGCCTTCTTGATCGCGGCCGCGTCCGCGTCCCGCGGAATTCCCAGGATCTCGTAGTAGTCGCGGTCGGACACGGAAACTCCTCCGCGGCGCGGCGCCGCTCCGCCCGGACCCTCAGACCTCCTCGACCGAGTCGGCCCCCTCGCGCCCCTTCTCCGACTCGAACGAGCCCGGGTCGTACAGGATCACCTCGGAGAGGATCTGGCCGACCTCCGCGATGCGCTCGAGCGACTGCGTGCACTCCGCCACGCTCCCGCCCGCGAGCGCCTTCCGGGCCGCGTCGAGGATCTTGCGCACCGACGACTGCTGCTCGGGGGAGAGCATCGACCCGAACTCGCCGAAGCTCTTCTGGCTGCTGTCCACGAGCCCCTCGAGCCGGCCCTTGGCGCGCACCAGCTCCGCCCGCCTGCGGTCCTCCTCGGCGTGCCGCCCGGCGTCCTCGATGATCCCCTGGATCTCCTCCTCCGTCAGGCCGCCCGAGGGCGTCACGAGGATCTTCTGCTCGCGGCTCGTGGCGATGTCGCGCGCCTGCACGTTCACGATGCCGTTCGAGTCGATGTCGAACGTCACCTCGATCTGGGGGACGCCCTTCGGGGCCGGGGGGATGCCCACGAGCTCGAAACGGCCGAGCGACTTGTTGTGGGCCGCGACCTCCCGCTCGCCCTGCAGCACGTGCACCTCCACCTTGGCCTGGTTGTCCGCCACCGTCGTGAAGATGCGCGACTTCCGGGTCGGGATCGTGGAGTTCCTCTCGATGATCTTGGTGAACATCCCCCCCCGCGTCTCGATCCCCAGGGAGAGAGGCGTCACGTCGAGGAGCACCATGTCCTTGACGTCGCCCTTCAGGATGCCGGCCTGGATCGCCGCCCCGATTCCCACCACCTCGTCGGGGTTGATCTTCTGGTTCGGCTCCCGGCCGAAGATCTCGCGGACGACCTGGATCACCCGGGGCATGCGCGTCTGCCCCCCCACGAGCAGCACCTCGTCGATGTCCTCCCTGCGGAGCCCCGCCATGCGAAGGGCCTCCTCGCTCGGCCCCCGCGTCTTCTCGACCAGGTCGTCGACGAGCCCCTCGAGGGCCGCCCGCGTGAGCACGGTCCGGAGGTGGCGCGCCCCCCCCTCGTCGGCGCTGATGAACGGGAGGTTGATCTCCGCGGACTCCTCGTGCGACAGCTCGCACTTGGCCTTCTCCGCCGCCTCCTTGAGGCGCTGCAGCGCCAGCCGATCCGCGCGGAGATCCACGCCCGACTCGTTCCGCGCGACCTCGAGCAGCCAGTCGACGATCCGTTGGTCGAAGTCCTCGCCGCCGAGGAACGTGTCGCCGGACGTCGCCTTCACCTCGAACACGCCGTCTCCGAGCTGCAGGATCGAGATGTCGAACGTCCCCCCGCCGAGGTCGAACACGGCGATCCGTTTCGGCGTCGTCCCCTCGTCCAGCCCGTACGCGAGCGACGCGGCCGTCGGCTCGTTGATGATCCGGAGCACGTTCAGGCCCGCGATCCGGCCCGCGTCCTTCGTCGCCTGCCGCTGCGAGTCGTCGAAGTACGCCGGGACCGTGATGATCGCCTCGCCGACCTCGCTGCCCGTGAAGTCCTCGGCCATCTCGCGGAGCTTCGACAGGAAGAGCGCCGACAGCTCCGGGGGCGAGAAGTCCTTGTCCCGGGCGCGGATCCACGCGTCCCCGTTCGGCGAGGAGACGATCTCGTACGGGACGAGCTGCTTCGCGCGGGCGACCTCGACCGAGTCGTACTTCCGGCCGATGAGCCGCTTGACCGCGTAGATCGTGTTCTGGGGATTGGTCAGGGCCTGGCGCTTCGCGATCTGCCCGATGAGGCGCTCCCCGCGCGCCGTGAAGGCGACGACCGAGGGGGTGGTCCGGCTCCCCTCCCGGCTCGTGACCACCCGGGGCTTGCCTCCCTCCATCACGGCCACGCAGCAGTTCGTCGTTCCGAGATCGATCCCGATGACCTTCCCCATCTAGGCCTCCTCGCCGGACGGCGGGGCTTCCGGCGCGTCCTCCGCGCCGACGCTGACGACGACGAGGGCCGGACGGAGGAGGCGGTCGCGGAGCCAGTAGCCCCGCTGCAGCTCCTCGACGACCGTCTGGGGCGGGAACGCGGCGGAGCCGTCGGTCCCGACCGCCTCGTGCACGTTCGGGTCGAACGGCAGGCCGACCGCCTCCACCGGCCGCAGCCCTTCCCTCGCGAGCGCGTCGAGCAGCTGCCGATGGATCATCTCCACGCCCGCGCGGAGCGCCTCGCCGCCCGACTCCCGTCGGGCCGCGGCCAGCGCTCGCTCCAGGTTGTCCAGGACCGGAAGGAGCGCGGCGATCATGCGGCCCGCCGCGCGCTCCGCGAGCTCCTGCTGCTCGCGGCTCACCCGCTTCTTGAAGTTCTCGAAGTCCGCCCGGAGCCTCAGGAGGCGCTCCTGGAGCGCCTCCTCCTCTCGCGCGCCTTCCCCCTCGGCCCTCCCCGCGGGCGGGCCGGGCGGCGGCTCGAAGACGATCTCCACCTCCTCCCCGGCCGCCGCGGGCGGAGCGTCCGGTTCCATCCCCACGACCTCGAGGATCTCGACCTCGTCCGGCGGCTCGGGGCCGTCGGGATCGGGTCGGTCCGCCGCCTTGCTCATGCCTGCTTCTCCCCGGGGGCGCCGCGCGGAGCCCGGCGCGGCCCTCAGATCCCCGGACTCGAAAGGAGTCGGGTCAGCACCTTCGCCAGGTGGTCGACGAGAGCGATCGCCCGCGCGTACTCCATTCTCGTCGGCCCCACGATTCCCACCGTGCCCATGATGCGGTCGCCGGACCCGTAGGTCGACGCCACGACCGAGCAATCCGCGAGATCGGACACCGGGTTCTCGCGGCCGATGACGACCTGAACGCCCTCCCCCTCGAGAACGCGGCTCAGGAGCTCCACGAGCCGGCTCTTCTCCTCCAGCGTGCGGAACAGCGCCCTCATGCGCCGCACGCTCGAGAACTCCGGCGCCCCGAGCAGGTTGGACGCCCCCTCGACGAACACGTCGCCGCCGAGGCCGGGCTCGATCGCGAGTCGCCCGAGCTCGAGGCTGGCCGCCACGAGACGGTCGCACTGGGCCGTCTCCTCGGACATCCTCGTCAGGAGGGCTTCCCTCATCCGCGGAAGCGTGAAGCCCCCGAACTGCTCGGAGAGCTGGCGGCCCATCCGGTCGAGGTCGTCCTGGTCGAGCGGCTCCTCGATCTCGAGGATGCGGTTGTGGACCATGCCGGCGCGATCCACGAGGATCGCGACCACGCGCTTCGCCTCGAGCCGGACGAACTCGACGTGCTCCACCACGATGCGCCGGAGCTCCGGCGCGAGGACGACCCCGACATGCTTCGAGAACCGGGAAAGCTGCCGGCTCGCCTCGCCGAGGAGCTCGGGGATCTCGCTCCGGCTCCTCAAGAGCGCCTCGTCGATGGCGTGCGCCTGCGCGGGCGCCATGCGCGGGGGCCCCATCAGCCGGTCGACGAACACGCGGTACGCGATGTCGGTGGGAACCCTCCCCGCCGACGTGTGGGGCTGCGCGAGCAGCCCCTTGGCCTCGAGATCCGACATGATGTTCCGGATCGTGGCCGGGGAAAGGTCGAGACCCCGGCTCTTCGAGAGGGTGCGCGACCCGACCGGCTCCCCCGTCACGATGTGGGCCTCGATCACGGACTTCAGGATCTCCGTCTCGCGGGGCTCGAGATCGATGTCGGCGCGATCCTTCGGGTCCTTGCTCAAAGCCGCGTTCCCCTCCGCCCCGCTCACGCGGGCCTCGGGACCCTCTCCGCCCGCGCGATCGCCAGAGCCGCGCGGATGAAGGCGTCCAGGTCCCCGTCGAGGACCCGGTCGGCGTCCCCGACCTCGTGGCCGCTCCGGTGGTCCTTCACGAGGCGGTACGGCGCGAGGACGTACGACCGGATCTGGCTGCCCCACTCGATCTTCTTCTTCTCCCCGACCTCCTGGGCCATCCGCTCGTCGGCCTCCTTGCGGGCGCGGTCCAGGAGCTTCGCCCTGAGGATCTGCATCGCGACGTCTCGGTTGCGGTGCTGCGACCTCTCGTTCTGGCAGGTCACGACGATGCCGGTCGGAAGGTGGGTGATCCGCACCGCCGAATCGGTGACGTTCACGTGCTGCCCGCCCGCGCCCGACGACCGGTACGTGTCGATCCGGAGATCCTTGTCGTCGATCGCGACGTCGGCGTCGCCCGCGACCTCCGGGATCACGTCGACCGACGCGAACGACGTGTGCCGTCGCGACTGCGCGTCGAACGGGGAGATCCGGACGAGCCGATGGACTCCCCGCTCCGTGCGGAGGTAGCCGTACACGTTCGCCCCCCGGACGCCCAGGGTCACGCTCTTGATCCCGGCCTCGTCGCCGGACTGGTAGTCGAGCGTCTCCACCGCGAACCCCCGACGCTCGGCCCACCGCAGGTACATGCGCAGCAGCATCTCCGCCCAATCCTGGGACTCGGTCCCGCCCGCGCCGGGGTGGATCTCGAGGATCGCGTCGGCGGAATCGTGCTCGCCGGTCAGGAGCGTCGCCAGCTCGACCTGCTCGACCCGGCTCCGGAGCGCCTCCACCGCCACGCCCAAATCCGCGGCGACGTCCTCCCCCTCCCGGCCGAGCTCCAGGAGGGTCCGGGCGTCGTCGAGCAGGCGGCCGAGAGCCATCGCCGTGTCCACTCCCTCCTGAAGCCGCGAGCGCCTCTGCTGGAGACCCCGGGCGCGTGCGGCGTCCCCCCAGACCTCCGGTAGGGTCAGCTGGCGCTCGATGTCGTCGAGCTCGGCCTGTCTCCCGTCGACATCAAAGGAACCTCCGGAGGGCCTCGACCTTCTCGGCCAGCCCCGCGACCCGATCGGCCTGGTCCTGAAGATCCGGGTTCCTCACGATGCACCTCTCCATCGAACGGAATGTAGGGCCCTCCCCGAACGGCGCAAGGGCCACGGGCCCATGATAACAGCCGGGGGCGGGCCGCCGCCGCGGCCCGTCCCCCGGCCGGCGCCTCAGTCCCTGCGGGTGACCCAGGCTCCGGCGTGCCCCTCCCTGGCGAGCCTCTCCGCGACCGCCTGGGCCTCGGCGCGGGTGGCGTACCCGCCGACCCGGACTCGAAGAAGGGCTCCTCGCCCCTCCCGCTCTCCCTCGACGCGGACCGGGTAGCCCTGCCCACGGAGCGCCTCCAGAAGATCCTCGGCGGCGTGCCGGTCCCGGCCCGCGAACACCTGGACCAGGAACGGGCCGTCCGCGCGCGGCGTCGGAGCGCCGCGAGGAGCCGCCTCCCGCTGCGGGCGGACTTCCCGGCCGGGCTCCGCCGCCTTGCCGCCTCCCGCCAGCGTGTCGAAGAAGGTCAGGTCGTCGGGCGGTTCCGCCTCCTCCGGCGACGCGCCCGCCGGCGCGCCGCCGGCTCCCGCCTCGGGCGACTCGGCCGTCACGCGCTCGAAGACGCGGCCGCCCCAGAAGGCCGCGACGAGCAGCACGACGACGAGGGCCGCCGGGGCCGCGATCCACCACCCCTCCAGGCGGATCTCGCGGACGCCCTCGTCGTCCGGCGGCTCAGCCCCCATGGTCCTCCCCCGCGATCTCGGCCACCGCGATGGCGTTCTTGAGGCCGTTCTTGACCCGCTGCATCGCCCAGTCCGCCCGCTCCAGCAGCTCGCCCTTGGCCCGGGCGTGCAGCGGAAACGAGGCGATCCCGAAGGAGGCGGTCATCTTGACCCCGCCCCGCTCTCCGAGCTCCGCCGCGAGGAAGAGCTTGCCGGCGATCGCGACCCGAACGCGCTCGGCGACCTCCAGCGCCCCATGCCACTCGGTCTCCGGGAGCACGATGCAGAACTCGTCCCCCCCGAAGCGAAACAGGCGGTCGAACTTCCGTACCTTGCTCCGCACGCGGACCGACACCTCGTAGAGGCAGCGGCTCCCCATCGCGTGCCCCAGGAGGCTGTTGACCTGCTTGAGCCCGTCCATGTCGAAGAAGATCAGCGACAGCGGGGCGTGGAAGCGGCTCGCGCGGGCCAGCTCCTCGGTCAGGAACTCCTCGAAGTAACGGCGGTTGTAGCACTGGACGGTGTCGTCCTGGATCACGAGCTCCCGGATCGATCGCACGTGGAACGCGTTGTCGAAGGCTCGCCGGCACGCTTCCGCGAGATCCGAGACCTCCCCGAGTGCGCCGGGGGCCCGGACCCCCGTCAGGACGAGCATCCCGACCGGCTCCGCCCCCTTCCCCCGCAGCGCGATGAGATGGCTCGCCGCGGGGAGAACGCCGCCGAAGCTCGACCCGACCCCCGCCGGCGGCTCCCCCGCCGCCCACTCCCGAACGTCGGCGAGCGCCAGCTTGGCGCCCGAGAGATCCCACTCGCCGCGCCGTTGCTCGGACGAGAGGGGCACCAGCACCTGCGGGTCCTCCTCGGGTCCCAGCACGAACGCGGAGTCCGCGTCGGCCCAGTCGGCCGCGAGGCGGGCCAGGGTGCCGGCCTGGCCGGCGAAGTCCAGGTCCGCGGCGACCTCGAGCGCTCCGGCGAGCACCCGCACGCTCGTCGCTCCCGGGCGCTCCACCGCGCCCGGCGGGGACTCCCGGTCTCGCTCGACACCGTCCACGCCGACCCCCGGTGCCCTACTTCGGGAGGAAGCCCTTGAGGATGTCGATCGGAATCGGGAAGACGATCGTCGAGTTCTTCTCGGAAGCGATCTCGGTCAGCGTCTGCAGGTAGCGGAGCTGGAGCGTGACCGGATGCTTGCCGATCTCCTCCGCCGCGCGCGCGAGCTGCCCGGCCGCCTGGAACTCGCCCTCGGCGTGGATGACCTTCGCCCGCTTCTCCCTCTCGGCTTCCGCCTGCTTGGCCATGGCCCGCTGCATCTCCACCGGCAGGTCCACGTGCTTGACCTCGACCGCCGAGACCTTGATCCCCCAGGGGTCCGTGTGCTTGTCCAGGATGACCTGGAGCTGCTGGTTGAGCTTCTCCCGGCCCGCGAGCAGCTCGTCCAGCTCGACCTGGCCCAGCACCGAACGGAGCGTCGTCTGGGACAGCTGGCTGGTCGCGTAGTGGTAGTTCTCGACCTCGACGATCGCCTTGCGCGGGTTCATCACGCGGAAGTAGACGACCGCGTTCACCTTCACGGAGACGTTGTCGCGCGTGATGATGTCCTGCGGCGGGACGTCGTGGACCACCGTGCGCAGCGACACGCGGACCATCCGGTCCACGACCGGGATCAGCAGGAAGAGCCCCGGCCCGTAGTCCATCTGCCGGAGCCGGCCCAGGCGGAACACGACGCCCCGCTCGTACTCCGGAAGGATCTTGATCGCGTTCACGACGATGAGGATCACCACGATCAGAGCGGCGAGGATTCCCACCGGCAGCTCGATTCCCAGCATCTCACTCCCCTCCCGCCGGCCCATCCGCCGCCGGCTCGACGGCCAACGTCATCGCATCGACACGAACCACGCGGACGCGCGCCCCCTTCGGAATCGGGCCCGAGGTCGAGACCGCGCTCCAGATCTCCCCGTGCACGAACACGGCTCCCCGCGGGGCCAGGTCCTCGGACGCCTCTCCGATCGCCCCCCGGAGACCCTCCACCCCGGTCGACACCGGGGCGCGCTGCGCCTTCACCGCCAGGCGTACCGCCAGGCCGCACGCCGCCGCGAGCGTGAGGCTCGCGGGGAGGACGACCGTCAGCGGCAGCCTCATCTCGGGGATCGGCCCGCGGAAGAGCATCAGGGAGCCGACGACGAGGCAGAGCGCCCCCCCGACCGTCAGCATCCCGTGCGAGACGACCTTCAGCTCGAGCACGAACAGCACGATGGCGAGGAGGATGAGCAGGAGCCCGATCGAGGACACCGGCAGCACCTGGGCGGAGAACGCGAAGAGGAGCAGGCACAGCACGCCGACCACCGCGGGGAAGATCAGGCCGGGATGGCTCATCTCCACGTACAGGCCGCCCAGCCCGAGGAGCAGGAGCAGGTAGGACACCATCGGGTTCGCCAGGATCCCGAGCACCTCGTCCCGGAACCGCGGCTCGAGCCTCTCGATCCGGGCGCCCGCGGTCGAGAGCCGGACGACGCTCCCGTCGAAGCGGGTGACCTCCCGGCCGTCGAGCTGGCGCAGGAGGTCTCGCTCGTCCCTGGCCACGAGGTCGATCACGTTCTCCTCGAGGGCCTGCCGGTCCGTGTACGCGTCCGCGGACAGGACCGCGTTCGCGCAGGCGTCCACGTTCCGCCCCCGGTGCTCCGCGATCGTGCGGGCCCGCGCCGCGAGGTCGCTCGAGGCCTTCCGTAGCCCGACGTCGCTCTCCGGGTTCGATCCGACGAGCGAGCCGATCACCGAAGCCGCTCCCGTGTGGGTCCCCGGGGCCATCGCCGCCACGTCCGCCGCGATCAGGATCAGGAACCCCGCCGAGGCCGCCTTCGCCCCCGAGGGTCCCACCCAGGCCACGATCGGAGTTTTCGCGGCGAGCTGCCGCTGGACGATCCGCTCGAGGGACGCGACGAGCCCCCCCGGCGTGTCGAGGCGGACCAGCACGAGCGCCTCCCCGTCCCGGTCCGCCTTGTCGATCGCCCGGATCATGCGGTCCGCGCTCACCGGCGTCACGATGTCGTCGAACTCGACGAGCCGCACCACGGGCTGCGGCTCCGCCGCCGGAACGAGCGCCGCCCACAGAGACACGACCGCCGCCAGGAGGAGCCTCATCGGACGCGAGTATAGGGGGCGGTCTCGAAGAGGGTCAAGCGCGCGAGGGCGGGATCGGCTCCACGAGGAGCCGGCCGGCGGCGGGGAGCACCCAGCCCTCGGTCGCCGGCCCCAGGTGCCGCCGGGCGATCGCCCAGGCCTCCCCGAGATCGGCGGCGGGCTCGGCGCCAAGCCTCCGGACCGTGTCCGGCGGCAGATCGGACACGAGCACGAGCCGGCAGCGCGACGCCTTGCGGTACCACGCGAGCGCCGTCTGCCGGTAGACGCGGAAGTCCGCCGCGAGCTCCGCCGCCATGGCCCGCTCGTCGGGAAGATCGAGGAAGGGCAGGAAGTCCTCGTGCCCCGCGCCTTCGGAGCATCGGGCCGCCAGGACGAAGACTCCTCCCGGACGGAGCGCGCCGAACGCCGCCTCGAACGCCTTGTGGGACTGGATCAGGTTGCCGTCCGTGGGAGCGCCCCCCGCGGACGCGACGACGAGCCCTCGGGGCTCGACCCGAACGCGGCGCGTCGCGAGGACGTGACGGCAGGCCGCCTCGTGGGCGCGGCGCCAGTGCCCGACGAAGAGCCGCTCGATTCCGCCGCCGTCGCCGACCACGGAGTTGACGACGAGATCGGGGCCGACGAGGGCCGCGCCCTCGACCATGTCCCGGTGGACCGGATTCCCGGCGAGGCGGCCGGCGCGGGCGGCCGGGTGGCGCGACCCGTCGGGCCGGATCGCCCTCAGGTGGTTCCGCGTGACGGTCTCCCGCGACGCGAGGCCGGGAACGAGGGCTTTGCGGCCACCGGAGAACCCGGCGTAGTAGTGGAACCCCGCGCTTCCCGCGAGCACGATCCGGTCGTGGCGCCGGACGGCCTCGTGCACGAGGACCGGAGTTCCCGCTCGCGTCCGCCCGAGGTCCAGGAGCCGGGCCGGATCGTCCGGATCGTGGCGCAGGACCGGGAACCGGTGCGCCAGCTCCGGCCCCAGGATCGCCCGGATCTCCGCGTCCGTGGGGCGGCGGTGGATCCCGCTCGCCACGGCGAAGGAGACGGCCGGCCGGCCCGCGGCCTCGATCGACTCGACGAGGACGGGGAGGAACCGGTCGGCGGCCGCGGCCCGCGTCCCGTCCGGCACGACGACCAGGACTCTGCGGGCGCCGCGGAACGCCTCCCGCAGGGGAGGCGCCGCGATCGGCCGGCGAAGCGCGTCCCCGACGTCCGCCTCGGTCATCGCGCTCCGCGGCGCGCCGCCCGGGAAGAGCGGCTCCAGGCGGAACGGCCCCGCGGGGATCCTCAGGGTTCCCTCGCCGTAGCGGAGGGACTCCGTCGGAACGGCCCCGGGGACGCGACCGGCACTCAAGACCCTTCCGAGCGGCGGAGGGCCAGCGCCCGGGCCACCGCCTCGGGGACGATCCCCTCCACGCTTCCTCCCAGCCTCGCCACCTCCCGGGCCAGGCGGCTCGAGACGTACGAGTACGCCTCGCTCGGCATCAGGAAGACCGTCTCGAGCTCCGGCGCCAGCCTCCGGTTCATCATCGCCATCTGGAGCTCGTACTCGAAGTCCGAGATCGCCCGCAATCCCCGGAGGATCACCGTCGCGCCGACGCGGCGCGCGTAGTCCACCAGGAGCCCCTCGAAGGTGTCCACCTCGACGTCCGGCCATGCGGCGACCGCGTCGCGCAGGAACGCCGCCCTCTCCTCCACCGTGAACATCGGCCGTTTCTCCTCGTTGCCGAGGACTGCGACGACCAGCCGGTCGAACCGCGTCCTCGCGCGGTCGACGAGATCGAGGTGGCCGTAGGTGACCGGGTCGAAGGTGCCGGGATAGACCGCGATGCGCTTCACGCCAACCTCCGCCCCGGCGACCGGGGCCGCGATCCCGCAGCCGCCAGGAGGTCGGCGGCGTTCCTGCGCGCGGCGGAGGTGAGGTCCCGCCCGCCGAGCATCCTCGCCAGCTCGTCGAGCCGACCCGCCTCGCCGAGGCGCTCCACCTCGACGATCGTCCGCCCGGCGGCGACGCGCTTCCGGACATGGTAGTGATGATCCGCGTGCGCGGCCACCTGGGGCAGGTGCGTCACGCACAGCACCTGGTGCCGATCGGAGAGGCGCGCGAGCCGCGCGCCCACCGCGTCCGCCACCGCCCCGCCGATCCCGGCGTCGACCTCGTCGAACACGAGCACCCTGCCGCGCCCCGCCCCCTCGAGAACCACGTGGAGCGCCAGCATCACCCGGGAAAGCTCCCCGCCCGACGCGATCCTCGACAGGGGCCTCGGAGCCTCGCCGGGGTTCGCCGAGAAGAGGAACTCCGCCCGTTCCGCTCCCCTGCGCGAGAGCGGGACCGCCCCGGAGCTGGCCCCTTCGACCGCCGGACCGCGCGCTGGCTCGAACCGGACCCCGAGCCGCGCCCTTTCCATCGCGAGCGGGCGGAGTTCCCCCCGCACCGCCTTGGCGAGCCGCTCCGAGGCCTCGCGCCGGGACGCGGAGAGGACCGCCGCGGCCTCGAGGTAGAGCCGCTCGGCCCGGCCGACCGCCCGCTCCGCCTCGCGGATCGAGCCCTCCAGGTCCTCGATCTCCAGGAGCTCCCGCGCGCACGCCTCGCGGTGCGCCAGGATCTCCCCTTCGTCCCCCCCGAACCGCTCCCGCAGCCTCTCGAGAACGGCCCGCCGGGACTCGGCCGCCTCCAGGCGGGCGGGGTCGAAGTCGGCGCGGTCGCGATAGTCCCGGAAGGCGGCCCCGGCATCCTGGATCTCGAGACGGGCCGCCTCGATCCGCTCCGCGACCTCGCGGAGCGACGGGTCGATCTCCGCCGCCTCCGTCGCCCGGCGCGCGGCCGCGGCTCCGAGCGCCGCCGCGGACGGCTCCCCCTCGTAAAGGAGCCGCGCGACCTCGTCCACGAGCGCGGCCATCCGCCCCGCGCTCTGCAGGATCCGCCGGTCGCTGTCGAGGGCCTCGATCTCCCCGGGCTTCGGCGCGGCGGCGTCGATCTCGCGGATCGAGCGCCTCAGCGACTCCGCGCGGGCTTCCGCGTCCCGGGCCGACTCCCCGAGGCGATCGAGCCGATCCCGCGCCCCGATCCCCTCCTCGAACGCCGACTCCACCCGACGCGCGCTCGCGGCGAGCCCGCCGAACTGGTCCAGGAGCTCGAGGTGCCTCTCGGGGAGGAGCAGGTCCTGGTGCTCGTGCTGGCCGTGGAGCTCCACCAGCGAGTCCACCACCTCCCGGAGGACGGCGAGCGTGGTCGGCGAGCCGTTGACGAACGCCCGGCTCCCCCCGCCGGACGACACCTCGCGGCGCACCGCGAGATCCTCGCCCGCGTCGTCGAGGCCTCGCGCCGCCAGAGCCCCCCGCGCGGGCGCGCCCTCGGCCACCGCGAAGAGCGCCTCGACGACGGCGCGCTCCTCTCCGGTCCGGACCCGCCCCGCCTCGCCCCGGTCGCCCGCGGCGAGCGCGAGGGAGTCGACGACGATCGACTTTCCGGCTCCCGTCTCCCCGGTGAGGACGTTGAGGCCGGGCCCGAAGTCGATCGCGACGTCCGCGATCACGGCGACGTTTCGGATGCGGAGGGTCCTGAGCATGCGCTCGCGCCGGGCCGCGCGGCCGAGGCGAGCCGCGGGCGGGGCGCGATGCTATCACAGGGGCGCGCCGCCGAGCGCGCCGTTCGTTTTGACGCTCCCCGGCCGCTCGGTTAGCATGCGCGCGGAGGTCGACTTCATGCCGTTCCTCGCCGCGGGCGCCGCCGGACAGGTGGAGATCTGGTCCCTCCTCCGCGAATCGGGCGCGATGGGCCGCTTCGTCCTGACCGTGCTCCTGGTCTTCTCGGTGGTCTCCTGGGGGATCATCGCCGAGCGCTTCCGGACCTTCCGCAAGGCGGAGCGCGAGACCGACGCTTTCCTCGCCCACTTCCGGAGGGGCGGCGGCCTCGCCGGCATCCAGGACGCGACGACGACGCTCCGGGAGAGCCCGCTCGCCGAGGTCTTCCGCGCGGGCTTCCGGGAGATCAGCCTGAACCCGCCGGCCTCGGGGACCGCCCCCGTCGGAGACGAGCTCGACGCGCTCGACCGGATCCTGAGGAAGAGCGCCCTCGTGCAGTCGGCCCGCCTCGAGCGAAGCCTCGGCTTCCTCGCCACGACGGCGAGCGCGACCCCGTTCATCGGGCTCTTCGGGACCGTCTGGGGAATCATGAAGGCGTTCCACGGGATCGGCGCCGCCGGGGCGGCGACCCTCGCCGCGTACGCGCCCGGCATCGCCGAGGCGCTGGTGACGACCGCGGCCGGCATCGGGGCGGCGATCCCGGCGGTGATCGCGTACAACCACTTCCTGGCCCGGCTCCGGGGAATGGACGCCAGGACCGACGAGTTCATCGCCGACTTCATCCACCGGGTGCAGGGACGGAGGACCTGAACGCCGTGGGAGCTCCCGTCTCCACCGCTTCGGGCCGCGGGGCGGGGCGGAGGCCCCTCGCGGAGATCAACGTCACCCCCCTCGTGGACGTCATGCTCGTCCTCCTGATCATCTCCCTCGTCGCGGCGCCGATGCTGGAGCGCGGGATCAAGCTGGACCTGCCCGCCACCGAGACGGCGACGGACATCGAGGAGGCCCGGGTGGTCGTGGCGGTCGACCGGAACGGTCGCATCCAGCTGAACGACCGCCCGGTCCACCCGGACCTGCTCGCGCGGCAGATGCGGAGCCTCGCCGCCTCCCGGCCCGACGAGACCGTGTTCCTCCGCGCGGACAAGCTCCTCCCGTACGGCGAGGTCCTCCTCGTCATGGACCGGATCCGGAGAGCGGGGGTGACGAGGGTCGCGCTCGTGACCGTCCCGCTCGAGCCGAAGACCGGGAAGAAGCCGTGAGGCGGCTCCGGTTCGTCGTCCGCTTCCGGCCGCCGTCGAGCCCCGTGACCCCGTTCGTCACCCTCTCGCTCGCCTTCCACCTCGGAGGCTCCGCGGCGCTCGCGATCCTCCCGGCGCTCCACCGCGCGCCGGTTCCGAAGGAGGACGCGTGGATCGTCGGGCTCGCCGCCCTTCCCGGTCCGCCGTCGCGCGGCGGCGGCGCCTCCGCTTCCGCGGCGCCCGCTCCCGCCCCGCCCCGGCCGCGGGAGGCGGTCCGGATCGAGGAGCCGAAGGCGCAGGCGAAGCCGGGCGCCAAGACCGAGCCGAAGGCGGCGCCCCCGAGGCCGCAGCAGACCGCGGCCCCCGCGGCGGACGCGCCGGGCTCTGCCGCCGGACCGCCGGGCGGCTCGCCGGCCGCGGGAGGGGGGACCGGAGGGCCCGGCGGCGGAATCTTCTCCCTCGGGGTCGGAGACGCGCGGTTCGCCTGGTACCGGGCGTCGGTCACGGCGGCGCTGCAGAGCCACTGGGTCCGCCCGGTGCTGGAGGGCGTCCGCGAGACCCTTTCGGTCACCGTCACCTTCGAGATCGCGCGCGACGGCTCCGTCCGCGACGTCGCGATCGAAACGACGAGCGGCGTCCCCTCGCTCGACCGCTCCGCGGTCCGTGCGGTCGAGCAGGCGTCGCCGCTTCCTCCGCTCCCGGGGGGCTGGGACGACGCCCCCTTCCCCGCGCGCTTCGAGTTCCGCTGGAGCCCCGGGGAATGATCCGCCCGAGGGCCCGAATGCGAAACGCGCTCCGACCCGCCTGCCTGCTCCTCGCCGCCCTCGCGTCGTCGCTCGCGGCGCAGGAACAGCCCCCGCCGCGCTTGACGGGCGTCGTGACGGCGGAGGGCTTCAGCCCGATCCCGATCGCCGTGCCCGCGCCCGAGGCCGACCCTCGCGCCGCCGGCGCCGCGCTCGAGCTGGTCGAGACCCTCCGCGACGACCTCGCGTTCGCCGGCTTCTTCGACCTCGTGGACCCCGGCGTGTACGGGCTCGTCGTCCCGGCGAAGCCGGGGGAGTTCCCGCACGAGGCCTGGCGATCCGTGGGGGCCGACGCCGTCGTGGCGACGAGGCTCGCGATCGTCGGGGAGAGGATCGACGTCGAGGCCCGGCTCGCCGACACGGCGAGCGCGACCTTCCCGTTCGCGCGCCGCTACGGCGGGGGAGCGGACCTGGTGCGGCGCCTCGCGCACCAGATCGCGGACGACCTCGTCCGCCAGTACACGGGGCGGCCGGGGGTCGCGACGACGAGGATCGCCTTCTCCTCGAAGCACGGCGAGGGGAAGGAGATCTACCTGATGGACTACGACGGCCGCAGGATCCGGCGGCTGACGACGAGCGGGACGCTCAACCTCTCCCCCGCGTGGTCGCCGGACGGCCAGCGCCTCGCCTTCGTCTCGTGGCGCTCGGGCTCCCCCGCCGTGCACGTGATGGACAGCGACGGCCGCCTGCGCGCGCTTCCGACCGCCGGAGGCAGCCTGAACTCGGCGCCCGCCTGGTTCCCCGACGGGACGCGGATCGTGTACAACTCCGACGTCGACGGGAACTCGGAGCTGTACGTCGTCGATCTCGCGACCGGCCGGAACACGCGGCTCACCCGCACGCCGGCGATCGAGACCTCGCCGGCGGTCTCGCCGAACGGAAGGGAGATCGCGTTCACCTCCGACCGATCGGGAAGCCCGCAGATCTACATCATGGACGCCGAGGGGCTGAACGTGCGGCGCGTGACCCACGAGGGGAAGTACAACGACTCCCCGGCCTGGTCGCCTCGGGGCGACCGCCTCGCCTACGTCTCCCGGATCGAGGGGCGCTTCGACGTCCTGGTCCTGGACCTCGCGACGGGCGCGGCGTCCCGGCTGACCCGCGGCGAGGGGAGCAACGAGGACCCCCGCTGGTCGCCGGACGGCCGGCATCTCGTCTTCGCGTCGAACCGCTCAGGGCTTTACGAGATCTACACGATGGCCGCGGACGGGAGCGCGATCCGGCGGCTGACGCGGGGAGAGCACGGCTACACGCCCGACTGGTCGCGCTGAAGGAATGCGGGGCCCGCGCCGAAATCGGTTGCGTCGCCTCGCGCCCCGCTGTTACGATTCCCAGCGCGGCGTGCCGCCCGCGCGAGGAGACGTCCCATGAGATCCAGAACGCCCGTGCTCGCAGCGATCGCTCTCGTGGCCCTCGTGGCCGTGCTCGGAGCCTGCAAGAAGGCCGAGGAGCCGGTGACGACGCCCGTTCCCCCGCCTCCGGCCCCGGCTCCGGCGGTGCCGCCGGAAGCGACCCGGGAGGTGACGGAGTCGTTCCCTTCGCAGGAGGTCGCCTCGGAGCCGGTCACGGAGCCGAGCGTGGACGAGTGGAACCGCCGCGGCGTGCTGCGCACCGTCTACTTCGGGTACGACCAGTCGGACCTGACGGACGAGACCCGCGCCGTCCTCCAGGCGAACGCCGCGTGGCTCAAGGACAACGCCAAGCGATCGATCCGCATCGAGGGGCACTGCGACGAGCGGGGAACCGTGGAGTACAACCTCGCGCTCGGACAGCGCCGCGCCGCCGCGGCGAAGGATTACCTCGTGAGCCTCGGCGTCCCCGCGGAGCGGATCCGGACCGTCTCCTACGGCAAGGAGCGCCCGGCCGACCCGGGCCGCTCCGAGGATGCCTGGGCCCGGAACCGTCGCGCGGAGTTCTACGTCGAGTCCTGATCGCGCTCGGAGTCGGCGCCGGAGAGAGCCCATGCCTCGAAGCCAAGGGACGGACGTCGTCGTCGCCCTCCTCCTCGCGGCCGCGACGGCCGCGTGCGTGATGCCCGACCAGCTCGACCGGATCCAGAGGGACGTCGACGAGGTCCGGCGGCAGACGCAGGAGATCCGGCGCGAGCAGGCCGCCTCCGCGGAGCGGCTCTCGGAGGTGGAGAAGCGGATCGCGGGGCAAGAGCCCGTGAAGCGCACGGAATTCGCCGACCTCCGGGTCCGGACCGAGGAGATCGCCCGCCAGCAGGCCGCGCTGGACGCGCGCCTCGACGACGCCAACCGCCGCATCGACCGGCTGTCGCAGGACGTCCTCGCCGGCCGGGAGATCGTCCGACGCCTCGAGGCCGCCCCCGCCCCGCCCGACGCCTCGTCGGCCGCGGCGCCCTCCGAGGCCGCAGCGGCGGGCGCCCTCCCGAGCCCCGAGGCGCTCTACAACACGGCCTATGCCGACTTCTCGAAGGGAAGCTACGCCCTCGCGATCGCCGGGTTCCAGGAGTACGCGGGCCGGTACCCCGCGAGCGATCTCGCGGACAACGCCCTCTACTGGATCGGGGAGTGCCTCTTCAGCCAGGGGAAGTTCCAGGACGCCGTGGCGGGCTTCGACCGGATGCTCGAGAGGTACCCGGACGGCGACCGGGCCGCCGCGGCGAACCTCAAGAAGGGACTCGCCTTCCTCGAGCTGAACCAGATCTCCCAGGCGATCGTGCAGCTGAAGCACGTCGTCGCCGCCCATCCGGACAGCGACGAGGCCCGGATCGCGAGGGAGAGGCTGTCGAGCCTGGGGGCCAGGACCCAGGGGCGGTGAGCCCGGATCCCCGTCCCTTGACGATTCCGCCGGGCTCTTCTAGAATCCGTCGTCGCGTTTCGCCGAATCGAGCCGAGGTGTCGCCCGGCTTCGGGAGTGAGAGATCGAGATGGCTTCGCACAAATCGGCCCTGAAGAAGCACCGCCAGGACCTGAAGCGCCGCGACCGCAACCGCGGGCACCGTTCCCGCCTCCGGACGGTCGTGAAGAAGACGAGGCAGGCCGCGGCCGCGGGGGACGCGTCGTCCGCGGAGGCCGCCCTCCCCGGGACGCTCTCCCTCGTCGATCGCTCGGCGAAGCACGGCGTGATCCACGCGAGGAAGGCGGCCCGCCTGAAGTCGCGGATCGCGCGCGCGGTCCACCGCGCGAAGGCTCCCGGGAAGGAAGCCTAGTCCGTCTCCGCGGGGCGGCGGGCGGCGACGGCCGCCAGGGCCAGCATCGCCAGGTTCTCCAGGATCTTCACCGTGCCGACCCTCGTCCGGTCGGCGGTCCCGAAGCAGCCGCACTCGAAGTCGAAGCCGCGCGCCATCGCCAGCGCCACCCCGGCCGTGAACGCCGCGAGGAGCGCGACGATCACCCACGCCCCCCCCCGGGCGCGGAGCCCGAGCACGAGCGCCAGCGCCGCCAGCAGCTCGATCCACGGCAGCGTCATGGCGATCAGATTCTCGCTCCCGATCGGGACCAGCCGGAAGTTGTGCACCTGCGTGGCGAGGGCCGAGAGGTCCCCGATCTTGCCGAGGGCCGCCACGGCGAAGATCGCTCCGATCGCGATCTGGCCGGTGCGGATCGCGACGGGGCGCGAGAGGATCCGGAAGAGGCCGCTCATCGGATCCCCCCCTCCGCGGGGCCGTCCCCCTTCGCGACCGGGTAGCCGGCGCCCGCCCACTCCCCGAACCCGCCCATGTAGACGAGCACGCGCCGGTGTCCGGCCTGGACGAACGCCCAAGCGACCTGCATGGAGACCTCGCAGGGGAACCCCTCGCAGTACGTGACGACCGGCCGGCCGCCGGTGTCCATCTTCTCGACCGTCTCGGGATCGGCCACGGACCGGTCGAAGGGCAGGTTGATCGATCCCGGGAGGTGCCCCGCCCGGTAGTCCTCCGGCTCGCGCGCGTCGACGAACAGGGCCGCGCCCGCGTCGAACAGCCGCTTGACGATCGGAAGCTGGGCCTGCATCGGCTGGTCGATTTCCGGGATCTCCGGGAGGTCCGCCGCCGTCTCGGCGCTCCCGGCGGGGGACTCCGGGCGGCGATCCACCTCCGGCGAGGACGCGGCCTCGGTCTGCGGACGCCTCGCGTCCTCCAGGGTCGGCAGGGCGGCGGGCCTCGCGATCCACTCGAGGCCGCGCGGGGGCTTCCCGGTCCGCCCCATCCCGTTGAAGACGAGCCCGAGGACGATCCCGGCCAGGACGATCGCCACCGCGTCGCGTCCGGCCCTCTCGCCCCGCCTACCTCTCCCCTCCGCTGCCGGCGCCACCCCTCGGTCCCTCCCATCCGGGCGGCCTCTCGCGGTCGTACCAGTGGAGCGCGGCCTCGAGCCGCCTCTTCTCGAGGCGCTCGGCCTCGATCTGCCGGTACCAGCCCGGGTAGTGGTGTCGCAGCAGCTTACCGGAGATCTTTCCGTCGAGCCACATCCGGCTCATCGGGAACGCCTCGGGGTTGAGGTGGACGCAGTACATGTGCCAGATGACGATCGCCAGGAACGCGAGCGTCGCCTCGAATCCGTGGACGAGCTTGAGGATGTCCATGACCGGCTTCGGGAAGACCGCGAAGGCCGCCTCGAAGAACCACAGGCACAGGCCCGACACGATCATCACGACGTTGCCCCACACGATCGCGAGGTACTCGAACTTCTCGATCCAGTTGTACTTCCCGTAGGCCGGCGGCTCCCGGAACCTCCACCACGGCCGGCGATCCAGGAGGTTCCGCAGCAGGCCGCGGCGGTAGAGCGCCTCCGTCAGCCCGAGCTGGTGCCCGACCGATTCGATCAACTGCCAGAGGTCCACCGGCTTCGGCATCATCTCGCGGAAGAACCGTCCCCCCTCCTCCGTCGCCATGACGTACACGACGTGCCAGAGGCTCGCCAGGATCAGGCCCGTCCCGGCGATCCGGTGGAGCAGGGAGCGAAGCGCGAACGCCTTCTCCCCGAGCCCGATCCAGTCCCAGATCGGCCACCCGGGAT
>CAZPWK010000017.1:0-20148 GCA_964590285.1 uncultured Acidobacteriota bacterium | reverse complement strand
GGGGCCTTGACAGGCCGCGCCCCCCCCGGCGACAGTGAGCGCCGCCCGCGCGCCCGGGAGCGGGCGAGGAGCGCCGACGCGTGCCGGAGAAGCTGTTCTTGGCGTCCGCCTCGCCTCGACGCATCGCGCTGCTGCGCGAGGCGGGACTCGGCGCGATTCCTCGCCCCTCGGGGATCGCCGAGATCGCGCTCCGCGGGGAGTCCCCGTCCGACCACGTCCTCCGTCTCGCCGAGGAGAAGGGGCTCGGAGCGCTCCGGGTCCTGCTCGAAGAGGGCGAATCCGGGCTCGTGCTCGCCGCCGACACGGCGGTCGTCCTCGACGGCGCGATCCTCGGGAAGCCGGAGAACGGCGCAGACGCGCTCAGGATGCTGCGTCTCCTCTCCGGGAGGACCCATCGCGTGCTGACGGGGGTCTTCCTGGCGCGATTCCCGGGCGGCGGGCGCGGCGCCCGCGCCGTGGAGGAGACGCTCGTCGCGTTTCGCGCGTACGACGACTCCGAGGCGGAGCGCTACGTCGAGACCGGAGAGCCGCTCGACAAGGCCGGGGCCTACGGGATCCAGGGGCTCGGCGCGGGCCTCGTCCTCTCCGTCGCGGGCTCCCGCTCGAACGTCGTGGGCCTGCCGATGGAGATCCTCCCCGGCCTGTTCCGCGATGCCGGCGCTTCCTGGCCCCCCGGAGCGGTCCGCTAGGGGCGGAAGCGGAGCTTCGGCTTCCTCGCGGCGCCGGTCTCGTCGAGCCGCCGCACCGGCGTCGTGTGGGGCGCCGACCGCACGAGGTCGGGATCCGTCCTCGCCTCCTCGACGATCGCGCGGACCGCCTCGACAAAGGCGTCCAGCTCCTCCCGGCTCTCCGTCTCCGTCGGTTCGATCATCAGAGCGCCGTGGACGATCAGCGGAAAGTACACCGTCGGCGGATGGAAGCCGTAGTCCATCAGCCGCTTCGCGACGTCGAGGGTCTTGATCCCCGTCGACGCCTCGAGATCCCGGTCGGAGAAGACGACCTCGTGATACGACGGGGCCGTGTACGGGAGGTGGAGGACCCCCTCGAGCCGCCTTCGCACGTAGTTCGCGTTCAGGATCGCCGTCAGGCCGGACTCGCGGAGCCCTTCGGCGCCGAGCGACCGGATGTAGGCGTAGGCGCGTACCAGCATCCCGAAGTTGCCGTAGAACGACCGCACCCGCCCGATCGTCCTCGGCCGGCCGTATTCGAGCCTCCTCGCGCCCGCCTCGCCCGCGACCCGCGGCACCGGGAGGAACGGCTCGAGGTGCTTCTTCACCGCGACGGCTCCGGCTCCCGGGCCGCCGCCGCCGTGCGGGGTCGAGAACGTCTTGTGCAGGTTCAGGTGCATGACGTCCACCCCCGCGTCGCCGGGGCGCGTGATCCCGATCATGGCGTTCATGTTGGCGCCGTCCATGTACAGCATGGCGCCGTTCTCGTGCAGGATCCCTGCGACCTCGGCGATGTCCTGCTCGAAGACGCCGAGCGTGTTCGGGTTCGTCGCCATCATCGCCGCGACGCCGCCCGCCGCGACCCGCCGCCTCAGCGCCTCGAGATCGACGCACCCGCGGGAGTCCGAGGGGATCTCCTCGACCGCGTAGCCCGAGAAGGAGGCCGTGGCCGGGTTGGTCCCGTGGGCCGAGTCCGGCACGAGGATCACCTTCCGCGCGTTCCCGCGGGCTTTCAGGCAGGCACGGATCAGGAGGATCCCGGTCAGCTCGCCGTGGGCGCCCGCCGCCGGCTGCAGCGTGACGGCGTCCATGCCGGTGATCGCCGCGAGCAGCGACTCGAGCCCCGCGACGAGATCGAGGCAGCCCTGCGACAGGGCGTCGGGGGAATACGGGTGCACGCGCGCGAACCCCGGGAGGCGCGCCGCCCACTCGTTGACCTTCGGGTTGTACTTCATCGTGCACGAGCCGAGCGGGTACAGCCCCCGGTCGATCGAGTAGTTGAGCCGCGAGAGCCTCGTGAAGTGCCGGACGACCTCCGGCTCGCTGAGCTCGGGAAGCCCCTCGACGCGCTCCCTCAGCAGCCCCGGCTCCGCGTCCGGCCGCGCCGAAGGAACGTCGAGGGCCACGGGGTCGACGCCGCGACGCCCGGGCCGCGACTCCTCGAAGAGCAGCCCGAGCCGGTCCCGGATCCTGCGGGCCCGGAGCGTCGGGTTCTCCGCGGGGCCGTTCATCGCAGCACCTCCTCGAGGGCGGCCGCGTACGCGTCCACGTCCTCCCGCCGGGTCCGCTCCGTCACCGCGACGAGGACCCGGTTCGCGGCCTCGGGGAACCAGCGCGCGAGATCGAGGCCGCCGAGGAGGTTGCGGGCCCGGAGCGCCTCGAGCACCTCCGAGGCGGGCCTCGGGAGCTCCAGCGTGAACTCGTTGAAGACCGGCCCCGAGAAGGCCCGCCTCACGCCGCGGACGGCCGTCAGCCGGGAGATCGCGTAGGCGGCCTTGGCGTGGTTCGCGAGCGCCACCTCGCGCAGGCCCTCCCTCCCGAGCAGCGCGAGGTGGATCGTCGCCGCCGTCATGCACAGCCCCTGGTTCGTGCAGATGTTCGACGTCGCCTTCGCGCGCCGGATGTGCTGCTCCCGAGTCGAGAGCGTCAGCACGAACCCGCGGCGCCCCTCGACGTCCGTGGTCTCCCCCACGATCCGGCCCGGCATCTGCCGGACGTACCTCTCGCGGGCGGCCATGAATCCGAGGTACGGCCCCCCGAAGGACAGCGGGTTCCCGAACCCCTGGGCCTCTCCCACGCACACGTCGCAGCCGAGCCCACCGGGTCCGCGCAGGATCCCGAGGCTGTACGGCTCCGCGACGACGGCGACCGCGGCCGCGCCCTCGCCGTGCGCGGCCTCGGCGACCCGGTCGAGCCGCTCGATCACGCCGAAGGCGTTCGGGCTCTGCACCGCGACTCCGGCCGTCCGGCTCCCGACCGCCGCGGCGAGCGCCCGCTCGTCCACGCGGCCGTCGGCGCCGTGCCCCACGACGTCGATCGCGAGACCGAGATTCCGGAAGTACGTTCGCGCGGTCTCGAGGTACTCCGGGTGGAGGGTCGCGGCCATCGCCACCCGGTCGCGGCCGTGCGCCCGCTGCGCCATCAGGAGCGCCTCGACGGTCGCGGTGGCCCCGTCGTACAGCGAGGCGTTGGCGGCCTCGAGCTCCGTCAGCATGCAGATCATGCTCTGGAACTCGAAGATGGTCTGCAGGGTCCCCTGGCTGATCTCCGGCTGGTAGGGGGTGTACGACGAGTAGAACTCGGTCCGCGAGATCAGGTGGTCGACCGCGGCGGGGACGAAGTGGTCGTAGGCGCCCGCGCCGAGGAACGACCGGTAGCACCCGGTCGAGGCGTTCTTCATCGCGAGAGCGGACAGGTGGTCCTGCAGCTCGGCCTCGGAGAGCGACGGTGGCATCTCCGGGGCGGACCCGAGCCGGAGCGCCTCCGGAATCGTGGCGAGCAGGTCCTCGGGACGCTCGAGGCCGAGCGTCTCGAGCATCGCCTCGCGATCCTCCGGGCCGTGGGGCAGGTAGCGCATCATGGTCGCCTCTTCCGGGGGCGCGGCGGCGCCTCCTTCACTTCCCGATCAGGGCCTCGTAGGCGGCGGCGTCCAGGAGCGCGCCGGCCTCGTCCGGGTTCGAGAGCGCGATCCTGCAGATCCAGGCCTCGCCCTGCGGATCCTGGTTCAGCTTCTCCGGGGCGTCCGTGAGCGCGGCGTTCACCTCGGCGACCGTGCCCCCGACCGGCGAGAAGATCTCCGAGACGGCCTTCACCGACTCGATCGTGCCGAGCGTCTCACCTGCCTTCACGGCTCGGCCCACCTCGGGAAGCTCGACGTACACGATGTCGCCCAGCTGCTGCTGGGCGAAGTCGGTGATCCCCACCGTCCCCGTACCGCCCTCGATCGCGATCCACTCGTGCTCCTTCGTGTACCGGAAGTTCTTCGGGACCATGCCGCTTCCTCCTGGAACGCCGGCTCGCCCGGCGTCGCCGCTCGCGAGCGCCGCTATCGGGCGCGCTTGTAGAACGGGGTCGGGACGACCGTCGCCGGCTCCCTCCGGCCCCGGATCTCCACCTCGAAGCGCGTGCCGGGCTCCCAGCCGTCCGGCGGCAGGTAGACCAGCCCGACGTTCCTCTTCAGGAACGGGGCGAAGCTCCCGCTCCGGACCTCGCCCGACCGCTCCCCGCGGAAGAACGCCGGGTAGCCGTGGCGGGCGACGGCCCGCCCCTCGGTCTCGAAGCCGACGAGCTTCCGGCGCAGCCCCTCCGCCTTCTGCCGCGCGAGCACGTCGCTTCCGACGAACGGGCCCTTCTCGAGCTTCACGATCCACCCGAGGTCCGCCTCGAGAACGGTCGTCGTGTCGTCGATGTCGTTGCCGTAGAGGGCCATCTTCGCCTCGAGCCGCAGGGTGTCCCTCGCTCCGAGACCGACGGGAACGACGCCCGCTCGCGCGCCCTCGCCCAGAAGGGCGTACCAGACGCGCTCCGCCGCCTCGGGCGGGCAGTAGATCTCGAAGCCGTCCTCGCCGGTGTAGCCGGTGCGCGACAGGACGCTCGGCGCGCCGCCGACGTCCGTGCGCACGAACCCGTAGTACTTGACCGGAGCCGGGTCCGCGGCCGAGAGGGCCTTCACGATCGCGAGGGCCTCGGGCCCCTGGATCGCGATCTGCGCCCACTCCGCGGAGACGTCCTTGGCCTCGACGTCGAAGGCCCGTGCGTGCTCGAGCACCCAGGCGACGTCCTTCGCGGTGTTCGCCGCGTTGACGACCAGGAAGTAGTCGTTCTCCCCCATCCGGTGGACGAGCAGGTCGTCGACGAACGCCCCGTTCGGCGTCATGAGAGCGTTGTACTGGATCCGGCCCGGGACCAGCCTGGACACGTCGTTGCAGGTCAGGTGCTGCAGGAAAGGGAGCGCCTGCGGGCCCCGCACCGCGATCTCGCCCATGTGGCTGACGTCGAAGAGGCCGGCGCGCGTCCGCACGGCCAGGTGCTCGTCGACGACTCCGGTGTACTGGACCGGCATGTGCCAGCCCGCGAAGGGAACCATCCGCGCCCCCGCTTCGACGTGCGCGCGATGGAGAGGGGTCTGTCGCAGCAACGGCTCGCTCGTCACGGGAACCTCCCTCGGGGTTTCGCGAATTGGGCGAAATGGTACCACAGCGGCGGGGCGCCGTCCGCGCCGGGACGGGCCGGCGAAAGCCGCGGGACGAACGGCGAACCGGGCGGATCCCCGGGGGCGCGGCGGGCCGGATGCGGATCGGGGGAAGGGGGCGATCGGTGGAGGGATGCGCGCGGCCGGCGAGGGCCGCGCGGGCGGGACCGCGGCGTTCCCGGGAGCGCCGCGGCGTCGGGGGTGGGCGGCCCGCACGCGCCTCGAACTCGATCGAGACCGCCCCTCAGGGAGCGCGCGGGCCCGGCGCGCGGTCCCTCAGGGCGCGGACCTCCCTCGCGGCGGCGTCCCGCCGCGCCGCGAGGGAGCGATAACAGCGCACGTCGAGCGTTCCGAGCCGGCGGGCCAGGTAGAGCGCGTACCGCGTCCTGGCAAGGGCGCGCGCCACGCCCTCGAGGGCCGCGACCTCCGCGCCGCTCCCGCGAGGCGACTCGGACGCGAGGAGGAGTCCCGCGCCGCAGCGCAGCAGGCCTCCGAAGACCTCCGCACGAAGCGCCTCTCCCGCGGGCCCGGTCAGGCCCGCGGCGGCCCGGGCGGCAGCGCACGCGAACGCGTCGGTGGCGCGGAACGCGTCGAGCGGCGCATCGGGGGGTCCCTCGCCGTCGGCCTCGCGCGCCCTCCCGGCCAGTTTCATGACTTCCATCGTCGGCTCCCGGCGTCGTAGCGCCACACGCGGACGCGGGCCGTGGGCCCGTAGAGCACGATCGCGAGCAGCGCCTCGCGGCGGTCCGAGACGTAGAGCGTCCCGCTCGACGAGGAGCCCCACGGCGAGAAGGAGACGAGGTCGGAACGGCCGAACTTCACCGGATCGGTCGTGTCCTCGATGATTCCCCGCCCGGGGGGGATCTCCGGGAACGGGCCGGGACCGGGAAAGCCCGGGCCGACCTTCTCGACCCGGTCCTCGAGCCGGTGCGGCCCGGAGAGCGTCGGGTCGACGCCGGACCGCACCTCCAGCGTCCGGATCCCGTTCCCGTTCCCGTCCTCGACTTCGAGCCAGCTCCAGCCGGAGTCGTCCCGTTGGAACAGGAGTCCCCGCGACTTGCGCATCGCGACGCTCCGCATCCGGAACGCCCGGAAGGTCGCGGCCATTTCCCTCGCCCCAGCTTCCCCTCTCGCTCCCCGGAGCATCGCGTCGGCGGCGGGCACCGCGACGCCCGCCGCGATCGCGACGATCGCGATCGCCACGAGCGTCTCGGCGAGGCTCGACCCGCGGCAGTGGCGCATGGCTCTTCCCGGTCGGGAGGCGGGACCGCGGTCGGCCGGCGGTCGTGCGGGGCCGCGCGCGGCCCCGCACGACCCCTCACTTTCCGCGCGGCTGGGACGCCGTCAGGTACGGACGGAGCTTTTCGAGCGACTTCTCGCCGATCCCCTGCACCTTGATCAGATCGTCCACCCGCCCGAACGGGCCGTTCTTCTCGCGGAACTCGACGATCCGGTCGGCGAGGACCTTCCCGATCCCCGGAACCGCCTGCAGTTCGGCCGAGGTCGCGGCGTTCAGGTCCACCGTCTCCGGGGCGCCGGCCGAAGCCCCCGGGGCAGGCGCCTTGGGACCCGCCGCCTCTCCGGGCGAGGCCGCCGCCGAAAGCACCGCGGCCGCGACCGCGGCGAGGAACATCGCACGCCGAGCATCACGCCATCGCATCGCATCCTCCCTGGGTTCGCGGGCCCGGCAGGCTCGCCGGGCCGGCGCTCGCGGAGAGGGGCAACCGGCGTGCCACGAAGTCGGGCGCAAAATACGGCGTCGTCCGGGGCTCCCGGTCTCGAACCGTCCGCGGGCGGACGTCCGCCGTCCGCATGCGGACGCCCCGGACGGTCGGCGCCTCAGGCCCGCCCCGGATCCCCCGACCCTCGGCGGGCGCGCCACGACTCGATCCGGCCAGCGACGCGCTTCCCCGCGACGCGCTCGAGCTCCTCGCGTCCGGCCGCGAGCGCCGCATCCGCGCTCCCGAAGCCGCGAAGGAGAAGCCGGGCGGTCTTCGGCCCGACGCCCGGAACCTCGAGGAGGGCGGTGCGAAGCGTCCGGCGGGCGCGCTTCTCCCGGTGCCGGGCCAGCGCGAAGCGATGCGCCTCGTCGCGGATCCGCTGCAGGAGACGGAGCGCGTGGGAGCCCCGGTCGAGCCGGATCGGCGCCCCCCCGTCCCGCACGAAGATCTCCTCCTCCCGCTTGGCCAGGGAGACGACGGGGAGCGCCGCGAGGCCGAACTTCGCCAGGGCGCGAACGGCCGCCCCGAGCTGCCCCGCCCCCCCGTCGATCAGGACGAGGTCCGGGAGCCTCCGGTCCTCGGCGAGCAGCCGGCGATACCGGCGCGTCACCGCCTCGGCGATCGACGCGCAGTCGTCGGGCCCCGAGACGCTCCGGATCGTGAACGACCGGTACTCCGATTTCCTCGGCTTCCCGCCCTCCCACACGACCAGCGAGGCGACGGCGTCCGATCCCTGGAGCTCCGAGACGTCGAAGCATTCGATCCGGAACGGGGGCCCTTCCAGGCGGAGAGCCTCGGCGAGGGCCTCGAGGGCCTCGACCCCGTGCCCGTGCGGCGCGCGGAACCGGCTCTCGAACGCCAGGGCGGCGTTCTTCCGGACGACCTCGAGCAGGCGCCGCTTGACCCCTCGCCCGGGAACGCGGACGCGCACGGCGGACCCGCGTCTCCCGGACAGCCACCGCTCCATGAGGTCCGTCCCCGCCGGGAGGTGCGGCACGTAGATCTCCCTGGGCGGCGGCGAGTCCGCGTAGCACTGCGCGAGAACGGCGGCGTAGAAGCTCCCCGGCTCGAACTCCACGTTCTCGAACCCGAACTCCCGTCGCGAGCGAACGTTCCCGCCCCGCATCTGGAACAGCTCGAGCGCGACGCACCCTCCCTCGCCGTGATGGGCGAAGTAGTCCTGCTCCTCGAGCCCCACCGAGACGATGTGCTGGCGGACCGAGAGGCCCCGCACGACGGCCAGCGTGTCGCGGATCCTCGCCGCGCGCTCGTACTCCGTCGCCGCGCTCGCCTCGCGCATCCTCGACTCGAGCTCCCTCTCGAGTTCGGGGTGGCGCCCCTCGAGGAACCACCTCGCCTCGCGGACCGCGCGGGCGTACTCCTCGGGATCGGTCTTCCCTGCGCAGGGCGCGAGGCACTGGTCGAGGTGGTAGTAGAGGCACGGCCGACGCTTCCCGTCGAAGACCGCGCCGCAGGTCGCGACCTGGAAGTGACGCTGCACGATCCGGAGGGAGCGGCGCGCCGACGAGGCGGGGAGGAAGGGGCCGGCGTAGAAGCTCCCGTCGACCCGGGCCCGGCGTACCAGCGTCGCGCGCGGGTACGGGTCCCTCACCGACAGCCTCAGGTACGGAAAGCTCTTGTCGTCGCGGAGGACGACGTTGTAGGGCGGACGCTCGTGCCGGATGAGGTTCGCCTCGAGGAGGATCGCCTCCATCTCGGTGTCGACGACGACGATCTCGAGGTCGGCGATCTCGGAGACGAGCCGCTCCGTCCTCGGCGCGTGCCGCGCGGTCGGCCGGAAGTACGACCGGACGCGGCTCCGGAGCGACTTCGCCTTTCCGACGTACAGGACCTCTCCCCGCGCGTTCCGGTAGAGGTACACGCCCGGGGCGTCGGGGAGCTCTTCGAGCTTTTCCCCGAGCGTCCGCCGGTCCGGGCGTCCGTCGGCTCCTGGGTCGCCCATCCGGGCCATTGTAGGGCCCGGCGCGCCTCGCGGCCTCCCTACCGGAGATCCGCTCCGAACCCGGACAGGAGCGGAAGAAACGACGGGTCGGGGGAAAAGGTCAGCGTTCGGGCCGGCACCGAGGCCTCCAGGTCCTCGATCGTCGCGGGGATCCGCTCGTCGGCGCCGAAGGCGTCCGCGACGAAGGGCAGGTTCGCCAGGATCCTCGCGTAGACCTCGCGGGCCGGGGCCGGGCCGAGACGGGCGGGGGCGCCGTGCCTCGGGAGCAGGATCGCGGCCAGAGGCCACCGCCCGGGGAGTCGGAGCGCGCCCGATCGCGGCCGGAGCGGCGCGGCAAGCGCCTCGAAACCGTCGCGCGAGCGGTCCACGAGAACGACGTCGTCCCCGAGAAGAGAGGCGCCGCCCTCGACCCCGGCGCCCGCCCAGGTCGTCTTTCCCGAACCTTCGGGGCCGACCAGAAGAAACGCGCGGCCCTCGACGACGAGCCCGGCGGCGTGCAGCAGCGCCCCTCCCCGGGACGGCATCCGCCAGGCGAGGCCGGCCCGGATCAGGTTCAGGAGCGCGAGGAAGGTCCGAGTCCCCGCCGCCGACCGCAGGGACGCCTCGGCCCCTCCTTCCGCGCGGACCTCGATCGCCCCCTCCTCGAGCCGGAACCCCGCCGAGCGCGGATCGAGGCGCGACCGCATGGACTTCGGGTCCCAGGGAGAGCGCGGCTCGGGCTCCGATCCCGCCCGCACGGCGACGTCCAGGAATGGCGCCTCCGGTGCGGCCGCCTCGAACCCCGCCCACTCCTCGCGGAGCAGCCGCTCGATCTCGCCGGGCAGCCCGCGGACCCGCAGCCGGATCCCGGAGAAGTCGAAGTCGAGGGGAGCCGGCGGCGCGATCAAAGACCTGCCTCCTCGATCGCGTCCCAGTACGAGTCGTCCTTCCGGAAGTCCAGGTAGGCGAGGGGGACCGCGGCGAAGGCGCGCTCGACGTCCTCGAACAGGTCCGGCCGGCGACGGAACTCCTCGGCGACGAAGGGGAGGTTGCCGATCAGCCCTGCGAGGAGAAGGGCGCGCGGCGCCGGGCGGACGCGGGCGCGATCGGCCTGAACGATCCGGAATCCCGCCGCCAGCCGGAAGCTCCCGACGACCGCCGCCCCGCCCTCGTACGTCCCTCGGAAGGGGCTTCCGACGAGCTCGAGCCCCGCCTCGCCCGGGAGCACCAGCGAGAGATCGTCGCTGACCACCGCTCCCCGCCGGCTCGCCGCCGACAGGGTCGACTTCCCGGCTCCGGACTCGCCGTAGAACAGGTACCCCCGGTCCCGCCGGACCGCGCTCGCCGCGTGGACGAGGGCGCCCCCCGAAGCGGCGGCGCGCCAGGCCACCGCGGCGCGGACGAAGTTCTCGATCGCGCGGACCTCGGGTTCGTACGAGCCGCGCGCGAGGACGAGGGCGCCGCGCCCCCCCTCGGGGACCGCGTCGAACCATCCTGCCACCCGGTAGCCGACGTACCGGACCCGCGTCCCCTCGCACTCGAGGAAGACCGGGTTGAACTCCGCCTGTCCGGGGGGCTCGAGGAAGTAATCCCGCTCGTCGATGGAGAGGGACACCCGGAGGGCGTCTTCCGTCCCCGCCCCGGCCGACGCGTACGGGCCGTAGCGCTCGAGGAGCGCCCGATCGAGCGCGGCATCGAGGCCCCCGAGGACGATCCGGATCCGGCCGAGGCGGATCTCGATCGAGCGGTCGCCCGCCGGCGGCCTCGCCTCGTCGAAGAACGACATCGGCGGCGGCGCGCCGCGCCGCACGGCGTAAGCCTTCCCCCCCTTCGATCGCCGCGTCGTCTCGCTCACGGCCGCTCTCCGGGGCGAACCCTCAGCCGGGCGTGGCCGCCCAGGTGCCCGTCCGTCTCGAAGCCTCCGGCCAAGATCTCCTCCTCGATGGCGCGGGAGAGGAAGCACTGCACGAACGAGCGGCGCAGGTTCCCTCCCGGATCGATCCAGCGGGTGTGGCTCTCCCCCCACCTCGACCCCGATCCGATCCCGCGCAGGTACTGCAACGTCAAGATAACCTTTCCTCTCCACGACGGCACGGTCCGGGCCGAGAGAAAGACCACGCCACCCTCCTTGAGCCAGCTGCGGATCTTGCGAAGAACGGTCACGCGCTCCGCGGAACCCGGGAGAAAGCTGTACACGTCGTACGTGAAGAACACGGCATCGAGCGATGCGGCGGGCTCTTCGTGTGCCCGCAGGTCGCCGACCTCGAACCGCACGTCGGCGCCGCGTCTCGAGCTCTCGCGAAGCGACGCCGCGACCATCGCCGGGGCGTAGTCGATGCCCCGCGCACGAAACCCCGCCGAGGCGAGCGCGAACGTCTCTCGTCCCGTGCCGCTCCCCACCACCAGCACCGTCCCCCCCGGCCCCACGCTCGCGCGGACCCACCCGAGGAGCGCGGGGTCGAGGTCCCGCATCGGAGACGTCTCGTAGAAAGGTGCCTGCTCTTCGTACTTGGCCCTCACGGTCTCGGCGGCATCCGCGCGCCGGCTCGGCCGCCCTCGGAGCGCCTCCGCGAGGTCCAGGCACTCTCGCGCCACGAGACGGAGCCCGCGGCTCCACACGCGTCGCGGGAGGACGGCCCGCGCGAGGATCTCCCGCTCGCTCGTCTCGACCCGTTCGCCCGGATCCGCGTCGCCCCGAAGCGAGACCCGCCCATCCCCGACACGCTCCACTCGAAGGAGGTCGGGGACGCCAGCCGGCGCGACCAGCAGAACCTCCCCGAGCCGCGGCCCCGTCGAGCCCATCGCCACGACTCTCACCTTCGCTCCGTGCCTCAGGGCCGGCCACATCCGGTCGCCGGCGAACACGACCACGGCCTCGCCGGTCGCGGCGATCAGCATCCGGACGAGCCTCTCGGTCGCGAAGACTCGCGGCTCGTCCATCAGGACGGCCGACAGCGGATGCCAGAAGGGCCTCACGACAGCACCGCGCTCCGGCGGAGCAGGCGGATCCGGTCGCGGAGCTCGGCGGCCTCCTCGAAGTCGAGGCGGTCCGCCGCGCGCCGCATCTCGGCCTCGAGCCGCGTCACCTCGGCCTCGAGGGCCACGAGGTCCTCGAAGATCTCCTCCTGCTCCGCCTCCTCGAGCGGAACGGTCGAGTAGTCGGCCTCGATCGGGCTCCCGATCAGGTCGTCCACCGCCCGCCGGATCGTCTCGGGGGTGATGCCGTGGGCTTCGTTGTACGCCGACTGGATCGCGCGGCGCCTCGTCGTCTCGTCGAGGGCCTCCCGCATCGAGCGCGTCACGCGATCCGCGTACAGGATCGCACGGCCGTGGACGTTGCGCGCGGCCCGGCCGATCGTCTGGATCAGGGAGCCCCGCGACCGCAGGTAACCCTCCTTGTCCGCGTCGAGGATCCCCACGAGCGACACCTCCGGGAGGTCGAGCCCCTCGCGAAGCAGGTTGACGCCGACGAGGACGTCGAACTCGCCCCGCCGGAGGTCCCGGAGGATCCGCACGCGCTCCAGCGTCTCGACGTCCGAGTGGAGGTATTCCACCCGGACGCCGACGTCCCCGTAGTGCTCGGTGAGGTCCTCCGCCATCCGCTTGGTCAGCGTCGTCACGAGGATCCGCTCCCCCCGCGCGGCGCGGTCGCGGATCTCCCGGAGCAGGTCGTCCACCTGCTCCCGCACCGGCCGGACGAGGACCTCGGGATCGAGCAGGCCGGTCGGCCGCACGATCTGCTGCACGACCTCTCCCCCCGCGAGGTCGAGCTCGATCTTCCCGGGAGTGGCGGAGACGTGGATCGTCTGCCTGCGGCGAGTCTGGAATTCCTCCCAGTCGAGCGGGCGGTTGTCGAGCGCGGACTCCAGCCGGAAGCCGTACCGCACGAGCTGCCGCTTGCGGCTCCGGTCGCCCTCCCACATCCCCTTCACCTGCGGGAGCGTCGCGTGGCTCTCGTCGACGATCAGGAGAAAGTCGTCCGGGAAGTAGTCCACGAGGGTCGGGGGCGGCTCCCCCCGCTTCCGGCCCGTGAGGTGCCTCGAGTAGTTCTCGATCCCGTGGCAGTACCCCACCTCCGAGAGCATCTCGAGGTCGAACAGGGTCCTCTGCCGGAGCCGCTGGGCCTCGAGCAGCTTTCCCTCCTCCTCGAACCGGGCCGCCTGCTCGTCGAGCTCGCGCCGGATCGCGTCGATCGCCCGGAGGAGGTCCTCGCGCGGGGTGACGTAATGGGAGTTCGGATAGATCGGGACCCGCTCCAGCTCCTCGACCGCCCGTCCCCGGACCGGATCGATCCGCGAGATCCGCTCCGGAACGTCCCCCCAGAACTCGATGCGGATCGCGTCGTCCGCGTACGCGGGCCACACCTCGACCGTGTCGCCCCGGACGCGGAACGCCCCGCGCCGCAGGTCCGCGGGGGTCCGCTCGTACTGGATCTCCGCGAGCTTCCGAAGGATCGATTCCCGGCCGACCTCCCGGCCCCGATCGACGAGAAGGAGCATGCCCCCGTAGGCCTCCGGCGAGCCGAGGCCGTAGATGCACGACACGCTCGCGACGATCAGGACGTCCCGGCGCTCCAGGAGCGCGCGGGTCGCGGAGTGCCGCATCCGGTCGATCTCCTCGTTGATCGTCGCCTCCTTCTCGATGTACGTGTCCGACTGCGGAACGTACGCCTCGGGCTGGTAGTAGTCGTAGTAGGAGACGAAGTACTCCACGGCGTTCCGCGGGAACAGGCGGCGGAACTCCTGGTAGAGCTGCGCGGCCAGAGTCTTGTTGTGCGCGAGCACGAGGGTCGGGCGGTTCGCGCGCGCGACCACGTTGGCGACGGTGAAGGTCTTCCCGGACCCGGTCACGCCGAGCAGGACCTGGTCCCGCCGCCCCGCCTCGAGGCCGCGGCACAGCGCCTCGATGGCGGCGGGCTGGTCGCCCGTAGGACGGTAGTCGGTCACGAGCTCGAAGGGCGGCACGGCCGGTCTCCGACGGAGGATTCTATCTGGATCGACGGGAAGGACGCTGCTACCCTCTTCCGGGGAGGCGATCTTGGCGGGGTTCCCGTTCTCGGGGAAACGGCTCTGGCCTCTGGTCCTGCTCGGGGCCGCGGTCGTGCCGGCGGTGGCGGCCGGGGCGATCGTCGGCAGCGGCATCTGGTTCGACCTTCCGGACGTCCGGAAGCTCCAGGACTACACCCCCCCCCTGAGCACGCGCGTGCTGGCGCGGGACGGCTCGACCCTCGCGAGTTTCGCCGAGCAGCGGCGGACGCTCATCGCGTACCGCGACATCCCGAAGGTCTTCGAGACGGCGCTGATCGCGGTCGAGGACGCGAACTTCTACGGCCACAGCGGGATCGACATCCGGGGGATCCTCAGGGCGGTCTGGCACGACGTCACGACCCTGAGCCTCGAGCAGGGCGCGAGCACGATCACGCAGCAGCTCGCGCGCAACCTCTTCCCGGGCGTCGTGAACCCGTCGGACAAGACCCTCCGCCGGAAGATCCAGGAGGCGATGCTCGCGGTCGAGATCGAGCGCCATTACTCGAAGCAGGAGATTCTCGAGCTCTACTGCAACCAGGTATACATGGGGCACGGGCGGTACGGGCTCGAAGCCGCATCCCGGTTCTTCTTCGGGAAGGCCGCGCGGGATCTCACGCTGGCCGAGGCCGCCCTCCTGGCGGGGGTGATCCAGAGGCCCGAGGCGCTCTCCCCGATCCGGAACCCGGAGCGCGCCCGGAAGCGGCGCAACCACGTGCTCGACCGGATGGTGGAGGAGGGGCTCCTCCGGGAGGCGCGGGCCCGCGAGGCGCAGCGCGCGCCCCTGAAGCTCGAGCTCGCGCGCGAGAACGTCGCGCGGGCCCCGTACTTCGTCGAGGAGATCCGACGCCACCTGCAGGCGCGCCACGGCAGCGAGGCGCTGTACCAGTCCGGGCTCGAGGTCCGCTCGACCCTCGATCCCCGCCTGCAGGACACGGCGAACCGCGCGCTCGACCGGGGCCTGCGCCTGCTCGACAAGCGCCAGGGCTGGCGAGGGGCGCCCGCGCGCGTGCCCGCCGGCGAGGACCCCGGAGCGTTCCGGCCGCCCTCCTGGAGCGGCGGCGTGCGGCCCGGCGAGATCACCGACGCCGTCGTCGTCGAGGTCTCGCAGGCCCACGCGCGGGCTCGCGTGGGCGACCGCGTGATCACCCTCGGCCCCGAGGAGATCGCCTGGACGGGTAGGAGGTACGCCGCGGCGATCCTGAAGCGCGGCGACGTCGTCAAGGTCCTCCCCGAGGCGGAGCGGGACGGCACCTGGCGGCGCGCGATCCTCGAGCAGGAGCCGCGGGTGGAGGCGGCCCTCGTCGCCCTCGATCCCGCGACCGGCGCGGTGCGCGCGCTCGTGGGCGGGTACGATTTCGAGAGAAGCGAGTTCGATCGGGCGATCCAGGCGAGGAGGCAGTGCGGCTCCGCGTTCAAGCCGTTCGTCTACGCGGCGGCCCTGTCCAGCGGACTGACGCTCGCCGACACCGTCCTCGACGAGCCGACGGTCTTTCTCGACCCGACGGGTCCCGCCCCGTACCAGCCGGAGAACTACGGCCAGACGTACGAGGGAACGCTGACGCTCCGGCGCGCGCTCGAGAAATCGGCCAACATCGCGACCGTGAAGCTCCTGGACCGCGTGGGGTTCGAGCCCGTGATCGAGATGGCTCGCCGTCTCGGCATCTCCACGGCGCTTCGACCTTACCCCTCGCTGGCGCTCGGCGCCTTCGAGGTCAGCCTCCTCGAGATCACGAGCGCCTACGGCGCCTTCGCCAACCAGGGGGTCCGCGCGGAGCCCCACCTCCTGGAAGAGGTCCTCTCGAACGACGGCGACGTCCTCGAGCGGGCGAGGCCCGCCATGCAGGATGCGGTCTCTCCCCAGATCGCCTACCTGATGACGCGGGTCATGGAGGGGGTCGTCACCGACGGCACCGGGGCGGCCGCGAGCGAGCTCGGCCGGCCTCTCGCCGGCAAGACCGGGACGAGCGACGACTTCACCGACGCCTGGTTCGTCGGCTACGCGCCGGACCTCGTCGTCGGGGTCTGGGTCGGCTTCGACGAGAAGCGCACCCTCGGCAGGCGGGAGACGGGAGCCCAGGCCGCTCTCCCGATCTGGAAGATGTTCATGGAGGAGGCGTACCGCGGGCGCCCGCCCGAGGAGTTCCCGGTCCCGGCGGGGATCTCGGTCGTCGCGATCGACGGCCGAACCGGGCTCAAGGCGAGCGAGGAGGCGGGATGCGACCCGGTCGTCTCCGAGACCTTCCTCGAAGGGACGGAGCCGACGCGTCCGTGCTCCCGAGCCGAGCACGCCCGGCTCGCCCTCCCCTACCCGTTCCAGCGGTACCCCCTCGACGAGGACGGGGCCCTCCTCGTCCCCGAGTCGGAGATCGAGGATCTCGTGGCCTCCGAGCCTTCCGTGAGCCTCGCCGCGCGGGGCTCGAGGCTCGAGGCGGACACGGCGGCCGGCCGCGTCTCGCTGCCCCTGCGCCGAGTCGCGGGGCGCGCCCCGGAGGAGGCGTCGGTCCCCTTGCCGCCGGAGACGCCCGCGGAGTCCTTCCGCGGCAAGGACGGAAGGCGCGCGAGGTTCCGGATCGTCCCGCGCTGACCCGCCGGGCGGCGATCACTCCTTGCCGTGGAGCGTCCAGGCCTCGGTGGCGTACTTTGCGCGCCGGAGGACCGCCGCTCGCTCCGCCTCCGCGTCGGAGAGCGTCCCCGGAGCCGCCGGTCCCCCGAGGGCCGCCTCGAAGGAGGCGACGATCGCGGCCCGGAGCCGGAGCGCGTCCGGCTCGCGCCCGAGGACGGTCTCGAGGTCCGCGAGCCTCTCCGGCACGACCCGGAGGCCGACCGCTCGCGCCAGCCTCAGGGGATCGGCGCGGAGGAGGATCGAGCCGTGCTGCAGGAACGCCTTCCTCCTCCGCAGCTGCGCCGAGCCGAGGAGCTTCCTCCCCTGCACCG
Source organism: uncultured Acidobacteriota bacterium (assembly GCA_964590285.1). Taxonomy (GTDB): domain Bacteria; phylum Acidobacteriota; class Polarisedimenticolia; order Polarisedimenticolales; family JAIQFR01; genus CALMJU01. The sequence continues at coordinate 3,385 of CAZPWK010000017.1, read as the reverse complement.
CGATCTCGTAGGTTCCCGCCCGGTCGAAGCAGGCGGGCGGCCCGAAGGGCCCCGGATCCGAGCCGCCCTCGCGGCCGGGAGAGACCGCGACCGCGTCCACGCCGAGGGAGCGGAGCGCCGATTCGAAGGCCCCCGAGATCCTCCGGTAGGTGTCGAGCACGCCCCCGGGGAACGCCGCCGTCCCCAGGGCGCCGACCACCGCGTACGTCAGCTCGTGCTCGTGGAGGACGGCGCGCCCGCCGGTCGGACGCCGGACCAGGTCGATCCCTTGAGACGCAAGAAAGGCGGGGTCGTGGGATCCGATCGCGGGCTGCCTCCGGCCGAGGGAAAGGGCGGGGGGCGACCAGGCGTAGAGACGGACCGTCGGAGGGCGATCCGCGCCGTCCGCCCCGTACCCGTCGAGGAGGGCCTCGTCTCGCGCCATGTTCGAGGCGCCGTCGAAGGCCCCCTCGTCGAGGATGCGGAATCCGGCGGTCACCGAGGCCTTCAGGCGTCGGGGCCTTTGCCGCTCCGGCCTCGACGGAACTCGGACGAGCGGATCTCGTGCTTGCGGAGCAGCCGCTGCAGCGCCGACCGGAGCATCCCGGCCTGGGTCGCCGCCGCCGTGACGTTCCCCCCGTGGCGCGCGAGGAGACCCGCGAGGTACTCCCTCTCGAACGACTCGATCACGCGCCGCTTGGCGTCCCGGAACCGGGGCGCGGGCCCGACGGGAGTCCCGGCCGGGCCTCCGAGGCGCACCGCCTCCGGGAGGTCCGTCGGCCGGATGACGCCGTCCTCGGCAAGGATCACCGCGCGCTCGATCGCGGAGCGCAGCTCGCGGACGTTGCCCGGCCAGGAATGGCGGGTCATGAAGTCGGCGGCCTCGGGCGAGATCGCGACGGGCGGGAGGTCGTTGATCGCGCGGATCTCCTCGACGAAGTGACGGGCAAGCGCCGCCACGTCGGACGCCCGGTCCCTGAGGCTCGGCATCTTCACGACCGCCCCGGCGAGCTCCAGGCGGAGGTCGAGCAGGAACCGCGACTCGTCCACGCGGCGTTCGAGATCGGCGCTCGACGTCGCGAGCAGGCGGCAGTCCGGCGGCCCCGCCTCGACGAGCGCGCCGGCGAGCCGTTCCTGGACGGGCAGGGGGAGATCGGCGACCTCGTGGAAGAGGAGCGAGCCGCCCGCCGCGCGCTCGAAGGCCACCGGCAGGCGCCGGTCCCCTCCGGGACGCCCCCCCCCTTGGCCCCCGAAGATCTCCGCCTCGAGAGCGGCTTCTGAGAGCGCGGCGCAGTCGACCTCGACGAGCGGCCGGGTCCGCCGGGGCGACATCGCGTGCAGCGCCCTCGCGGCCAGCCTCCTGCCGGTTCCGGCCTCCCCCGAGAACAGCACGCCCGCGTTGCTCCCCGCAAGCGCCGCCAGACGCTCGCGGACCGACTCGATCTCGGCGCCGGTGCCGACGAGGCACGGGCCGCCGGGCCGCATCCGGGCCCATCCGCGAGCGGGGTGCCGCGCTTCCAGCCGATCGTGCTGCGCGAGCGCCCGCCCGGCGACGAGCCGGAGCCGGGACGGATCGGGGAAGCGCGGCTCGACCTCGAACGCTCCGGCCCGCAGCAGCCCCGACGGGAGCGCTCCGTCGGCCCCCGCGATCGCGACGACGACGAGCGATGGCCTCAGAGCCGTCGCGCTCGCGACGAAACGCTCCGGCTCGGCGCCGATCGCGTCCGCCGAGACCAGCGCGATCCTCACAGGCCGGGCCCGCAGCGCTTCGAGCGCCTCCGCCCCGGAAGCCGCGGCGACGGCCTCGATGCCGGCGGCCGCGAGCGCCTCGACGGCGGATTCCCTCGCCTCGGCGCCCGCCTCCACGACCAGAGCGAGCGGACGTTCCATCGGCTCCCTCGCGGTTGTCTCCCTGGGAGTATACCGGCAGGCGGCTCGAGGCGGAAAGGCCCCGCCTCCCCTAGGACGCGGGAGTGGGCCCGCGCTCCAGCTCGGAGATCCGCTTGGCAACGTCGCGGTAGGCCGGATCGGAGCGCTCGACCTCCCGCAGGAGGAGAATCGCCGCGTCGCGCTCCCCGGTCTCCAGCAGCACGTCCGCGAGATCGTAGCGGAGGCCGCGGAGCGCTTCCTCGTCTCCGCCCGGAAGTTCGAGCGCCTTCCGGTACCACGCGACGGCGTCCTGCGCCGACCCCTTCTCGCGGTGGCACAGGGCGATCATCGTGCAGGCGTCGCGATGGATCTCGGGCGCCCTGAGGGCGTTCTCGAACTCGCCGATCGCGTCGTCGAGGAGCCCCATCTCCTTGTACGCGATCCCCAGATCGTAGTGCGTCCGGTGGTCCTCGCCGCCGATCTCCTCCTCGACGTGCTGCTTGAAGGCGGCGAACACCTCCTCCACGCTCTGCTCGTCGAACGCCTTGGGTCCCGACGGGGCCGCGCCCGCTCCCGCGCCGGCCGTCTCCCCGGACAGCGCCTCCCCGATCGAGCTCAGCGCCTCCTCGTCGAGCACGACCGCGTCCGAGAGGTCGTCCTCCGCCGCGAGCACCGCCTCCTCTCCGGTCTCGACCGGAGCGGCTCGGGCCCGCTCCTCGAGGGCGTCGATCCTCGCGCCGCCGAACCCTCGAGACCGGAGCTCTCCGATCCTGGCCAGCGCGTCGCTCGCCATGCCCTGGTCGAGATAGAAGACGATCTCCTCGACGTCGTCCGCGCCCGGCTCCCGCCCCGCCGCGCCGGCGGCCTCGGCCTCGCCGAGTGGGGCCGGAGCGGGCCCGGCGGTCTCGCCGTCGAGATCGAGGACGATCTCCAGGTCGTCCCCTCCCACCGGAGCGGCCTCTGGCGGCGGCGGCGGCTCGGGGGGCTCCTCCTCGGGGGCCGGAGGAAGCGGGAGCGGCTCTCTCTCCGGGGCGGCGGGGGTCTCGGCCGGGACCTCCGGCAGCGGCGGCGGGGCCGCCTCGCCCGGAGGAAGGAGGGACAGGTTCTCGAGGACGGCCCGGGTGACCTCCGGGAGCGTATCCATCCTGGCCGCCTCGGCGACCGCCGCCCGGGCGGCGTCCCGCTCCCCCCCCGCGCGGAGGGCGAGCGCGAGCCCGACGAGCGCGTCCCGCAACCCCGGCCGGTCGTCGCGCGCGCGGAGGAACTCGAGCAGGCGACGCTGTGCCGGCACGTGACCCGGGAATCGCTCCACCACCTCCCGGACCTGCTCCAGCGCCTGGTCCCGCAGATCGTACTTCTCGAAGATTTCGGCCTGCGTGAGGCGCCCGGCGACGAACTCCTCGTCCTGGGCGTTCAGCGGGACCGCGGGAGTCTCCGCCCGGAGCCCCGGATCGGGCCCGGGGCGCCGCTCCTCCGCCTCGGCCGGCGCCGGTGCGGGAGCGGCTCGCCCCCCGGCCAGGGCCGGCGTCGCCGGCGC
>CAZPWK010000016.1:0-20158 GCA_964590285.1 uncultured Acidobacteriota bacterium | reverse complement strand
CCCGGTGTCGTTCTGCGCGAACCGCCGGACGCTCCCTCCGAGCGTCCAGCGCGGTTTGATCTGCGCCGTGTAGTGGGCGCCGAGGAGCCAGGTCAGGCTTCCGCCGACGCCGAGGGAGTCGAGGCCCTCGACGCGGCGGGCGATCCCCGTCAGTGCCACCCTGTGGCGCGGGGTCAGCTGGGCGCCCGCGGCCACGTTCAGGGCGAGGCTGTCGGGGGCTTCGAACGCTCGATCGTAGAGGGTGCCGACCCCCGTCGCGCCGGTGTCCCGCACCGCGGGGGCTCCTGCCGACGCGGGCTCGGTGGGAACGCCTCCCGGGACGACCCCGCCCGAGGTGGTCGCGGTGCCGGCGCGCGCGACCTGGTCCAGCCGGACGAGCGCTTGCCACCGGCGGCCGATCGGCCGGTACGCGAGGCCGAAGAGCCCCTCGGCCACCGCCGCCGTCCCCACCGCCTCGGGATCGCTGACGAAGACCCGCTCGCGCACGAACGCGGTCCAGGGCTCGCCGAGCCGGAAGGCCCCGGAGGCGGTCGCGACGTGCCTCGTCTCGCGCTCCGCCAGGTGGATCTCGTAGCGGCTCGAGACGATCGCGTCGCCGAACCTCTTCTCGAAGCCGGCCCCGAGCGTCGAGAAGTCCCCCTCCTCGCTCCCCCGTTCCGTATTCACGCGGGAGGCGAGGAGGCTCAGCGACGCTCCGCGCCCGAGGGGGAGTACCGTCTCGACGCCGGTCGACGACCGCAGCGTCGCGCCGTCCGCCCCGCCGGCCAGCTCGTAGCGGGCGTGCGCCTTCGTGCCGGCGCCGAGCGCGCTCTCGAGCCCGAGGGAGGTTCGGTCCCGCCCGGGCCCATCGCCCGACTCGATCTCGTGCCGGAGGACGAGCCGCTGCCCCTCGGCGACCTCGCAGGCGAGGCCGACGGAGGTCCGCGTCGGATAGCCCGGCGCGGTCTCGCCGCCGAGGACCTGGCGATGCGACACCTCGCCGAGCCACCGCTTCCCGAGCATCCCCCGCGCGCCGACCTCCGCGAGGGAGGAGTCCGCCGCCCCGGACGGGCCGTCGGAGGCGACGCTCGCGAGCCCTCCGAAGAGCGTGGAGGTCCCGATCCTCCGCTCGGCGTCCACCTGGGCGACGCTCCGCTCGACCCCCGAGACCTCGTCCTGCTGGCGGAACGCCTCGCCCTTCACGCGCCACTCGCGGCTCGGCTCCCAGAGCACGCCTCCGCCGAAGCGGCGGCTCCCGATCTCGGGGGCTCCCAGGAGCGTCGGGTTGGCGAATCCGGAGGGAACGTCGCGCCAGGAGACGTTCCACTCGATCTCGGTGCCGGGACGGGAGCGCACCTCGAGGCGGGACGCCGTCTCGGTCCCCCCGCCCTCGTTCGTCGCCGCGACCTCCGCGCGCACGGAGGTCCCCGGCCCCGGTCTCCAGACGAGGTCGGCGCCGAAGAGCGCCAGGTCGTCCCCCTCCCGCTGCTCGCGCACCATCGAGACGCCGCTCTCGATCCGATCGCTCGGTCGGAAGGTCGCCCGCGCGCCCGCCGCGATCTGCGAGTCCCCTCCGCCGCGCGCCTCGTAGAGCACGACGATCCGGAACGGGTTCATCGCCGCGTCGAACGGGGGGACCGGGCCGCGGAAGAGGATCGTGCCCGCCTCCGGGTCGAGGTCGTAGTCGAGATCGGCGAGCTTCATTTGCCTCGAGAGCACCTCGTCGGTGCGATCGCGGTCCCGGACCTCGAGGACGACGCGCTCGGAGCGCGCGACGACGGGGCGGCGCGAGAGAAGGTACGGCCCCGACGTGCCGTCCGGGGATAGCACGTCGCGGACGACGGTCTGGTCGGTGGAGGCGGCGAACCCCTCGATCGTCGTCCGGCCGACGGACGCCCGCCCCGATACCCCCTCGAAGCGCCGGTCGTATCGCGCCAGCTCCGTGCGGTCGAAGCCGGTGGCGACCTCTCCGTACTGCGCGAATCCCGCGGGGCCGTCCACGCGCGCGAAGACCGGGCCCTGCCGCCGCGCCTCGTCCACCGCGACCGACGTGTCGCCAAAGATCGGGAAGTGACGGTCCGGCTCGAACGAGTCGGACAGCCGGTCGCGGTCGCGCTCGCGCGCCGTGTCCACGGACACCGTCACGCGGGAGGCGCGGCCCACGGGGCCCCGGGCCACGAACGCCAGACGCCCGCCGTCGTCCGCGGGGTCGTCGTCGAGGCCGGGCGGTCCGCCGCCGTCCCCCTCGACCCCGCCGTCGCCGGCCAGCCTTCCCTCCGCGAGGCCGGAGATCCGCCATCGCCCCCCCGCGGGGAGGACGTCCACCAGGGTCTCCGCCTCGAGCTCCTCCCATGTCGCCCGGGCGCGGACCCGGCCGGGGAAGGTGGGGGGGGCGAAGCGGACGTCGGCGGCGCCGTCGCTCAGGCGCACCTGGTAGCCCGGCGCCGCGGGATCGGAGTCGGGGGCGATCGGCTCGGCCCCCTCCGCCTCGAGGGTCAGGGACGGAGCTTCGGCGACGCGCATCCCGGCCCCGTCGGTGGCCTCGACGCGGAGGACGCCGGGGGTCCTGGAGTCCGCGATCCATCGCGATCCGGGGGCCGTGATCCTGAGCCCCGCGATGCGCCCCGGCCTGCCGACCGTCACCGCGACCGGCGCCGCCGCGTCGGGGGACGCGCCCGGGGGGATCGCCCGGAACTCGATCCGGTTCTTTCCGTCGTCAAGCGGGACGCCGACGTACCGGGACGCGGAGACGCCGCGCGACGGGAGGGTGGACGTCGCGCCGATCCTGGACGCCGGGACGGGAACGCCGTTGACCGCGAGGCTCGGCGTCGAGCCGAGCGGGTACACGACGTCCACGGAGACGCTCGACGAGGCGGCTCTCGCCCCGTCGGCGGGCGCCACGATGGCCGCCGCCGCGGGCGCTTCCCGCACGAGGGCCTCGAGACCGTCCCCCGCCGTTGCTCCGCCGGACCCGGCCGGCGCCCCCGACGGCGCGCCGGGGGCGGCCTCCACCGCGCGGGCCGCCACCCTCCCGCGGAGGACGCGGGCGACCTCCGCGGCGCCCCGGCCGCCGTCGTCCGCATCGCAGGCGACCACGATCCGGGAGGGGACCCTCGCCCCGCGCTCGACGAGGAGCTGTGCCGCGTGCTCGAGGTGGACCGGGGCGGACGCGTGGAGCGCTCCCGGGGCCGAGAGCAGGGCGACCGACGGGAGGGCGAGCGAGACTCCGTCCGACGAGACGCGGCACCGGGGCGCTCCGGCCGGTCCGACCGGGAAGTCGACGACCGCGAGCGCCGCCGGGCGCGTCTCGACGAAGCGCGATCCCCGGTCGCCGGCCCAGTCCGCGTTGACGATCTCCGGCCGGAGCGTCTCGGGGAGCGTGTCGCGGTCGAGGCGCGCGACGTGCAATCCGGGGCGGACCCCCTCGAGGTGCCAGCGGCCGGTGACGTCGGTGACGGCGCCGCGGCCGTCCTCGAGCGCGACGAGGACCCCGGGGACGCCGGGCTCCCCGGCGTCCGAGATCCCGTCGCCGTCGTCGTCCACGAACACGCGCCCCGCGAGGACCGCCTCCCGGCGGAACGGGCCGGGGACGATCCGGACGGCGGCGCTGGCCGGGTACGAAGAGAACGGCCACCCGGCCGGCGAGAGCGCCGTGGCCGCCGCCCGGTTCACGGCCTCCCCCTCGCGGGCGAGCGGCGTCACCCGCGCCGCGAGGCGCACCGCGCGAGTCTCTCCGGGCGACAAGCTCCCGAGCGGGAAGCGGAGCGTCCGCCCGTCCGGCGACACCGTCGGCTCGACCGGCGACCCGCTCACGCGGCCGCTCCCCTCGAGATACGCGAGCCCCGGCGGCAGCGTGTCCCGAGCCTCCACGGAGGTCGCCGTGAAGGTGCCGACGTTGCGGACCTCGAGCGAGAACGCGACCGGATCTCCCGGGGCCGCGACCGACCGCTCGGCCCTCTTCGAGATCTCGATCGCGGGCGGGACGACCGGGGTCACGACGGTGTTGCTCCGGACGATCTCGGGGCTCTCGGCCGAGACGGCCTCCCCGGTCTCCTCGACGAGGGTGTCCGGGGGGACGTCCGAGAGCACGGGGGCCCGGAGCTCGACGGACACGGTCGCGCCGTCGGGGACGGTGTCGAAGGTCCAGGTCGCGGTGCGCGTCGCCGGATCCCACACGGTCGAATCCGGCGCCGGATGGGTGCCGGGGGATCCGGAGACCGACGTCGGGTCGCCGAGATCGGGATCGAGCGGGAGCCTCAGGACGACTCCGCTCCACGCGCCTCCCGACCGATTCTCCGTCACGAGGGTGTACGTCAGCGACGTCCCCGGGGCGACCGTCCCGGCGGGCTCGACGGAGAGCGCGAGATCCTCGATCGCCGCCGCCGGGGCGACGAGCGTCACGACCGTGTTCGACTGCACGACGACCGGGCTCGGCGCGGCCTGGGGATCTCCGGGCGGCACGATGTCCCCGTCGAGGTACGTCCCGGTTGCGACGTTGACGATTCGCGTCCCCGGCGGCGTGGCGGCCGACGGGCCCGGGACGGCGGCGGGGGGAAGCGGAGCGCAGAGCGAGAGGGCGATCGCCGCGCGCAGGAATGGAACGCACGCGCGCGCGCGCGAAAAAAGCGGTCCGGGTGGCGCCGAGACCCCGGTCATGGAGCCGCCCTCACGCGAGGAGGAAGGACATAGCGGCACGGGGCGCCCCGGAGGGCGCCCCGTGCCTCACGAGCTGCGCGACCGAGCGAAGGCCCGGCTAGTCGATCTGCACCTGGAACGTGACCGTCGCCGAGGCTCCGGCCGCCAGCGAGCCGACGTTGACGGTGATCTCCCCGGGGTTCGTGACGTTGTAGTCCGCCTCGTCGTCGCCCGCGGCGTCGGTCTTGCCCGCGCCGTCGAGCGTGATCGTTCCGGCCTGGTACGTCGTGTTGGCCGGGATCGGGTCGGTCAGGACGATGCCGTTCGCCTGGCCGGTGCCGCCGTTCGTGATGACGACCGTGTAGGTCAGGATCGTCAGCGGGGGCTGGTCGCCCAAGGGCGCGACCGATTTCACGACGGCGAGCGCGGGGGCCTGGATCGTCGTCGTGTCGGTGGCGGTGTCGAAGACGTTCACGTCGAACGACGACGTGCCGGTCACGGTCGTCGTGTCCACGGTGCCGTCGGCGGCGCCGGTCGGGACGGTCACCGCGACGAGGAGGTCGTAGGTCGTGTCGTGCGCGAGGACGCCGGTGTCCGGAACGCCGTCGGCGTCCGTGTCGGTCAGGAGCAGGTCGGTGCCGGCGTCGTAGAGGCCGTTGCCGTTGACGTCGTGGTAGACCTGGACGGTCCAGCCGTTGCTGCTGACCGCCGTCATGTCGATCGTGTCGTCCCCGTTCCCGTTGTTCGTGACGACGTGCGCGTAGTACACGACGTCGCCCGGGTCGGCGCTGGTCGCGTTGTCCGGCGAGACGTCCACCGCGGCGACCTGCGACACGGTCGTCGTGACGACGTTCGACAGGGCCTGGAGGGGGTTGCCGTTGACGTCCTCGTAGTCCACCGTGGCCTGGTTCGAGATGACCGTCCCGGCGGGCGTCCCGATGGCGTGGGCGGGCGCCGCCAGGAGCAGGGCCGCGAGCCCCACGGCGGAAGCGGCCAGAAGCGAGATCCCTCTCTTCGTCATGTTCTGTCTCCTCTCGATCGCGCGTCAGCGGATCCGAACCTTGAAGAGCACGTGTCTCGACTCACCGGGCCCGAGGGAACCCGGAAGGGTCCACCGAAGATGCGTGTAGGCCTCGGGAGGCGCGGGGACGCTTTCCGCCGTGCCGTCGTCGCGCCGCCTCTCGACGCGGGCGGGGAACGGCAGCCAGGTCTTGCCCCCGTCGAGGCTCGCGGTGACGGAGGCCCCTCCGGTCTCGACGGAATCGGGGAGGAGCAACGTCCCGGCGGGAAGCGGGTCCTCGATCCGCGGCTCGAGCGCCGGCGCGTCTCCCGCGTTCCTCGCGGTCAGCGTGTAGACGATCACGTCGCCCGGATTCGCGATCGTGACCGGCTCGCGCGAGGCGACGGGCCTTCCCGAGGAATCCTTCCGGACGACCTCGCGCTCGGCGAGGATCGAGACCTCGACCCTGGGCGCGCCCGCCGTCGCGAGCGCGATCCCGGCCGTGACCAAGAAGACGGCGATGGCCGCGGCGGCCGCCCGCCGGGCCCGTGCGAAGCTGTGAAACATGACCTCCTCCCGGCTGCCCGAGCGCAACCTCCTCCCGAATCGCGGCACGCGAGGCGCCCACCCACCTCGCCCCCTCTTCACAACGGCAAAATGTATGTTTACATATTTGAAAATCAAGTTCGAACTATGTATTTGAATGCATCTTCGTAAGTTATTGCAATGTAGTCGCTTGGCGTGCCGCGTCTTGCCTAGCGAATCCGGACGGCGAAGCCGACGGTTCCCTGGTTGGCCGGGGGGACGGACACGAGGGTTCCCGAGAGGACCCAGCGGATGTCCGTTGCGAGCCGGTCGTAACCCGGAGGCGCGCCGCCCGCCTCGCTCGCCGGCACGTAGGTCCAACTCGAGCCTCCGTCGCTCGAGAACTCGGTCACGGCGGTCAGGCCGGTCGAGCCGGGAGCGAAGAACTCGGAGCCGACCCGGAGGTCGCTGTTCGGCGGGACGCCGTCCTGCAGACTGACGGCGTAGGCGTCGGCGCCGCCCGTGTTCGCGAAGACGACCTGGTAGGCGAGGTCGGTTCCGGGCGGCTGGTCGCCCGGCGGATCGACCGACTTGACGAGCGTGAGCAGGGGCGACGCGGCCACGGCGACGTTCCCGGAGAACTCGGAGGTCGCCGTGCCGACGGTCGCCGTCGCCGTCAGGACCGTTCCGACCGCGACTCCCGGCGGCGCGGAAACGACGAAGCGGAACCGGTTCGTCGTGTCGCTCCCCTGGTCCAGTCCGTTCACGGGGCTCGCGTACGAGCCGGTCGTCGCGTCCTCGTCCCCGGAGGAGCCCTCGACGGCGGTGAACAGGTACGTCTGCCCCTCGCCGAAGCCGCTCGGGTCGGGAGCGGCCAGGAACACCTCGATCGACGAGCCCGGGCGGGCGAAGCCCGCGAGGGTCAGCTGGCCGGAGTCGAGCGTCGCCCAGACCAGGACCGGGAAGTTGAGGAGCCCGTTCCCGCCGATGTCCGCGTCCCCCGGATCGTTCGGCGTGACGAACGGCGCGGTTCCGAGGCTCGGGTCGTCCGCGGACGAGAGCAGGTCGATCCCGATCTGGCCGCTCGAGGCGCCGTTCGCGTAGACGCTGTTCCTCGTGATCGTGTTGCCGCTCGCGCTTGCCGCAACGAGGACGCCCGCGCCAACGTTGGCCGCGATCACGTTCCGGTCCACGACGTTCCCCGCGCCGTCCAGCCTCACTCCGGGCGTCTCGAGCCCCGCGCCCGTGCCGACGCCGTTCCCCTGGATCGTGTTGGCGACGATCGTGTTCCCGCCCGCGGAGAGAAGGCCGTCCACCCCGCACCCCTCGGACTCGATCACGAGGTTCCCGCGGACGACGGCGCCCCCACTTCCGTTCACGACGGCGATCCCGTCGAGGCCGGGAGTGCCGATCCCGTTCCGGCGGAACTCGTTCCCCTCGACGAGCCACCCGTCGGAGGCGAGATTCAGCGTCAGCCCCCGTCCCTCGCCGAAGCCGATCAGGTTGTCGCGGAGGATTCCGCCGTCCCCCCCGATCGCCCGCACGTGATCCGCGGGCGACCGGTCGTCCACCCCCGGATCGGCCCAGGCGGTGGGAGACGACCCGATCACGTTCCTCTCGATCAGGACGCCCGAAGCGGTCGCTCCGACGCGGATGTCGGCCGAGGAGTCTCTGTCGGGGGTGCTGCCGAACCCGTAGATCGCGAGGCCACGGATCACGACGTTCGGCGCCTGCACGTCGATCCCGACCGTGTTGAACCCTCTCTGCTGCAGGAGGATCTCGGGCCGCTCCACGACCGGGAGGGGGATCCCTCCCGCGCCGACGGTCCCGCCGGTTCCGAGGAAGCCCGGGTTCGTGTCCCCGATGGCCGTCGCCTGCGTCGTCCCGTCGAGGATGGTGCCGGCCGCCGTGATCGCCGGGAGCGCCGGCGTCGTCGTGCGGATCGTGAACACCCCCGTCGCCGGGTCGTAGTTCGGGTCCGTCGTCGGGATCGCGAACCCGATCGTCGAGCCGGGCACCGCGTTGGCGTTCTGGATCGCGGTCCGGAGGGAGCCGGTCCCGGCGTTCTTCGTGTTCACGACCGTGTACACGGCCCCCTCGACGGCCGTGGCTCCGGCCAGACCGAGGGCACAGACCGCCAACCCGAGGCGGATCCCGGTTCTACGCATGCGAGGCGAAATCTAGGGGCCGGCCGGCTTCCGGGCCAGTCCGGGGGCGGGACCCTAGCCGAGGCGGGCGATCACGACGTGCTCGTCCTCGTACGCCTTGAGGAAGCGCGGGTCCTTCCGCATCAGGTTGAAGAACGGCAGGTGGCGGGGCCCCTTGGGGAGGTACACCCAGCGCGCCCCGAAGTCCTCCCGGAGCACGCGGTAGAGATCCTCGCTCTCCCCGCGATACGCGTCGAGGCTCTTCCGGAAGAGCGCCGGGTCGTGCCGGTGGAAGAAGACCGGGTCGAGGGCGACGACGTAGCGCCCGTCCGGCCGGAAGTGGTAGAGGGCGGAGAAGTCCCACCAGAAGTTGTGGTACACGACGTCGCCCGGCGCGGCGGCCCGGTCGAGGAACTCGATGGCGGGTCGCTGCAGCTCCGCCGTCCCCATCGCCCGGACCTCCCTCGCGAGCGCGAAGACGCTGCCGTGGGCCAGGCCCGCCGCGAGACAGAACCCCAGAAGGCCCGCGCCGAGCCCGAACGCGCGCGCGTCGCGCCGCAGCGCCTCGCGGAGCGTGACGTCGCCGAGGATCTCGCTCCAGAGGCGCGCGCCGAGGAGGACCGCGACCGGGAGGAGGAACTGCAGGAATCGCTCCGAGAGGAACGCCGCGACGGCCAGCACGCCCGTCACGAACAGGAGGCCGAGACCGTCGGTCGAGAGCCTCCTCGACGGGAAGGCGAGGAACGCGAGGATCCCGCATGCCGCGGGCAGGAGCCCCGCGAAGTACCGGAGCACGTTCGACGTCAGCGTGGGGCCGAGCTCCGCCCCGAACAGGTCGGCGGGGATCTCCGCGGTCTGCCACCAGACGCCGCGCGCGACCTCGAAGATCTGGTCCCAGGCGACGAACAGGTTGTTGGGAAAGTACGGGTGGAGGAGACACGCGACCGCCGGTCCCAGCACCGCGAAGCCGAGAAGCCGGAGCCGCGGCGGCTCGCGTCTCAGGACGAAAGCCGCGGTCGCGGCCAGCGCGATCGCGGGCAGGAGCACGAACGAGGAGTGCGCGTACGCGTGCAGCGCCCCCGCGACCGCGAGCCACGCCCCCTTGCGCCGCACGAGGAGGGCGATCTCGAGAACCAGGAACGTCGCGCCCAGGAGCCCCGGCCGGACCGGGAGGAGCTGCCTCAGGACCGCCAGGTTGACGCTGAAGTAGAGGACGATCCAGTACCAGGCGAATCGGGCCCCGAGGGAGCGCAGCGCGAAGGCGAGGGCCGCGAAGAACGCGAGGGCCAGGACGGTCATCGCCTGCTTCGCGGACGTCGTCAGGTCCTCTCGGCGCGCATCGGGAGACCCGGGAAGGCCGGCGTCGAGGATCTGGAACGGGATCAGGGCGACGTGGAACAGAAGGTCCTTGTCGCTGTACCGTTCGCTCCAGGTGCTGAAGGCGGCCTGGGGGAACGTGCGGCGGAACCCGGAGTCGCTGATCTCACGCGCCGCCCTCGCGTGGAAGTAGCTGTCCGAGTCCGCCAGGCCGTCGAAGGAGAACTGGAGCCAGCCGAGAAGCGCGGCGCACAGCAGGGCCGCGGCGGCCGGCGCCCAGGTCGCGGCCCTCGCCGCCGCGCGGGACCCGCCGGCGCCCCTGTCGGAACCCGGTTGCCTGGACTGCCGCGCCACGGCCCTCCCCGAGCTCGCGGGCCGGGAGCCGGACCCGCGCCGCGCGCCCGGCCCGAGCCGCCACGATCGGCTCCGGCGAGAGGCGCGATTCTATCGGAGGCCCGCCGCGCGCGGCAACGGGTTGACTCCGGCTCCGGATCGCGGTACTTCGGGACCGGAACGGGGGTGCGGGGGCGCCCGGGCGCCCGAGATGCGCCGTGCGCCTCCGGTCGAGGGGGAAATGCGCGTGCTGAGGAATCGCCGGCGCCTCGCCGGACCGCTCTCGCTCGCGGCGATCCTGGCCTGTGCCGCGGCGGCGCTCACGAGGGCGGGGGAGCCCCCGGTGTCGCGGGGCCGCCCGGGTCTTCTCGGCCTCGATCGCGTCGCCGTCTGGTCGGCCGCGCCCCTCGACGTCGAGGGTCTTCTCCGGGAGGACGCGGCGAGCGCGGCGCGCCGCGATCTCGCGATTCCCATCCGGGTCGGGTTCCGTTTCGAGCCCGACCTGGCGCCGGCGAGCGCGGGCACGTGGGAGGAGATCGGCAACGGGGACCGCCTGTGGCGTCTCCGGCTGCGGAGCCCGGGCGCCCTCTGGCTCGTCGCCGGCTTCGACTCCTTCCGCCTGCAGGACGGCGGATCGTTGTGGATCTACGGCGCGCGCGGCGACGCCTTCCTCGGGCCCTACACGACCGCCGACGTGCGCGATCACGGGGAGCTGTGGACGCCCCCGATCGAGGGGGACGAGATCGTGCTCGAGCTCCGCTGGCCCGCGGCGCGCCGCGCGGAGACGCCGCGGCTCCACCTCGGGACCCTCTCCCACGGATACCGGCCGTTCGGGACGGTCGGGCGCGCGGCCTGGCTCGACCGAGGCGACGAGCTCGTCGACGGCATCGGCGATTCCGGAGACTGCAACATCGACGTCGCCTGTCCCCTCGGGGCCGACTGGCAGGACGAGAAGCGCGGCGTCGTGATCCTGCTGACGTCCTACGGGACGTCCTTCTGCACGGGCTCGATGATCAACAACAGCGCGGGCGACTGCAAGCCGTACGTCCTGACGGCGGCGCACTGCAAGGCGGGGACGAGCACCGCCTACGGGTTCGGCTTCGAGAGGACGGACTGCGGAACCGGGGACCCCGAGCCCCCGACGACCTACATGATCTCGGGCGGCGTCGTCCGCGGGAACTACGCCACGAGCGACTTCACGCTCCTCGAGATGAGCGCGCTCCCCCCCGAGTCGTTCGACTTCTTCCTCAACGGCTGGAGCCGCGACCCGAGTCCGCCCGCGGAGAGCTGGCCGATCCACCACCCGAGCGGGGACGTCAAGAAGATCAGCCACGACGACGACCCGCTCGTGGACGGGGTGAACTGGGGGACGACGCACTGGCGCGTCGAGAGCTACGAGGAGGGGACGACCGAGGGCGGATCGTCCGGCTCCCCGCTCTTCGATCCCGGGGGCCGCATCGTCGGGCAGCTGCACGGCGGGACGGCCTCGTGCGACAGCCTCACCTGGGACGAGTACGGGAAGGTCGCCGTGTCCTGGGCGGGGGGCGGCACGGCGGACTCGAGGCTCTCCGACTGGCTCGACCCGCTCGGGACCGGCGCCCTGGCCTGGAACGGGAAGAACGGGGCCGAGTGCTTCCACCAGTCGGCCGGCTCGGTCGCCCTCAACCGCAGCCGGTACGCGTGCGAGGACAAGGTGGCGATCGAGCTCCGCGACGACGACCTGCAGGGGAACCCGACGCAGACCGTCGCGCTGTCCTCGGCCGCCGAGCCCTCGTCCGAGACGGCGGTCCTGGACGCGGAAGGCCCGGCCTCGGGGACGTTCGCGGGGGCGGCCCACGTCACGGCGGCGCCGCCCGCGTCCGGGGACGGGCGCCTCTCGGTCGCCCACGGCGACACGATCACCGTGACGTACCTCGACGCGGACGACGGCCAGGGGGGGACGAACGTGCCGCGGACGGCGACGGCGGTCGTGGACTGCCTGCCCCCGGCGATCTCGGGGGTCGCCGCGTCGGACGTGACCGGGGACTCCGCGCGGATCGCGTGGACGACGGACGAGCCGTCGGACGGCGCGGTGATCTACGGGACCTCGACGCCCCCCGGGTCGAGCGCCTTCGAGGCGCCGCTCGTCACGGAGCACGAGGTGGAGCTCGCCGGTCTGGCGGAGTGCACGCTTTACAGGTTCGCCGTGCGGTCCGCGGACTCGTCGGCGAACTCCGCGACGGACGACGCGGGAGGGGCGTATCACGCGTTCTCCACGGGAAGGCTCGCGGCGTCGAGCTACCCGAGCGCCGGCGCCCCGATCCCGATCCCGGACAAGTCGCCGACCGGGGCCGCCTCGACGATCGCCGTGCCGGACGCGCGGACGGTGCTCGAGGTGAAGGTGCGGATCGACGTCACGCACACCTACGACGGGGACCTCTCGATCTCGCTCGTCGCTCCGGACGGGACGGTCGTGTCGCTCGCGGAGCGGCGCGGGGGATCGGGGGACAACTTCCGCGACACGGTCTTCGACGACGAGGCGGCGATCTCGATCGCCGCGGGAGTCGCGCCCTTCACGGGATCGTACCGGCCGGAGACCCCTCTCGCCGCGGCCACGGGGATCCCCGCCGCGGGGAGCTGGCAGCTGCGCGCCGTCGACAGGGCGGCGGGGAACACGGGGACGATCGACGACTGGACCCTGATGCTCCGCTACCCGGCGGAGGCGTGCGGGCCGCACGCCCGGTACCGCGCGCACGCGCTCGTCGCGGACTCGTGCGCGGTCGGCGGCCTCGGGAGCGGAGACGGGGTCTGGGACGCCGGCGAGACCGTCGATTTCTCCGTGACGATCGAGAACGACGGATCGACGGCGCTGACGGGGGTGACGGCGACGCTCGTCCCGACGACGGCGGGAGTCGCGATGCTCCGGGGGTCGGCGTCGTATCCGGACCTGGCGCCGGGAGCGGCGTCGGTCTCGAGCGAGCCGCACTTCCGGGCGGCGCTCCCGGGAGCGCTCTCCTGCGGCGACACGATCGGCTTCGACGTGCACGTGTCGGCGAACGAGGGGGCGTGGACGTCGAGCTTCGGCCAGGGGATCGGCGCGGTCCCCGCCGGGGGCGGGACGGCGCTCCGCGAGGACTTCTCCGGCGGGATCCCCGCGGGCTGGACGGTCGTCGACGGCGGGAGCGGGGGCGGCGACGCCTCGACCTGGACGACCGCGAACCCGGGGGGGAGGACGGCGACGGCGCCCCTGGCCGAGCCGTTCGCGATCGTGGACAGCGACCGTGCGGGGATCGACGCGAGCCAGGACGAGCAGCTCATCTCGCCGGTCCTCGACCTCTCGGCGGCCGCGACGGCGGCGCTGGAGTTCGATCAGAAGTTCCACTGGTACCTCGAGGGAGGCGACGAGAAGGGAGACGTGGACGTCCGCTCGAGCCTCACGGGAGGGGCCTGGGTCAACGTCCTCCGGAACCGCGGGGAGTCGAGCGCCGACCCGGATCACCGGACGATCGACATCTCCGCGCTCTCGGCCGGGGCGCCGGACGCGCAGGTGCGCTTCCGCTACTACGACGCGAGCTTCGACTGGTACTGGCAGGTGGACAACGTGAAGGTGTCGTACGAGGCGCCGGACGGCTGCGAGACGACCGTCTGCCCCGCGGACGCGATCCCGCCCCCGCCGGTGCCGGACGGGACGTTCGGGCTCCCGTTCCGGGCCTCGCGGACGGCCCCGGACGGCTCGACGATCTCGTTGACCTGGGACGTGACGACGTGCCCCGGGGCCGGCTACCACGTGCTCCACGGCCCGATGTCGGGCGTGGCGAGCTACGAGATCGGCGGGAGCGCGTGCGGCGTCGGCGCGAGCGGGTCCTACGAGTGGACCGGAGTGCCGGCGGGGGACCTCTGGTTCGTGATCGTCGCGGACGACGGCGCGACCGTCGAGGGAAGCTGGGGGAGGGACGGCGAGGGGGCGGAGCGGGGAGGCTCGACCGCCTCGGGAGAGTGCGGTCTGGCGTTCCGGACGAACGAGGGGACGTGCCCCTGAGCCCTCGGCTCCAGGCCTCTACAGCATCCGGACGGTGAAGAGCATCGCCCACACCGAGCCGGCCGGGATGTCCAGCCGGGCGTTGGCGGAGATCCGGCTCCCCGCCTCCACGGTCGTCGTCCCCGCCGTGTAGCTCACCTCGTCGGCGTCCACGGCGTCGGTGTTCGGGGGGCGTGCCGACACGGCCGCGAAGATCGAGCCTTCCTCGGCGGGGGTGCAGGCCGCGGCGGCGCAGGCCGGAACGCTGGCGTCCGTGCGGATCGTCCCCGGGGAATACGCGAACGCCGGGTCGAGGACGTCGAGGACGCTGACGTCGTTCACGGCCGCATCGCGGTTGTTGATGTACAGGAGGTAATGGAATGTCGTTCCCCTGGGCATCACGGTTCCCGAGGGGATCGGGGTCCCGTCCGGCAGGAACGCCCTCTTGACGATGGCGAGAGGGACCGTAACCGTGAGGCACGGAGTCTCGTAGGCCCCCATGTCCGGGGCCGGTCCGTAGTAGAGGCCCGGGTCCGCCCCGTTCATGTCCGGCTGGTCGGCGCCGAGGTCGAGTCCCGCGTTGATCGCCGGGCTCGTGCACTCGGTGAGACGGAAGTCTCCGGCCGCCGCGTTCACGTAGAGCGGATCGGCGTCGAGGTCGGTCGCGTCGAGGGCGACGTTGCTCCTTCCGAGCGCGTTCGGGGGGTTCGTGGCGGCGCCGGTCGCGTCGTTGTGGGACTCGGTCATCGTGCCGCCGTTGAGGTTGATGCCGTAGCCCGCGTTCCCCGTGAAGAGGTTGTTGCGGATCGTGTGTCCCGCTCCGAGGACCTCGACGCCGTCGCCGCCGTTTCCGTGGACCGTGTTGTGGAAGACCTTGGCGTTCTCCGCGTCCGCATTGAGGGCGATCCCGTCGAAGCCGGCCCCGTTGTCGTGCACGGCGTTCCGGGCCACGGTCGTGTCGTCCGTCCTCAGCGAGATTCCGCCCCCCACATTGTTCCGGATCACGTTGCCGACGATCTCGACGGCCCACCCGAGACCCGGGCAGTTGACCCCGGCTTCCCCCGACCAGGCGATGACGTTCCCCTCGCCGGCGTTCTCCCCTCCGATCCGGATCCGCATCTCGATCGGGTTCACCGAGAGACCGATCCCCTCGGTTCCATTTCCGAGGTCGGTCTCGACCCCGACCGGCCCGACGCCGATCCGGTTCCCGTGGATCGTCCAGTCGTTGGCCCCCTGGTAGAGCCCGATCCCCCGGCCGTCGTTTCCGGAGATGACGTTCCCCGCTCCCGGCTCGCTCCCGCCCACGACGACCGCGTGCGAGGTCTCCGTCCCGTTGATCCCGTACCCGCCGTTGGGCAGCTTGGCGGTGCCGGTCGCGTCCACCCCGATCCGGTTCCCCAGGATCGTGACGTCCGAGGACGCCTGGACGAGGATGCCCGCCAACAGATTGCCGGAGATCAGGTTCCCCTCGCCGGCCGCGGCCCCGCCGACCGCGATCTCCGCGCTGTCCTGCAGTGCGATCCCGGTCCCGTTCCTCACCGCGGCGCCGCCCGCGGCGTCGGTCCCGATCCGGTTCCCCTGGATGACCGTTCCGACCCCCGCGAGGCGGAGATAGACGCCGTAGCTCGTGTTCCCCGAGAGGAGATTCCCGTCTCCCGCGACAGGGCCGCCGATCACGGTCCCCGCCGCGCCGTTCTCCACCCAGATTCCGTACAAGTTGTCCGCCCTGGAGTCGCCGGTCGCGCTCGTCCCCACGTGGCACCCGGTGATCCGGTTCCCCGTGGACGCCGGCCCCTGCACGAAGATCGCCGCGTGGACGTCCTGGGCGAAGCCGTTGACGGCGAGGCCGCGAATCCGGTTGTTGGACGACGTCACGGCGAGGCCGTGGACCGATCCCGCGGCGGCGCCGTGGATCTCGATCTCCGGGCCCCTCGCATTCGAGTCCCCCCCGCTCGCCGTCTGCGTCGCGCCGTCCACGACGGTGCCCGCGTCGTTCAGCGCGGGCAGGGCGCGGAGAGCCGAGATCCTCCACCAGGAGTCGCCTCCGCTCGACCCGTTGGCGGGCACCTGCATCCGGAACTGGCTCTCGTTCGCCGTCGTCGTCCCTGCCGATCCGATCGCGTTCGCGTTCTTGAGAAACTGGCGGAGCCCCCCCTGACGGCTCCGCACGTTGTCGGCCAGCGCGTCGTCCAGGGTGTGCACGATCAGGTTGTAGGCGAACCCGAGGTCCACGCCGGCCGCCTCGCCTCCCGAGAGCGTGACCTCCACCCAGGTGTCTCCGGGTCCGGCGTTGTCCGCCGTGTTCGAGTCGTCCGCCTCGGGATCCTCGCCGCCGTAGCGCGGGGCGCCGTTCCCCCAGGTCATCTCCGGGAGCGGATAGGGCCAGGTCCCGGGAACGCCGGGGCGGAGCCCGCCCGCGGGAGGGGTGTCGGCGTCCCCGATCGTCGCCGAGCGGGCGCGCACGCGGTAGGTCCCGCCGCCGGGTGCGAACAGCGCGTACCGCCCCGCGGCGTCCGTGACGGCCGAGCTGAGGTAGACGCCGGCGGAGGTGTAGAGCTCGACGTCCACGCTCGGGAGCGGGAGATCCCCGCCCGGGGCGTCGTACCCGGTCGCGGTCCCTGCGAAGTCCGCGTCCTCGAAGACCGTCCCCGAGATCGTCCGGCTCCCGTAGACGAGCCGGCTCGGGTAGTCCACCGTGTCGTAGGCGAACATCAGCCCGCTCACCGACGAGTCGTGGACGATCACCTTGACCGCGAGGGCCCTTCCCTCCAGGACGTTGTAGGAGACGGGCCCGAAGGAGACGGTTCGCTCCTGCCACGAGGGGACGCCGCCGCTCCAGTCCGCGAGCTCGAGCGATCCCGAAGCGATCGTCGTGCAGTTGCCGCCTCCCACGGCGCAGTCCAGGAGGTACGCGTCCACGCGGCCGAACTCGCCGGTCCGGAACTGCTCGATCGCGCTCCAGACCACCAGGGACACGTCCCCGAAGACGTAGATGCCCCGGCCCTCCGTGATCCAGATCTGGTACTGGGCCGGATCCGCCTCGTCGACTCCGGTCCCTCCCCTTGCGACGAGCAGGCCCGGGTCCGCGTCCCGGGCGGGGTCGTAGTTGGGGAGCACCGTGGCGGTGGGGTAGACCTCGGTGAGCGGCGCCGAGGGGTAGGTGTCTCCCTTGAGGTAGAGGGGGAGCGACAGCAGGGGGGGCGGCGCCTTGAAGGCGACGATCTGGCCGCGCCAGGCGCCCGAGGCGGAGGCGTTCGCCGTCGTCGAGTAGGTCCCCGTGGCGTCCACGATCCGGTCCGCGCCGCCGTAGGAGGACCGCAGGGAAAGCGTCATGCCGTTCTGGAAGTCGAGCTGCTCGACGAACGAGGTCGTCCAGGCGGAGAACGTGCTCTGGCTGTTGATGACGACCCCCGCGAGGAGCAGATCGTCGGCGTTCGTCGTGGACGCGCTGCCCGAGGAGACGTTCGTGCCGGATCCCGAGGCCGTTCCGGTCGCGTCCACGGGACCGGACGCGTCGAGCCCCGAGTACTCGTAGATCTGGAGCCCGAGCCGGGTGGCGGACGCGTACGGTCCGATCGTGACGGACGAGGACTCGAAGGCGGTCGCGACCTTGTAGTAGATGTTCTGACCCGGGGTGTTGCCGGCCCCGGAGAGGACGAGATTCCAGCCCGGAGGGACCAGGGGATCGGGTCGGGCGTCCCGGTTCCCGGCGATGGCGACGAGGACGTTCCCCTCGGTGGGCGTGGCCGGGAACGTTGCAGTCACCGAGGTGCCGCCGTCGGTCACGCTCGACGCCTTCTGGACGAACGCGATGGCCGCCTCCGCGCTCGAGGGAGCGAGCACGGCCAGGAACAGGATGCACGCCGTTCCCGCGCGAACCCGCGCGCGGCGGCCGAGGAGCCGGATCCCCATCGGACGTTCCCCCACGGCGAAGCCATTCCCCGGCCCTCGCCGTCGCACGGATTATGCGCCACTCCGGGTCGCTTCCGCGTTCCCCTTCGCGCCGGCGACGAGCCCGGGCGAGGCGTCGGGACCCGTCTCGAGGATCAGCGGCAGGTCGAGCAGGAGCCGCGCTTGCAGCCTGCGCAGCCCCCGCCGCCGCCCTGGCGGGACCCGGCCTTGCCGCCGCCTCCGATGCCGAACGCCGAGGGGAGCCGCTCGACCCTCCGGCCGTCGCAGGCCGGGCAGCGGGGGCGCGCCGCGGCGCCTCGGACGATCCTCTCGAACCTCTCGTCGCACTCGCGGCATCGGTACTCGTGGATCGGCATCGTCGTTCCGCCTCGGGCCGCGTCGGGGAGGGGCCCGAGAGAATCGTAGCACCGGCGCGAGGGCGCGACCGCGGGTATCCTCGTCGAGGAGGAGGAGGACGTCGGTCGTGGGCTCGACGAGGCTCCGGATCGCCGCCGCGCTGATCGGGCTCGCGGTCGCCGCCGGGCTGTCCTTCGCCCTCAAGGGGGCGGGCCGCGGGGGTCCCGCGCCCGAGGAGGCTCCGGCCATGGAAGACGCGAAGAACGGATCCGCGGCGCTCCGGGAGCGCCTGACCCCGCTCCAGTACCGCGTCACGCAGGAGTGCGGCACCGAGCCGCCGTTCCGCAACGCCTACTGGGACGAGAAGCGACCGGGCCTCTACGTGGACGTCGTCGGCGGGGAGCCGCTGTTCGGATCGTTCGACAAGTTCGACTCCGGGAGCGGATGGCCGAGCTTCTCGAGACCGATCGAGGGGGCCGAGATCGTGGAGAGGCCCGACGAGACTCTCGGCATGGCGCGCACCGAGGTGCGATCCAAGAAGGCCGACTCCCACCTCGGCCACGTCTTCGACGACGGGCCCGCGCCCACGGGGCTCCGCTACTGCATCAACTCCGCCGCCCTGCGCTTCGTCCCCGTCGAGGATCTCGAGCGGGAAGGGTACGGCGAATACCTGCCGCTTTTCGGCGGGGCGTCCCCGGCGCCGGCGGGCGAGGAGGTCGCGATCCTGGCGGGGGGCTGCTTCTGGGGGATGGAGGACCTGATCCGCAAGCAGCCCGGCGTCCTCGGCACCGAGGTCGGCTACACCGGGGGCGCGACCGGGAACCCGACGTACGAGACCGTGAGGACGGGCAGGACCGGGCACGCCGAGGCGATCCGCGTCGTGTTCGACCCGAAGAAGACCTCGTACGAGGCGCTCCTCCGGTTCTTCTTCCGCATGCACGATCCGACGACGCCGAACCGCCAGGGGAACGACGTCGGCACGCAGTACCGGAGCGCGATCTTCTTCTCGAGCGAGGGGCAGCGCGCCGTCGCGGAGAGGGTCAGGGCCGAGGTGGACGCGAGCGGCAGGTGGCCCCGTCCGGTCGTCACCGAGATCACGCAGGCGGGCCCCTTCCACCCCGCCGAGGAACATCACCAGGACTACCTGGTCCGGCATCCCGACGGCTACACCTGCCACTTCGTCCGGGACTGAGGGCCGCCGGGCCGGTCCCGGCCCTCGATCTCGCCGCGGACGGACCGTCCGCGAAGCCGCCCGGGTCGTTCGATTCCCACGAAACCCGTTGAAAACGGAAGGCCGACGGCGTACACCTTTGCAGTCGGACTTCGGAATGCCGACGGTCGAAAAAGGGCTCCCCCCGTCGTGGGGAGCGAGGACGGAGGAGAACCGATGCGAAGTTTCGTCAGGATCGCAATCGTGCTCGCCGCGATCGCCGTGATCGCCGTGGGATCGCTCGCATTCGCCAAGAAGCCGTGGGAACCGGTGCCGATCTGGCCCACCTGCGCGCCGGCGGCCAAGTGCCTCGACGTGTGGGACCCGGTCGTCTGCGCGGACGGCGTGACGTACAGCAACATCTGCTACGCGTCGCGCGCCTGCGCCCCCGGACCCTGCTACGAGCTGGACGGCCCGCGTCCCACTCCCAGCGTGGACTAGTCCCGACGCCGGGAGGAATCGCTCGGCTCCCCGCAGGGGAGAGCGGCGGGTGCCGTCCGGCGAGGAAGGAGACGGAATGAACAGGCTCGTCAAGATCTCCGTGGTGTTCGCGGTGGTGCTCGCGGTCGCGATGGGATCGGTCGCGTTCGCGAAGAAGCCGGGCACGTATTGCAACAAGCCCTTCCCGTGCCCGCTGATCTACGATCCGGTCCTCTGCGCGGACGGAGTGCTCTACAGCAACATCTGCTTCGCGGAGCGCGTGTGCGCGCCGGAGCCCTGCAGGCCGGTCTACGACCCGATCTACTGATCGCGCCTCCCGCTCGAAG
>CAZPWK010000015.1:0-20523 GCA_964590285.1 uncultured Acidobacteriota bacterium | reverse complement strand
GCGCCGAGCGCGGTCTGCTCGACCTCCACGAGGAGATGGGGATCATGATCCAGGAGGTCGTCGGAACGAGGGTCGGCCGCTACTTCCTGCCCGCCTTCTCGGGGGTCGCGCTGAGCAACAACGAGTTCCGCTGGTCGCCTCGGATCCGGAGGGAGGACGGCCTCCTGCGGCTCGTGCCGGGGCTCGGGACGCGCGCGGTGGACCGCCTCGTGGACGACTACCCGGTGCTCATCGCGCCGGGGCAGCCCGGTCTCAGGGTCAACGTGTCGCCCGACGAGGTGGTCCGGTACTCGCCGAAGATGATCGACCTGATCAACCTGGAGACCCGCGCCTTCGAGTCGGTCGAGGTCCGCTCGTTCCTGAGGGAGTGCGGCCGGGAGCTCCCGATGTTCGGGGAGATGACGTCGGTCGTGGACGGAGACTCGATCCGGCGCCCTCTCCCGTTCCAGGTCGACTTCGACCGGGACCGGATCGTGGTCACGTTCGAGGGCCTGGCCTCGGCGACTCCCTTCGTGATGCGCATGCGGAGCCTGCTCGACCTTCTGCGAGGGAAGATCGGCGTGCCGGTCGACCTCGAGTTCGCCCACGACGGCAAGGACCTGTACCTGCTCCAGTGCCGGCCGCAGAGCTTCGCGGCGGACTCGGTCTCGGCGACGATCCCGGCGGACCTCCCGCGGGAGCGGGTCCTCTTCACGGCCAACCGGTTCGTCTCGAACGGCCGCGTGCCCGACATCACGCACATCGTGTACGTGGATCCGCGCGGGTACAGGAACGTCGCGGAGCCGCAGGAGCTCAAGGAGATCGGCCGCTGCGTGGGCAAGCTGAACAAGCTGCTGCCCAAGCGCCAGTTCGTCCTCATGGGGCCGGGGCGGTGGGGGAGCCGCGGCGACATCAAGCTGGGGGTGAGCGTCACCTACTCGGACATCAACAACACCGCGGTCCTGATCGAGATCGCGCGCAAGGCGGGGAACTACGTTCCCGATCTGTCGTTCGGGACCCACTTCTTCCAGGACCTCGTCGAGGCCTCGATCCGCTACCTGCCGCTCTATCCCGACGAGGAGGAGATCGTCTTCAACGAGGCCTTCCTGACCGGATCCCCCAGCATCCTCCCGAAGCTGCTCCCGGAGTACGAGCGGCTGGCCGACGTGGTCCGGGTGATCGACGTTCCCCGGGCGACCGACGGGCTCGTCCTGAAGGTCTACCTCGACGCGGACCACGAGAGGGCGGTCGGGGTGATCGGCACGCCGACCGTGCTCGCGGAAGCCGCCTCGGGCCGCGCCAGGGAGCCGGAGACGGTTCACGAGAGCCACTGGAGGTGGCGGCTCCGGATGGCGGAGCGGATCGCGTCGCAGCTGGACGCGGAGAGGTTCGCGGTCAAGGGGATCTACGTCTTCGGGTCGACGAAGAACGCGACCGCGGGGCCCTCGAGCGACATCGACATCCTCGTGCACTTCGACGGGGACGAGGAGCGGAAGCGCGCGCTGGACACGTGGTTCGAGGGGTGGAGCCTGTGCCTGTCGGAGATGAACTTCCTCAGGACCGGCTACAAGGCGGAGGGCCTCCTCGACCTCCACTACATCTCGGACGAGGACATCGCGAGCCAGACGAGCTACGCGGCGAAGATCGGCGCGGTCACCGACGCCGCGAGGCCGCTCCGCACGAAGGGACGGGGGATCTGAGGGAGGGCTTCCGGCCCGTTCTCACGGATCGCTCCGGCGCCCGGCGCCTCCGGGTTCCCCCATCCGCTCGAGGATCGCCCCGGCCGTCGTGACCGACGCGAAGCCGAACGCGAGGTTCAGAAGGCTCGCGACGTGCATCTCCTCGGCCACCGTTCCGGTCCCGTCCGCCGGGACGAACACCCGGAGGTCGCGGAAGAAGGCGTCGCGGGCCGTGGACTCGCAGCACAGGTTCGTCATCACTCCCGCGATCACGAGGTCCTCGATCCCGAGGCAGCGGAGAACCGTCGCGAGGTCCGTGTCGTGGAACGCCGAGTAGCGGTGCTTGAGGACGACCTTCTCGTCGGGGCGTGGCGCAAGGGCGGGGTGGACCTCGCTCTCCGGGCTCCCTTCCAGGCACGTTCCCTTCCACCACCATCCCATGATCCCGGCGTCGAGGCCGGCCGGATGGTGGACGTGCCGCGTGAAGAGCACGGGCCTCCGCGCCCGGCGGAACCCCTCGACCAGCCGGGAGACCGTCGGGAGGATCGGCGGGCCTCCGCAGGTGTACGTCGGGGACGCCGGGTCCAGGAAGAATCTCTGCATGTCCACGACGAGGAGGGCCGCCTTGGGCGCGCGGAGCTCCAGGCGGTGCTGGCTCCACGGCGCGATCCTCTCGAGCCACTCGCGGGTCTTGGGCCCGAGCGTTTCCTCGGTGACGTACGGTGCCATCGTCACTCCTTCGTTTGCCGCCGTCGCCGCCGCGGCCCGCGGGACGCGGTCAGACCAGCTCCCGCGTGGCCGCCTCCAGGTCCTCGGGGTCGAACCGCACGAGGGCCAGCTCCGGCCCGTCGTGCGCCGCGGAGAACAGGTGGGTTCTCCCGATCCTCTCCCGCCACGAGCCGGTGATCCGGGGCGCCTCGTGGACGTGCCCGTGCAGCGTCAGGAGCGGCTGCCGCGCCTCGATGAACCGCCTCACGGCGACGCTCCCGATGTGGAGGTCGAGCGGGGCGTGGTCCACCGACTTCCCGTCGAGGGCGGCCCGGTCGAGGGCCGTCCCGTGGGGCGGCGTGTGCATGAGGAACACCGCTCGGGACAGATCCTCCGCGCCGGCCAGCCTCTCGAGGTCCTCGCGGATCGTCCCGAGCCGCAGCTCCCGCTCGTCGAACGGGACCGTGTGCCATCCCTCCTCCGGCGGGCAGCACCCCGGATCCACGAAGCGCGACACGTCGTACCGGTCCCAGTCCTTGAGCCGGAACGGCGTCGGCGGGACGCACGCGTAGCCGTACACGTCGAGACCGTTCCAGCGGGCGCGCCGCTCGTGCACGTAGTCCCACACGCCGCGGTCGGCCGCCTCGACCACCGCCGCCTCCTCGTAGCGCGCATCGTCGTTGCCGAGGATCAGGAAGACCCGCGGGGCCGCGGGCCCCGCCCGATCGCGGATCCGCGCGAAGGAGGGGGCGAGGAAATCGGCGATGAAGTCGTGGTGCGGCGGGATGTCGCCGCCGGGCCGCGCCAGGCCGTGCGGGAGCAGGTCGCCTCCGAGGAAGACCGCTCCCGGCCGCTCCGACTCGATCGCGGCGAAGAGCGCCTCGTAGCGCCGCCTGCGGCCGTGCAGGTCCGACGCGAAGAGGGCCGAGGACATCAATCCCCCGCGGGCTTCACGATGATCCCTTCGTTCCGCTTCCCGTTCATCTTGACGAGGATCGGGTCCCGGAACCGGACGTGCCGCACGAACTCCGTCTCCGACACCGCCGGTTGGGCGGCGAGCCAGTCCCAATCGACGAAACCCTGGCCGGCGTCCGGGTTGACGGTGAAGTAGCCGACGCGGAACGTGGTCAGGTTCTGGAAGAAGTGCGTCCCCTGGGAAGGGGTCACCTTGAAGTCCCGGAAACCGGACTCCAGGATCACCCGCGCGCCCGAGATCTGGTCCCAGGTGACCGGGATGCCGAGGTGCGGGTCCGCGGACCCCCACCGCCCGACCCCGATCAGCAGGTAGGGGACCCCGTCCGCCGCGAGGTTCCCGTTGAGACGCGCGACCTCCCGCGCGACGTCGCGGGACCGGGCCCGGTCGAACCGGTGGTAGTCCACGACGATCGCGTCGCGGAGGTCCTCGATCCGGCCGTGCCCGAGGACGCAGGGGCTCGAGGCGACGAGCCGCGCGGGGTCCTCGTCGCCGATCTCCAGCTCCGCCGGCTCGCTCGAGAGCGCGATCGGGCGGAGTTGGAGGAACCCGAACTCCCTGGGAACGTCCGGCGCCGGGGAGAGATCGACCGCGAACTCGATCTCGACCGGCGTGCCCGTTCCTTCCTTCGCGAGGGCGAGCAGGAGATCCAGGATCTCCGCGAGAGGGAAGAGGCCGTTCTTGAGGGTGGGCGCGAAGTCGACCAGCCGGATCCCCTGACGGGAGATTCCGGCGTAGACCGCGTCGTTCTCGGGGGAGTAGGTCGACCCGACCGCGGCGAGGGTTCCGTCCTCCTCCGCGGTTTCGAGGCCGAACCGGCGGAGCCCGGAGCCGCGGTGCGCCCGGGGCCCGGAGCCGGCGCCGCCGAGGTGCAGCGCGAAGAACTCCCGCTGGGAGTTCTGGAGGATGTCGTCCACCGACGAGAACTGCACGAGGTGTCTCGGGTACTTGGGGCAGAAGCGGATGCAAGTCTCGCCTTCCGACACGGTCGCGCCGAGCCCCAGCGCGACGGCGGCGATGCCGTCCTCCCCCTTCATCGGCGGCGCCGGGTAGAAGTTGCTCGACCGGGCCACTCCGGAGAAGTCCGGGTAGAAGCGCTCTCGGTGGGCCGACCCGACCACCTTCTGGAGGACGACCGCCATCTTCTCCTCCTCGACGCGGTACGGCGTCGTCGCGAGGTAGGCCTTCGCCTGCGACGAGAACGTCGAGGCGTAGACCCTCTTGATCGCGTCGAGGAGCTGCTCGAGGCGGACCCGGAAGTTCCGGTGGTCGTTCGGGAGCATGTAGGTCTCGTAGATGCCCGCGAACGGCTGGTACTGCGAGTCCTCGAGGAGGCTCGAGGACCGCACCGCGACCGGCTCCCGGACCCGTTCGAGATAGGCGGCCAGGTCCTCCCGGACCCCCTCGGGGAGATCGGCCTCCAGGAACCGCCTCCGGATCGTGTAGTCGTCGCCGGCCGCGATCGCGAAGCCGCGGAGGTCGTTCTTCTCGAGGAACGCGTCGAAGACGTCCGTCGCGACGACGACCGAGGGCGGCACCGCGATCCGGACCCCCGGGAAGCGGTCCCGCACCCGGCGCTCGGAGAGGAGCACGTTCACGAACGCGAGGCCGCGCGCCTTCCCGCCGAGCGACCCCCCGCCGATCCTGCAGAACGGGCTGGCGCCGTCGAAGGTCGCACGGTCGAAGTCCTCGACGACCCCCTCTTTCATCTCCCGGCGGTACTCGTGGATCGCACGGACCAGGTCGGCGCGCAGGTCCTCGAGACTCGCGAAGTCCGACACCTTCCGGGGGCGCAGCCGGTGCGCGAGCGCGAACTCGGTCCGGGCCTTGAGCCAGTTGGAGAAGTGGTTCCGCTCTCCGTGGTAGCCGAGGCTCTCCGCCGGCACGGTGAGCAGGCGCTCCTCGAGGCGCTTCAGGTCTCGCGCCCGGCCCACCTCGGTCCCGTCCGGGAGACGGAAGACGAAGTCGCCGAAGCTGAAGTTCTCCACCATGAATTCGCGAAGCTGCTTCAGCATCGTGGGCGATCCCTTCACGAGGAAGGACGCCCCGACGGACCTCGCCAGGGACTCGTTCGCGGGAACGCTCGACTGGAGCATGATCGGGACGTCCGGCCGCACCGTCCGGACGGCGCGAGCCAGCTCGGCGCCGGCCTCCCGGCGAGGGGCGCCCTCCCTCGGGAACTCGACGTCCGAGAGGACGCCAAGGACGTTGTCGGCGTAGCGCTCGAAGAACCCCCAGGCCTCCTCGTAGGTCGAGGCGAGGAGGATCTTGGGGCGCGCCTGGATCCGCATCAGCTTCTGGGAGACGTTCGCCCCTTCGGGAAGGAGGCTGTGCGAATGCTTGACGAGCTCCGTGTAGATCGCGGGCAGGAACGAGGAGTAGAAGCGGACGTTGTCCTCGACCAGCAGGACGACCTGGACCCCCATCACCCCGGCGTCGTGGGCCACGTTGAGGCGGTCCTCGACGCACTTGACGATCGCCAGCAGGATCCTCACGTCTCCCTGCCACAGGAACACCCGATCGACGAAGGAGACGTCGGGGCGGCGCACCAGGTCGTTCATCTCCCGGCTGTCGTACGCCAGCACGACGACCGGGGTGTCGAGGCCGGCCTCCTTGACCTTCCGGGCGAGATCGAGGGCGCTCATGTCGCCGACGTGCGTCGAGGCGAGGATCAGGTTGTAGGTCCCCGAGTCGCGGGCGAGCGCGAGCGCCTCCGCCCCGGACGACACCCGCCGGATCCCGGGGACGTGCCGGAGGCCCAGCTCGAGGTACTCGCCGAGCAGCACCTCGTGGAGGCGGCCGTCCTCGGCGAGGATGAACGAGTCGTACAGGCTCGACACGAGGAGGACGTTCTCGACGCGCCTCCGCATGAGGTCCTGGAACCCCCGAGAGAGCGCCCATCGCGCCGTCGCGGGCTCTAGATCGAGTCGCTTCATCGCGGCTCTCCGGGGCCCGAGCGGGTCACCGCCCCGCCTCGGTCCGGCGCGACGCCAGCCTCAGGACCTCCGCCCACTCGGCCGCGAGAACCGGCTGGACCGAAAGGCGGCTGCCTCGCCGGAGCAGCGCCATTCCCGCCAGGCGCGGAGCGTGGCGCATCTCGCCGAGGGTGACCGGGCGGGCGAACTCGCGCTCGAGCCGGATGTCGACGGCGTACCAGCGCGGCTCCGCCGGGTCGGAACCCGGATCGTGGGACCTCGATCGGCGGTCGAACTGCGTGGGGTCCGGATACCCGGAGCGCACGACCCGCGCGGTTCCCACCGCCGCGGGAGGGTCCGACTGGGAGTGGTAGAAGAGGACGCCGTCCCCGACGCGGATCTCGTCCCGAAGGTAGTTGCGCGCCTGGTAGTTCCGCACCCCGTCCCAGCAGGTCGTGCGCCGAGGGCTCGACTTCAGATCCTCGAACGAGAACGTCTCCGGGTCGGACTTCAGCAGCCAGTACCGCCGGGCCACGGAACCCTCCGCGAACGAAGGGTGAATGTACCAGAAAACCCGTCTCCGCGCGGCGGGCGGGCCGCGAAACGGAAACGGCGCGGGGGATTCCCCCCCGCGCCGTCCGCGAAACCGCCGCGGGGCTAGACGAGCCCCTGGTCCATCATCGCGTTGGCGACCTTGAGGAAGCCCGCGATGTTCGCTCCGTTGACGTAGTTGCCGGGAGTGCCGTACTTCTTGGCGGTCTCGAAGCAGTTCCTGTGGATGTTGACCATGATCCCGCGGAGCCTCTCGTCCACCTCCTCGCGGCTCCAGGACAGGCGCATGCTGTTCTGGGACATCTCGAGGCCGGAGGTGGCCACGCCGCCCGCGTTCGCCGCCTTGCCGGGGCCGTAGAGGATCTTCGCGTCGAGGAACCGGTTGACCCCCTCGATGGTCGTCGGCATGTTCGCGCCCTCGGAGACCACGTAGACGCCGTTCTTGAGGAGGTTCTCGGCGTCCTTCCCGTTGATCTCGTTCTGGGTCGCGCTCGGGAACGCGCACTGGGCCTTGTGGTTCCAGAGCGGGTTGTGGTCCAGCTTCGGATCGATCGGCGTGTAGACGGCGCCCTTGAACTTGTCCGCGTAGTCCTTGATCCGCCCGCGGCGGACGTTCTTGAGGTCCATGACGAAGTCGAGCTTCTCCTTCGTGATGCCGGCCTCGTCGTAGACGTAGCCTCCGGAGTCGGAGAAGGTGACCGGCTTGGCGCCGAGCTGCAGGAGCTTCTCGGCGGTGTACTGCGCCACGTTGCCGCTGCCCGAGACGAGGCAGGTCTTCCCCTTGAGCTCCTCGCCCCGGGTCTTCAGCATCTCGCCGGCGAAGTAGACGGCGCCGTATCCCGTCGCCTCGGGCCGGATCAGCGAGCCGCCCCAGTTGAGGCCCTTGCCCGTGAGCACGCCGGTGAACTCGTTCCGGAGCTTCCGGTACATTCCGAACAGGAACCCGATCTCCCGGCCGCCGACGCCGATGTCGCCGGCGGGCACGTCCGTGTCCGGGCCGATGTGCCGGTAGAGCTCGCTCATGAACGCCTGGCAGAACCGCATGACCTCGGCGTCGCTCTTCCCCTTGGGGTCGAAGTCGGAGCCGCCCTTGCCGCCGCCCATGGGGAGCGTGGTCAGCGAGTTCTTGAACACCTGCTCGAACGCCAGGAACTTCAGGATGCCGAGGTTGACGGACGGGTGGAACCGGAGCCCGCCCTTGTAGGGGCCGATGGCGCCGTTCATCTCGATCCGGAACCCGCGGTTGACCTGCACGTTGCCCTGGTCGTCCATCCACGGCACCCGGAACAGGATCACCCTCTCGGGCTCGATGATCCGTTCCAGGATCTTCGCACTCCGGTACTCGGGGTGCTTGTCGAGCACGAGCACCAGCGAATCGGCCACCTCCTGCACGGCCTGGTGGAACTCCGGCTCGGCGGGGTTCTTGGCCTTGACGTCGGCCATCAGTCTCGCCACGAAATCGCTCATACGCTCTCCTTGCGGACGGCCGCGCTTCAGGGCGGCGCGTCGAACGTGGAACCCGAGTATACGGGCGCCGCGCGGCGCTCCGGTATCGGGAGTTTCCCCCAAGGATCGGGAAAACCATGTAGGGAGGGGCGGCGCGCCGGCTCCCGGGGGGGCCCCGCCGGCGTCAGAGGTCGATCAGGCGGTTCCGGATGCAGTACTTGACGATGTCGGCGACGTTCTTCGCGTCGAGCTTCCGCATGATGGACGCGCGATGGGTCTCCGCGGTCTTCACGCTGATGTCGAGCACCGCGGCCGCCTCCTTGGTCGAGTAGCCGTCCGCCAGGAGGCACGCGAGCTCGCGCTCCCTGGGGGTCACGATCCCTCCCGGCTGCTGGCTCCGGATCCACGGCTTCACGTACCCGGCGACGACGTCGTGGCCGGCGTCCCCCGGGAGGTAGTAGTCGCCGTGCGCGGCGTGGCGGATGCTGTGGGTGAGCTGCTCCAGGTCGCAGTCCTTCAGGAGGTAGCCCCGCGCCCCCGCCTCGAACGCCCGGCGCCGGTAGGCGGTGCTCCGATGGGCCGTCAGGATGACGATCTCGGTCCTCGGGCGCGCGGAGCGGATGCGCCGGGCCGCCTCGATCCCGTCGAGCTTCGGCATGACGATGTCGAGGACCGCGACGTCGGGGTCGAGGTCGAGGACCCGGCCGACCGCCTCCTCCCCGTCGGCGGCCTCGCCGACGACCTCGATGCCGTCCACGGCCTCGAGGAGCCGGACGAGTCCCTGCCGGACGATCTGGTGGTCGTCGGCGATCAGGACCCGGATCGGGCGCGTTCCCATGCCGGTCCGCAGTGTATCAGGAGGCGCCTCATCCGGAGTGGCCGAGGAGGCGGAGGGCGTCCGCGCCCCGGTTCGCCATCAGGTAGAAAGACGCCAGGATCGTGACCGTCGCGAGGAGGGCGAGACCCTCCCAGACGAGCGCCGTCGCTCGGCTCCGGAACGACCCTGGGGGCACGACGAGCCCGAGCGCCCCGCCGCAGACGAACCCGCCCGCGTGGGAGAGGAAGTCCACCCCCGGCAGGAGGCTCAGAATGAAGATGTAGATCGCCCAGCGTCCGATCGACGCCGAGAGGTTCCTTCCGAACACGCCTCCCCGCCGCACCCCGTAGACGAGGAGGAGCCCCATGAGGCCGAGGATCGCGCTCGACGCTCCGACCGTCGGCCGGCTCCCCAGGGTCTGGCTCGCGAGGTTTCCGGCCACCCCGGACGCCAGGTAGACGAAGAGGAACCGCTCGGTGCCGTACTCCTCCTCCACGAGGGGGCCGAGCTGCAGGAGGACGATCGTGTTGAAGACGATGTGCAGCAGGCCGCCGTGCAGGAAGATCGGGGTCACGAGCCGCCACCACTCGCCGAGCTCGAACGTCAGGGGCCCGTAGCCGGCTCCGTAGCGCAGGAGGCTCGCGAAGTCGAGCCGCATCAGACGGTTCCCCCCCTCGGACCCGGCGACGGGAGCGAGGAGGACGAGAAGGAACAGGAGGCCGTTGACGAGGAAGATCAGCCCCGTGACCGCGGTGGCCCCGGGGAGGACGTTCGAGACGAGGCGGCCGAGGCCGGGGGCGCGAACGCCGGCGAGGCCCGCGCCGCACTCCGTGCAGGTCCAGGCGGACTTCGGGACGAGCGCGCGGCACGCCGGGCACATCTTGTGAGGGGCGGTCGCGGAGCGGGAAGCCACGACCGCGCGGAGCCCGGCCTCGCCGAGATCCCGCCGCCTCCGGTTCCAGCGCCAGCGCAGGCGCGTTCCCCCGAGGCCGAGCGCGTCGAGGGCCCTTGCCAGAAGATCGACGAGACGGTCGAGCACCGCGCCCCCTCCTCCGCGCGGCGACGACCGGCGCGCGGCCGGCAGCAGTTTAGCCCGGACCCGGGGGGAGCGTCGCGCCCGGGAGGGCGAGGAGGGCCGCGGCGGCCAGGCCGGCTGCGAGCGCGAGCGCCGCGAGCGCCGCCGTCGGGCGAGGCTTCCCGGCGAGCCCCGCGAGCAGCGAGGCCGTCCCGGAGACCAGCGCCGAGGCCCACGCCGCGAGCCAGGCGGCGCCGCCGGGGCCGGAGACGAGGGCGATCGCCGCCGCCAGGAGCGCGAGGAGGGCCCCGGCCCCGCCGGCGATCCCCGCCCTTCGCGCCGTCCGCCTCGAGGTCGCGAGGTCCCCTTTCCTCTCGGCCGAGCCGGCCGCGACGAGCGCAGCGCAGGCCGCTCCGGCGGCAATCACGCCGAGCGCGAGGGGGACGATCGCCGCCGCGGTGACGAGAGATCCCATGGCGTTCCCGGTCAACGGGGCGCGGTGGCGGCGCCCTGAGCGGTCGCCCGCGCGGCGTGGAACCTCCTCGCGCCGCGACCGATCTCGACGTTTTCCTTGAGGACGCGAATCTCGTACAGGAAATCGCCCGCTCCCAGGGTGGTGGCTCGGACCAAGTCGCGAACTTGGACGCAACCGTCGTCCTCCGGTCCGACCCGGATGGGCGGGAAGCTCTCCGGTCTCTCGCCCCTGATCTCCCGCTCGATCGTCAGAACGCCGGAGAGCCACGGGCCGCGGCAGACGATTCCCACGAAGGCCGCCGGGGAATCGGAATCCACGGAGGCCGTCTCTGGCACCGCGAGCGAGCCGCGCGTCCTCGTGGTCCGTCCTCGGCGAAATCCCCCGGCGGCCGGCTGCACGATGGCGATCGGTCCCACCGCCGACCCGTCGATCTCCGCGCGAGGCCAGGCTCCCTCGATGCGGACCGAGGTGATCTCCTGGGTCGTCAAGTCCTGGGCGACCGCCACGATCGTGAAGTCCTGGCCGTCGAACAGGACCTCTTCCTCCAGGACGAGCTGCGTGCCCGGCGCGTTGACCGTCATTCTCGACGAGGTTTCGGAGGTTACCCTTCCTCCCGACACGACCGTCGCCCCCAGGTCCCAGGAGAGGGAGGCGTCCTGCGGCAGGGTGACGGCGGTCTGAACGAGCCCCACGAACCTCCTGCCTCGGACGCCGATCGGGATCACGGACGCGCTCAGGCGGCTTCCCTCCTGCGGAGGAACGTCGGAGGCGAACGCCGCCAGAACGCGGGAGGATCGTCGGGCCGAGGGGCTCTGGATCGTCATCCGGCTGCGGGCCACCGTCTCGAACCCAGGCTGGAGCACCTGGACGTGGACCGGAAGCGGCTTGTCGTCGGGCAGACCCTCCGGCTCGAAGCTCAGGACGTAAACGCAGCCGATGTCGTCGAGGATGCCTCGCGCTATCGAATCGGAAGACACGGCGCCGCCGAGAAACGAGCGGCCGCCCGTGTCGAGCGCCATCGAGGCGAGGGCGTTCTCGGCGTCTTCGACCCTCGAAGAGAGACCCGCCATTCCCTCGGGGCGCACGGCGAACACGCGCACCGCGCTTCCGGCGGCATCGTCCACGAAGGCGTCGAACCAGCTCTCCGCCTCGTCCGCCTTCGACAGGTCCCACCGCCTGCGATCCAGAAGCTCTTCCGGACGCCCCCCCCGGTGGTCGAGATCCTGGATGTCCCCTCGCACGAGCCTGACGTAGTGCTCTCCCGCGTTGCGGCGCATCGTATCCGCGAAGTATACGAGCGCCTTCGGGGGCTCCACTCCTTCCAGGCCGGCGAGCACCGCCCGCAGGCGTGAGACCTCGCCGTGGGCCAGGTTCCGCTCTCCCACTTCGTACGCCCGCGCGATGGCGTCGAGGCGATTCTCGGCCTTCTCCGCCACGAAGGCCTTCTCGGACTCGGTTCTCCGCCGCAGCGCCTGCGTCGCGTTGTGGAGGGGGCGCTTGCACGCCTTGGCCGTGCAATCGAAATCTACCCTTGCCAGGTGTTGCACCTCGGCCTTGGCATCCATCTTCACCTTATAGGATTCCAACCACGCCTCGTCTCGCGATTTGACGACCTCGTCTTCGAGCTGCCGGACCTGGGAGTCCTCTTGGATGGCGTGGGCATCGCTCTGTTCCGGATCCGCCGCAGCCTTGTCGAGAGCCGCGATCAGCTCAGCCGGGTCGGACGACCGGCTCGCGAGCGTCACGAGGGTCGACGCGCTCGACACGATCGACACCCGCCCGCCGGACTCCACGAGGCGCGGCACGAGATCCCGCGCGATCTCGAAGGCGCGGCTCCTCCCCCCCGCGGTCAGATGGCGCTGGTCGAAGTAGAGGACGTAGGTCGCCCGGGTCCGGGTCCCGAGCGAGGCGGCCGGTTCGGCGCCTTCGGACGAGATCTCGGTACAGAGGGCGTCGACCTCGAACGCCTGGATCTCCCGGCCTCCGACCTGCAACGAGAAGTCCGCGGGCCGCAGCCCCGCCGCGTTCTTCCCCGCGTGACGGACGGTGACGTCCAGCTGGGCCAGCCGGACCTCCGCCTTCTCGACGAGCCTGGACTCGGCGGAACCTTCCGCAGCGGTCTCTTTCGCCTGGGGTGGAAAGGTGAACGGCAGAACGAGGATCAGAGCCAAGGCCGGGACGAGTATCGATCGCATGGCGACGCCCTCCTCGGTCACGCTTCTGCCTTCTCTGTACTCCCCATCATGGTGCGGCGCGCGCGTGGCGTCGGATGTCTGCCGAGGACGGACCGTGCGGGGCGCGAACCTTCACTCGGCTCGCAGTCCGCCTCCCGCCGCCGGGCCCGGCTCCCCGACGTGAAACCGCCTCTCGCGCCGGGCGAGGAGCCTCTTCCCCTCGAGCACGCGGATCTCGTACGTGAACTCTCCCGCGCCGAGCGTTCCGGCGCGCACGAGGTCCCGGGTCTGGACGCACGTCTCCTCTCCGCTCTCGATCTCGATCGGGTCGAACTCGAGCGTCGTCTCCCCGGAGAGGAGCCGCTCGACGCGGAGGTCTCCCCGGGTCCGGGCGCCGCGGCAGACGAGGGAGACGAGGGCGCCGGGGAGGTCGCCCCGCACGGCCTGCCGCTCGTCCACCGCGAGCGGGCCGCTCGTGCGCACCTCCTCGTCCCTGCGGAACCCTCCCTCGACCGGCTGGAGGAGCACGATCGGGCCGACCGCCGCGGGATCGATCCTCAGGTCGGGCCAGGCGCCCTCGAACTGGCGGGACACGATCTGCCCCGTCGAGGTCTCCCGCGCCACGGCGACGACCTCGAAGGGACCTGGGGGAAACGTCGTCTCGCGCTCGAGCACGAGCGGGACGCCGGGCGAGGCGACGGAGGCGCGCATCGAGGCCTCGTCGCGCACCTTCTCGCGACCGACGACGGAGAAGCCGATGTCCCAGTCGGCGTCCGGGTACGGCGAGGCCGGCGGCGACACCTGCACGAGGCCGGAGAACTTGCCGTCCTTCATGCCGGTCGGCACGACCGCGACGCCCATCGAGGAAGCCGAGGCGGATGCGCGCGCGTTCACGAAGGCCGAGAGGAGCCTCTTCTCCTGCCTCGCCGATGCGCTCTCGATGACGAGCCGGCCCCGGCTGCGCACCTCGACGCCGGGCTTCCGGACCTTGACGGCGACCGGGATCGGCTCGTCCTGGGGAAGGCCCGCGGGATCGAAGCTCACGAGGAAGACGCAGGCGAGGTCGCTCTCGATCCTGCCGATCATCCTGTCCGCGGAGACGCCGTTCAGGAAGGCGCGCCCTCCCGTCTCGGCGGCCATGGACCCGAGCGTGTCCTGCGCCTGCCGGATCCGGACGGATCCGGGAATCGTCGCGTTGTTCGCCCCGTAAGAGCCCCGCAGCGAGACCGACGACGCGCCCAGAGAGCTCGTCAGCCCCTGCGCCTCCACCGTGTAGAAGCGGACCCCCCGGGCGGCGGCCTCGTTCAGGAGCCGGTCGAGCGAGAGCTCGCCGAACGCGGCGTCGTTCCTCATCTGGTAGCCGATGTCCACGGGACTCTTGAGAACGGCCCGCTGCTCCCGGAGCAGCGTCGTGGAGAACATCTGCAGGTAATGGTCGCCCGGCTTCGATCGGAGCGTGTCGGCGAAGTAGAGCAGCGCCTTCGGCGGCTCCGCGTCCGCGAGGGCCTGCAGCGCGATCTTGACGTGGGCGATGGACTTCTCGAGGTGCCACGCCTCTTCCGTCTGGAACGAGCGGGCGCGCGCGATCGCCATCGTGAGGCCGCCCATCCGGTCGTTGAGGATGTCCAGGACCTCGCCGACCCGCGACTCCTCGAGGTACGAGAAGGAGTCCCACTGCGTCGGGTCGTTCTCCAGGCGGTCGAGCGCGGCGACGAGCTCGGCCGCGTCGGAGGTCGGTCCGGCCAGCGTCTCGAACCTCTGTCCGTCGCTGACCAGGATCCCGCGATTCCCGTCGCGGACGAGGCCGGGGATCATCTCCCGCGCCAGGTCGATCGCCCTCTGTCGCCCCGCCATCGTCAGGTGCGGCTGGTCGAAGTAGAAGAGGTGCGTCGCGGGACGGGTCCTCGACTCGATCGACGGGCTCGCGGAAGCCGGGATCCCGGGCGGCGCGAGGGCTTGCGGCCGCGAGTCGTCCGGTGCGCACACGCGGTCGACGATCGCACCCTCGACGATGCGCTGGAGGACCCGGACCTCGAAGTCCTCGGCGCGGAGCGAGTCGAGCACGGCCGGATCGCCGGAGAGCGAGACGTCGATCTGCCCGAGATGGGTTCCCGCCTTCTCGACGAGGCCGGAATCGGCCGGCCGTTCGGGCTCGGGCTCCTTCCCGCCCGGGACCTGGGGAAAGGAGAACGCGAGCGTCAGGAGCAGGATCGGGACGACGGGCTTTCGCATGACGCCACCCTCCACATCCGTTCCTCTCGGCTGGTTTACACCCCTGGCCGGACGGACGCAGCGTCCGGCGCCCCCCTGCCGCTGCGGATGGACCGCGGATCGACGAGGCGCGCTCAACGCGCGGGCGGCGTCGCGACGACGATCTCCCTCGAGCCGCCGGCGATCTCCCTTCCGGCGCCGAGGACCCGAAGGTCGTACCGGAACTCGCCGGGGCCGAGCGTCCCGGCGGGAACGAGGTCCCGGATCTGGACGCAAGGATCGGCGGCTTCGAGATCGATCTCGGGGAACTCGACGGCCGCGGCCCCCGTCAGCGTCCTCGCGACCCGGATCTTTCCGCCGGACCGGGTGCCCCCGCAGACCATCGTGACGAGGGCCGCGGCGCGATCGCCGGAGAGCGGTTCCTCCTCGGGGACGGCGAGCGACCCCCGGGAGAGCGTCGCGCCCGCCCTGTGGAACGCCCCGGCGGCGGGCTGGAGCAGGACGACGGGGCCGACCCAGGCGGCCGCCGACCGGGGGTCGGGCCACTCCCCCTCCACGCGGCGCGAGACGATCTCGTCGGTCGACGTCTCCCGGGCGACTGCGACGATCTCGAACGGGCCGGGCGCGAAGCGAACCTCGCGCTCGAGCACGACGGGGACGCCTCCGCGAGCCACCTCGACGCGGGCGGAAGCCTCGTCGCGGACCGAGCCGGGGGTCAGGAGCGAGGCGCCGACGTCCCAGCCGGCGTTCGGGTAGGGAGAGGCCGGCACGAAGATCTGGACGAGGCCGCCGAACCGCCCTTCCGAGTAGCCGGTCGGCACGACGGCCGCGCGGAGGGGGAGCGTCCCGGAGGACGATCCCGGCGCCGCGAAGGCGGCGAAGAGACGGGAGGTCAGCCTGGCCGTCTCGCTCTGGACGACGAGCCGGCCCCGCGCGTGGGCCTCGACGCCGCGCTTCCCGACCACGACGGTCAGGGGGAGAGGCTCGTCCTCGGGGAGGCCCAGCGGGTCGAAGCTGAAGACGAACAGGCAGGCCAGGTCGTCGAGGATCCTCCGGGCGATCTTCTGGGCCGGGAGCCCGTTCAGGAAGGCCTGCCCTCCGGTCTCGAGCGAGAGGGTCGAGAGGGCGTCCTGC
Source organism: uncultured Acidobacteriota bacterium (assembly GCA_964590285.1). GTDB lineage: Bacteria > Acidobacteriota > Polarisedimenticolia > Polarisedimenticolales > JAIQFR01 > CALMJU01. Next base: position 4,445 of record CAZPWK010000015.1, on the reverse strand, counting down.
GCGGCCCGCACGCGGATCTTCGACGGGACCGCCGAGAGGAGGGGGTCCGATCCAGCGGCGCCGCGGGTCGTGGCGAGGCCCAACCCCTCGCCCAGGCCCGCGAGACCCTGGGCCTCGATCCCGTAGAAGCGGACGCCGTGCGCCGCCGCGTCGTTGATCAGCCTCTCGAAGGCGGTCGAGCCGAACGTGGATTCGGAGTCGAGCAGCGCCGTCGAGCCCACCCGGAGGACGGTCTCGCCGAAGAGGTCGACGTAGTGTCCGCCGGGCTTCGCCCGGATCGTGTCCGCGAAGTAGAGGACCGCCTTCGGCGGCTCGACCGGATCGAAGAGTCCGAGGACCATCGAGAGGCGGCTGAGGGACCGCTCGGCCTGCCACGCTTCCTCGGCCTGGTACTCCCTGGCTCGGCCGACGGCGGCGTGCACGCCGCCGTACGGGTCGTCGAGGATCGCAAGGACCTCGGCGACGCGCCGCTCTTCCATCTGGGCGTACGGGTCCCACTGGCGCGTGGACTTCTCGAGCCGGCCGAGCGCCGCGATCAGCTCCTCCGGATCCGCCGTCGGCCCGGCGAGGGTTTCGACGGTCCGGGCGCTGCTGACGATCGTCGCGCGCCCCGACCCCGGCACGAGGCGGCGGACCAGGTCCCGGGCGGTGTCGATCGCCCGCTGGCGTCCCGCCATCGTCAGGTGCGGCTGGTCGAAGAAGAACAGGAAGGTCGTGGGGCGCGCCGCCCCCGGCGCGGCCGGGTCTCCTCGCCGGGAAGGCGCGCAGATCCGGTCCAGGGCGAGGCCTTCGACCCTGTGCCCCAGGACCGAGACCAGGAAGTCTCCCGCCTCGAGGGAGTCGATCGTCTCCGCGTCCCCGCGCACCGTCACGTCGACCTGGGCGAGTCGGATCGCCGCGCGCTCGAGGAATCCGATGTCGGCGGGCGGCGCCGCGGTCCCGGGCTCCTCGGCCCGCGGCGGGGGGGAGGCCGCCGATCCGAGGGAGAGCGCCGCGATCGCGGCGGCGGCCGCGAGGCGCGCGGGGCGGCTCATGCGCGCCTGTGGACGTGCGTCGCCGACGCCTGGTCGGACGGGAGGACGACGACCTCGGCGATCTGGACGTGCGCGGGCCGGGAGGCGATCCAGACGACGACCTCCGCCACGTCCTCGGCGGCGAGAGGCGTCATCCCCCGGTAGACGGAGTCGGCCTTCTCCCGGTCGCCGTGGAAGCGGACCTCGCTGAACTCGGTGCGCACCATGCCGGGGTCGACGGTCGCCACGCGGACGCCGGTGCCCAGGAGGTCGATGCGGAGGCCGTCCGTGATCGCCTTCACGGCGGCCTTGGTCCCGCAGTACACGTTGCCGCCCGGATAGGCTTGCCGGCCCGCGATCGAGCCGATGTGGATCACGATCCCGGTCCCGCGGGCGGCCATCCCGGGGACGACGACGCGGTCGACGTGCAGGAGCCCCTTGACGTTGGTGTCGATCATCTCGTTCCAGTCGTCGAGGCTCCCCTCGTGGAGGGGACCGAGGCCGCGGGACAGCCCCGCGTTGTTGACGAGAACCTCGATCTCCCGCCATTCCGCGGGCAGATCGTCGAACGCCTTGCGGACGGCGTCGGGCTCGCGCGTGTCCAGGCGGACGGCGCGCACGCCGCGAGCGCCGAGGGCGGAAAGGCCGGGGGCCGCCGCCCGGACCCGCTCGACCCTCCGGGCCGCGAGCAGGAGCCTGGCGCCCTCTCGCGCGAAGGCGCGGGCGCAGGCCTCGCCGATTCCGCTGCTCGCCCCGGTGACCAGAACCACCCGATCCTCGAGCACCGCCATGGCCCTCTCCTCGCGCGCCGTGTCGCGGCCGGCCGCAGTATAGGCCCGAGGCGGCCCTCGGGCGGCACCCTCGGGCGGCGCGGATTGTCGCTCTCGGCCCCTCGGCGTATAAGGGTGGGAACGGAGGCCCTCATGAACCTCGGGAGGTGGAGACGCGCCGCGGCCGCGGCGCTCCTCGGGTGCGCGGCCGCGACGTCCGCCGCGGCCGACCCGATCGAGGGGACCTTCGTCCTGGTCGAGCAGCGGTACGGGAACGGCGCCTGGAACCTCGCCGCGTCCGACCGGCCGCTCCGCCTCGCGTTCCGGCGCGAGGGGGGCGCTCTCGCGGGGTGGGTCGGGGCGGGGGGCGCGGACGCGGCCGCGTCGCGGTGGCCCGCGTTCGCGAACGACGCCGGCTTCCTCCCGGTCGAGAGCGTCGAGGTGACGGAGGACGCGGCCGCCGGCGAGGTGCGGGCGCGCTACCGGGTGCGGCCGTCCCCCACGGACGATCTCGTCCTCGAGATCTTCGAGACGTACCGGCTCGTCGAGTCCGGCAAGGCCCTGGTCGGCGAGATGACGGTGCGCTTCTCCGCGGGAGGGGCGGACCGGGGAGGCTTCACGCTCCACCGCCGCTTCGAGAGGGAGCGGTGAGGGCGGGGGCGGCGGGCGCCCTCGGCCTGGCCCTGCTCGCGGCGGGGATCCCGGCCGCCGCGCAGACGGTGACGGGGCACGCGTTCGACGACCGGAACGGGAACGGGGTCCGCGATCCGGAAGAGCCCCCCGTCCCGGGGGTTCCGGTCGCGCTGTTCGGGACGAGCGACGCCTCGGGATCCTACGACCGGTCGGCCGAGACCGGCGCCGACGGGTCGTTCTCGTTCTCCCCGGGGAACGGCTGCTACCTGCTCCTGCCGGACGACCCTCCCGGATGGAGGTTTGCCGGGGCCCGCGCCGACTCCTTCGCGGAGGGGACGCCCGGCTACGCGTTCCCGGTCGGGCAGCCGCGGTTCGCGAAGATGAACCAGGGGATCGCGAACCTCAGGGCCGGGCGGCTCCGGTTCGCGTCGATGGGGGACTCGATCGCCTGGAACTGGAACTCGTGCTTCTACACGTCTTCCTTCTGGTACAGCAAGGAGATCCGGTCGAGGCTCCAGTGCGCCGCGCCGGCCGCGTCGGTGACCCTCGACCAGGCGGCGGTCAAGGGGGAGCACACCGACGACCTCCTGGTGGACGACTCGGACGACCTCAACAACGTGTTCCGCGCCGTCGAGATCCAGCCGCAGTACGTCGCGATCTCGATGATCGGGAACGACCTCCTGGGAGTGGATCCGTCGGGCACTCCGACCGAGGAGCAGATCAACAGGGCCGTGGCCGAGGTGCTCGACTCCCGCCAGAACCTCCAGGAGGCGATCTCCGCGCTGACCTCGGAGATCCCGGGAGCCGACGTCGCGCTGAACACGCTCTACGACAACCTCGCCTACAACTGCTACACGGGGAACCCCTCGACGTTCCACCGGCAGTGGCTCCCGATCGTCGACCGGATCCTCAGGGACCTCGCGTGGGGCCAGGTCCGCCGGGCCTCCGTGAACGAGGTCGCCGCGGAGTTCGCGCACGAGGACCAGGCGGGCGCCTGCTTCGGCTTCGACGGGATGATCTGCCGCGACATCTTCCAGACCGACAACATCCACCCGAACAACAACGGTTACACGATCGTCCGGGAGAAGCTCTGGGAGGCCGACGGCGGCGTGAGCCTCGGGAGCAGGGACGCCCTCTCGCGGACCTCGATCGCGGCCGACTTCGGATTTCTGCGCCGGATCCGGCGCCTCCTGCCGGCGGCGTGGCAGACGTCCGGCGGCGCCGCGGTCGAGAGCCCATCCGCCGCCTTCGACGACGACGACGCCGGCGCGGCGGCCGAGATCGCGCTCGGGATCGGGAGCGAGGAGCTCCGCCTGTCCGGCTTCCCCGACTGGTACGACGAGGACCGCATCGTCCGGGCGGTCGCGGGGGTGCGCTACCGGACGACCGGCACCGTAGCGGACGACTTCTACAGGATGGAGGCGTCGGTGACGGGGCAGTTCCGCCCCCCCGCGGGGCACGCGTACTCCCCGACCGACTGGAACTACTACACCCCGATCGTCGGGGGAGGAGGGCCCGGGCAGCCGCCGGAGAACCCCGACTACCCGCAGGCGAAGATCCTCGCCCGCCCGAACGTCGCGACGTACCGAGAGGTGTCCGCGACGCTGACGAAGAACCCGACGCTGCCGCCCGGGGCGTCCGACTACGAGTGGCCGGCGGTCCGCCAGGACGACCTCTCCTCGACCGCCGTCCGGGTCGTGTCCGCACCGGTCGCGGGAACCGCGGGGAACGACCTCTACCGGGTCCAGCTGGACGCCGCCTGGGTGGATCTCTACGGGTGGCAGACGCCGAGACCGCCCGAGGTGGCGGATCTCCGGCTCGCGCGGCTCCCCGACGGGACGATCGAGGTCTCGTTCGAGGCGCTCCCGGGGGCCGCCCGCCACAACCTCTACGTGGGCAACCTCTCGACGCTCCTCGCGGGGGGGTACGACCACGGGTCGGGCGCGCCCGCCGGCCCGATCTGCGCCGCGGCGACGGAGGACGCCGGGAGCGGGCGGCTGAAGATCGCGGTGGCCCCCGCCTCGCAGCC
>CAZPWK010000014.1:0-21350 GCA_964590285.1 uncultured Acidobacteriota bacterium | reverse complement strand
CTGCGGCGGCCCGCTTACCGTTGCTCCCTTCCGGGCCTGGCGGGGTTCACGGAGCCGCAGCGCACAGGGCTCGGGCCCCCCAACTTCTCCGTGGCGGAGAGAGTGGGATTCGAACCCACGGTACGGTTACCCGTACACACGCTTTCCAAGCGTGCACCTTCAGCCACTCGGTCATCTCTCCGAAGCTCGTCAGCCTGAGCGCGAGCCGGGCGGGCGACGCCCGACCCGCTCGTTGGCGGAGAGGGTGGGATTCGAACCCACGTGCCTCCTCACGGAGACAAACCGCTTTCGAGGCGGCCCCGTTACGACCACTTCGGTACCTCTCCGCATCCTTCCTCGAAGCCACCGGGAGCCGCGGCCCGCGCCGCCGCCCTCCGCTCCCGGAAGAAGTCCAGCAAGAGCTCCGCCGCCTCGCCCGCGAGAACCCCTCCGACCGCCTCGAACCTGTGGTTGAAGTCGGCGCCCGCCCTGCGCAGCGCCTCCAGTCGGCCGACCGCCCCGACCTTCAGGTCCGGCGCCCCGTAGACGACGCGGGAGATGCGGGCGTGCATCGCCGTTCCGAGGCACATCAGGCACGGCTCCACCGTGCAATAGAGGGTCGCCCCGACGAGCCGGTAGTTGCCCAGGCGATTCGCCGCGTCGCGCATCGCGAGGACCTCGGCGTGAGCCGCCGGATCCGTCAGCGCCATGACGGCGTTGTGACCCCTGCCCACGACCTTTCCCTCCGCGACGACGACCGCCCCGACCGGGACCTCGCCCGCGGCCCGCGCCCGAAGGGCCTCGTCCAGGGCGAGTCGCATGAATCGCTCGTCCATCCGGTCCCCGGCCTTCCGACCGGGCCGCCGCCGGGCCCGGCGAGGCTCCACGAAGCGAATGGTCGGACCGGAGGGACTCGAACCCCCGACCTACTGGTTCGTAGCCAGTTGCTCTATCCAGCTGAGCTACGGTCCGTTCCGTCTCGAAATCGAGGCCGAATTCGCCCTCTGGAGCAACCGCGGATACTACCATCGGCCCCCGGACCCGTCAATCGAAGGGCCTCCGGCCGGCCGACGATTACGTTTCCGCATCCGATTGGTTGCACATCCGTTGGGCGAAACCTATATTCCACCCACGAAAGAGCCGAAAAACAGCAAAGGCCCTAGATAGGAGTCGCCTCATGGCCTTGGAAAACGAGAGCGGCCGGCGGTTCTTCACGACGTCCGAGGTCGCCAACTACTGCGCCGTGACGAACGACGGCGTGTTGAAGTGGATCAAGTCGGGGAAGCTGCGGGCGTTCTCGACGCCGGGCGGGCACTACCGGGTCGCGCTGGAGGACTTCCGGGCCTTCCTCGAGAAGTTCGAGATCCCGATCGACGAGGCCTTCTTCCACGGCGCCCAGAGGTCCCGCTCGGTGCTCGTCGTCGACGACGAGGCGGACATCCGGGAGATCGTGCGCCGGGTGCTCGCGGAAGTGGACCCCGCGCTGCGCGTCGAGGAGGCGGCGGACGGGTACGAGGCCGGGATCAAGATCGGAAGCCAGCGTCCCGACCTGGTCGTGATGGACGTGCGGATGCCTCGCGTGGACGGGCTGTCCCTGTGCCGTTCCGTGCGGCAGAACGCCTCGACGCGCGGCGTCAAGATCATCGCGATCACGGCGTTTCCCGAGCAGGACATCATCCGGAAGATGTACGACGCGGGCGCCGACCTCTGCCTCATCAAGCCGCTGCAGCTCGAGCACTTCCGGCTCGAGGTGCTGCGCCTCCTGAACGAGGTCGGCCGCGAGACCGCGACCGCCTGACGCTCCGCGCGGCGGCGATCAGCCCCGGTCGACGAGCCCGATCTCGGCGAGCCCTCGGAGCGCCTCCTCGACGTCTCGCGCCGCGGTCCGCTCGTCCACCCGATAGCGCGCCAGGATCTCCGCGGCGATTTCTTCGACCGTCCGGCTCCCGTCGCAGAGCAGATAGATTTCCCGGGCGCTCCCGTTGAGGACGTGGAAGCGGTCCCCCTCCGGTCGCAGGAAGAGATACTCCTCGCCGAGGTCCTTCTCCAGGAATCTTCTCGACGGTCTCGGTCGCTCGGGGCCCGACGGCATGTTGCGGCCTCCTCATCCCCTTCCGCCGACGTGTCCCGCCCGGCCGGTCCGGTCGAGAATCTCCACCGTTTCCTCGATCCGGCCCGGGGACAGGGCCGCCAGCGTCACCCCGCGCAGGGACGCGGCGATCTCGGCGACGAGAAACCCCTCTCGGTGTCGAAACTCCCGGTCGAGGGCGCTTCCCGGATGGCGGTTCAGGAGCCCCCGGCAGAGTTCGACCGCCGCGTCGAACGGCCCGATCGGCTCGAACGACGGAGGAGCGGAGAAATCGGGTCCGTCGAGAAGCGTCTCCGCCGCGGCGACGATCCCCGGATCCCGCTCGCGGACCCATACGGCGAGCGCGCCTGCCGCGCGGGTGCGGACGCGCAGCGCGCCGTCCCCGGCGGGCGACGGTTCGACCTCCGAGACGCCGGGCAGGTCCCGAACCTCGGACGCCAGGTCCTCGAATCCCGCCGCGAGCCAGAGGTCGAAGGACCGGGTCCGCGGCCCCGCGGCGCCCGCCCCCCGGGGTCGGAGGAGCACCATCGCCGCGAGGGGGACCGGCCCCGGCCCGGCCCGGCGGAGGTCGCGAGCGTTCACCGTCCAGCCCCCCTCGTCGCGGTGCACCGCCGCCCGCAGCAGGCTCTCCGCCTGCGAGGGGGTCATCGTCGCGCGCGACCCGCCGCGCAGGTGCACGGCCCTGGGAGGCGCCTCGACGGCGGCGGCGCCCCGGGCGAGGGCCGTCAGGTCGTCGGAGAGGATCGCGAAGCCGCGAAAGGCCAGGTGAAGCGCGAGCGTGGTCTTGCCGAACCCGGAGGGGCCGGCGATCGCGATCGCCCGGCCGTCCCTCTCCAGGGAAGCGGCGTGCAGCAGGAATCGATCGCCCAGGGTTCCCGCCAGCTCCTCGAGAACGAAGTTGTAGACCTGCCACACGGCGAACCGGCGGTCCAGGGGGCGTGTCCGGCGGGGACCGCGGATCGAGGGGGGAGCGCCGGTTCTCACGGACACCTCGAACGAGCGCACCGAGCGCGGGGCGGACGGCGGCGGGGAGCCTCCCCAGAGCCGCCGGAGCAGGGCGATCGCCTCGTCGTCGTCCGACCGCACGCGCGCCAGGTCCCCGAACCATCCGAACTCGACCGTGCACGCTTCGGGGGAAGCCATCGCAGGAAGAGCTTATCCGACGGGCGGCGGGGACTCCAGTCGCGGACGAGGGGGAGGAAGCCTCAGCGCGCGCCGTCGCCCGACAGGACGACCTTGATCGTCTTGAGGACGATCCAGAGGTCGAACAGCGGGTTGAGGTGCTTGACGTAGTACAGGTCGTACTTCAGCTTCTCGACCGCGTCTTCCTCGGACGCGCCGTAGCGGTACATCACCTGAGCCCAGCCCGTCACGCCGGGGCGCACCGCGGTCCGGAGACGGTAGAACGGGATGGACTTCTCGAGCTGCTCGACGAAGTGCCGCCGCTCAGGCCGCGGTCCCACGAAGCTCATCTGGCCCCCGAGGACGTTGAAGATCTGCGGCAGCTCGTCGATGCGCGTGGCCCGCAGGAGCCGGCCGACACGGGTGACCCTCGGGTCCCCCTCCCGCGCCCAGACCGGCCCGCTCTTTCTCTCGGCGTCCCGGACCATGGAACGGAACTTCAGGAGGAAGAACTCCTTCCCCTTGAGCCCGAGCCTCTTCTGCCGGTACAGGACCGGGCCCGGGCTGTCGAGCCGAATGGCGGCGGCGGCGGCGAGCATCACGGGCGATGCGACGATCAGCAGGCCGACGGAGAGCGCGACGTCGAGCACGCGCTTGATCGCGACGCGGGCCGGAGAAGTCTTGAACCCGCCCGAGAAGATCAGCCAAGAGGGGAGAAGCGTCTCCACCGCGAGCTTGCCGCTCGTCCTCTCGAGGAACGACGTCGTGTCCTCGATCTCGAAGCCGGCGAGCCGCAGCTCGACGAGATCGTGGATCGGGAGCGTGCCGCGCTTCTCGTCGAGCGCCACGACGATCCGGTCGGCACGCTTCGGGCAGAAGGACAGGAGCCCCGAGTAGCTCGTCTGGACCCGGACTCCCATCGCGACGACGTTCCCGATCCTGGACTCGTCGGCGTCGGCGAAGCCGACGATCGTGTGGTCTTGGGACAGCCGCTCCGAAACCCAGCGGGACAACCGGCGAGCCGTCTCCCCCGTTCCGATCACGAGGATTCGCTCCCGCCACCCGTCCAGGATGCCGAACCTGCAGGCGATCCAGCGCCACGCGGCGACCGTGGCGGGCACCGCGAGCGTTCCCTCGAGGGTCAGGATCGCCGCGAGCATCTGAGGCGAGCCGGTGAGCGCCCATCGGGCGAGGAAGACGCAGCTCCCGAGGACCAGCGAGACGGCGGACGCGAGCGCGACCTCCTGGCGAAGCGTGAGGATCTCCCCGTTGGGACGTCCTCCACGGACCATGCCGAGGCTGGCGACGAAGAGAACGCTGAACCCGGCGACGAAGCCGAACGGCGGGGCCGCCCCCGTGTCCCGGACGATCGCGACGGTCGTGGCCGCGATCAGATAGAGGACGCCGAAGACGAGCGCTCCCTCGAGGGCGACCGCGAACATCCAACGTGGCCGAGTCATCCGCAGGAAACTCATTCCGTTCGACCGCTCCGCCCGCCGGCCATCCGCCTCCGGCGCTCGCGTAACCGCATCCCGGCGCCCTAGCGACGCCCTCGCGCCTACCTCGCCCCGTGCATCAAAACGCCCCCTCCCGCGCGATGTACAAACACAGTACGAAGCGGCGGCGACGCTGTCAACGACAAGCGTTGGCAAAAGCGCGCCTCGCGATCGCGAAAGCGGAGTCGAACTTGGAGTATTCGCGTTTGCTCACGATGCGGTCCGACGACTTCGCCGTATTGCTACAATTCCTCAATCGGCGATTCGCCCGCGCCGCCGCGCTCCGACGTTCCTGCCGCCCCGTCGCGCCCCTCGGCGGTTCCGATTGCCCCCGGCGTGGCCCCGGGCTAACTTATACGGGGCTCGGTTCGCGGGCAGGATGGTCTCGCCCGCCGCGAGCGTGAAGGGAGATCTCGTGCGAGCGACATCGAGCCGGGGTCGGATCGCGCTCGCGGCGTGGGTGCTGGGCTCGCTCCTCGCGCTCCCCGCGCGCGCGGCGGAGAGCGCGCCGGAGGCGGCCGACGCGCCCGGAGACTACAAGATCGGGATCGAGGACGTGCTCCGGGTCGCGGTCTGGGGCGAGAGCGCGCTCGACCTGACGGTTCGCGTGCGCCCGGACGGCAAGATCACGGTTCCCCTCGTCAACGACGTCCGGGTCGAAGGCCTGTCGCCGGAGGCGGTCCGGCGGGAGATCGCGTCGAGGCTCTCGGGTTTCATCCGGGAGCCCAACGTGACCGTGATCGTCGAGGAGATCAACAGCTTCCGCGTGTACGTCCTCGGAGAGGTCAACCATCAGGGGCCGATCCCGTTCCATCGTCCCACGCGGCTGCTCCAGGCGATCTCGGCCGCCGGCGGCCTCACGCAGTTCTCCAAGAAGGAGGTCACTCTCCTGCGCGACGAGGGCGGGATCGAGCGCCGGGTTCGCGTCGACTACAAGAAGCTGCTGGAGGGAGATCCGGCCCAGGGCAACCTCTACCTGAGGCCGGGGGACACGATCCTCGTCGACTAGCGTTCGCGCCGGAGTTGCCATGAGATCCGTTCCCCGAGGCTGGCGCGACGCTGCCGCGGCGATCCTCTTCGCCGCGTTGGCGGCCGAGGTGGGCCGGGCGGCGACGTTCGAACCGGAGGTGCACGCCGACCTCGGCCACTCCGAAGACGCCTACTACGTCGCCGTGGAGCCGAGGCCGGACTGGTTCGCGGTCTTCGCGCTGGTCCTTCCCCTGCGGGGAGAGGGCCAGCGCAACCGATGGGAGCTGAGCTACCGGCCGTCGGCCTTCCGCTACCGGGATCTCAGCGAGCTCGATCACTACGAGCACCGCGTGCGGGTCGGCGCGGAGTCGATCGCGCGACGGGAGACGTCGTTCGCGATCGAGGCGGGATGGGCGCGGTCCCAGGAACAGGGGAACGCGACGAGCGTCCTGGCCGGCGACCTGTTCCTCGTCCCGCGGTCCGAGCTCGAGGCGCTGTCGTTCGGCGCGTCCCTGCGCCGCGAGCAGGGCGCCCGGTTCGTCTGGAACGTCGAGGCGCGCGGCGCGGACGCGGACTACTCGCCCATCCCGGACGCGGAGACGGAGCCGCCCTCAGCGATCCTCGAGGATCGCAGGGAATACGAGCTCGTGGCGGGGTTCGGGCGCCTCGTTTCCCGGGCGGCCGAGGTCGGTCTGGAATACCGCTATCGGAGGTACGATCTCGACGTCACCGGCGAGGAGAACGATCACCTGGTGTCCGTCACGGCCTCGCGGCGACTGAGCGAGAGGACGGCCGTGGAGGGACGCGTGGGGGCCTTCCGTCGGGATCTCGCGTCCCCCCCGGCGGTCGAGGCCCCGGGCGACGCGACGGACACGGGGATTCAGGCGTCGGTCGGGATCGAGCGGACGTCGCGGCAGGGGCGCTTCTCCTTGGAGGGTTCTCACGGGCCTTCCTCGGGCGGAGCGCTCGAAGGGACTTCGACCGACACGGTCGCGGGAATCCGCTGGGAGGGCGCTCGGGCGGAACGCTTGCGGTGGGACGCCGGCGCGCGCTGGGCGAGGAGGGATCCGACGATCGAGGGCGAGCCGACTCTCCGGAGCGCGGGCATGGGGGCGGGGATCGAGTGGCTCCCGCGACGGCAAGTGGGTCTCAGGGCCCGCGCCGACTGGGTCCGTCAGAGCGGCGACGAGACGGCCGTGCGGAACGGCTCGTTCCTGACCGCCTCGATCGGCGCGAGCTGGTACCCGGGCGGCGCGACCTCTCGGCCCGGAACGGGAAGGCGGTGAGCGGCATGAGCGACGCGAGGGTCGTCCTCGAGATCGGGGACCGGATCCTGCGGTCCTGGTGGGTGCTGGTCGCCGGGCCGTGCCTCGGGATCGCGGGGGCCGTGGCGGCGCTCCACTACCTTCCCAAGACGTTCGAGGCCAGCACGACGATCTTCGTGGCCCCGCAGCAGATCCCGCAGGAGTTCGTGCGAAGCACGGTGACCGACGACATGTCGATCCGCTTGGCGTCGCTTCGCGAGGCGGTCCTGAGCCGTCCGTACCTCAACAAACTGATCGATCGGACGTTCGGCCGCGAGCGGGACGCGGAGAGCCTGGAGCGCAGGATCCAGTCGGTGAGGTCCCGGCTCGAAGTCCGGGTCATCGAGAACGCCCGCGTGGAGCGCGGCAGGTCCGGCGGCGTGTTCCAGCTCATCTATCGGGACCAGGTTCCGGAGCGCGCGGCGAGCGTCGTCAACACGCTGGCCGAGCTCTACATCGAACAGAACGTCCGGTTCCGGACGACGCAGGCGGAGGGCACGACGCGGACGATCCAGTCCCTCGCGGAAGAGGTTCTCGTGGAGCTCCAGGCGCAGGAGAGAGACGTGGCGGCCTTCCAGGGGCTCCACCTCTACGAGACGGAGGCGCATTTCGACGCGAACGTCCAGCTCCTGCAGGGCCGCCAGCAGGACCTCGTCGCGGTGGATCGAGAGCTCGCCGCCGCGAGCGACCGGCTTCAGCTGTTGAGGGCGCAGGGCGCCCAGAGCGCCCTGGTCGCGGGAGCGGACGCCGGCGCCGCGACGGTCCTGGACCCGTACACCGCGCGACTCGGCCTGCTGCAGAGGGAGTACGACTCGCTCCGCGCGCGTTACCACGACGGGCATCCCGACGTGAAGGCGAAGAAGCGCGAGCTGGACGAGTTCGTCGCGTCCGGAGACGGCGGGGCCTCGGGCGGAGCGGAGGCCGGCGGGGGGGCGTCGCGGCCGCTGACGCCCCTTCAGGCCGAGATCCGCTCGGCCGAAGGCGAGGTCGGACGCCTCCAGGCCGAGCAGACGCGGTTGCGCCGCGAGATCGAGGTCTACAATCGCCGGATCGAGAACACTCCGAGGGTGGAGCAGCAGCTCAACGAGCGGAGGAAGGGGCTCGACGTGTTGCGGGATCGCTACCGCGACTACCAGACGAAGCTCGAGGAGGCGAAGGGGTCCGAGAGGATCGAGGCCACGCAGAAGGGAGAGCGGTTCGAGGTGATCGAGAGCGCGGTTCCGCCGGCGCTTCCGATTCGGCCTGTCCCGATGGTCCTCTACGCGCTCGGTCTGGCGGCGGGTCTCGCCGCCTTCGCGGGACCGGTCGCGCTCCGCGCGTCCCTCGTGCCGACGATCGGATCGGAGGCGAGCCTGCGCGACGTGCTCGGGGACGTGCCGTTGCTCGTGAGCGTGCCGAGGCTGCCGACGGCGGACGTCCGCCTGTCTACGGTTCGGAGGCGGATCTGGAACGCCGCCGCCTCGGTCGGATCGGTCGCCATCCTGGCCGGCGCGATCGGCTGGTTCGGGATCGGACGGTAGGGGCGGGACATGGAAACTCGATCGGGTCGCGCGCCTGAGGATCGCGGTCGGGGGCTGGCTGCGGACGCCCAGGACCCGCGCGCGGAAGAGCCGGTCGCGGCCGGCGTGCCTCTCGCGAGGATCGTGCCTCGCCAGCTCGTGGACTCGCCGGAGGTGTTCGTCCGCGGGGTCACGCGGTCTCCCGCGGCCGAGAGGATCCGGCGGCTCCGGGCTCTCCTCGAGCACGACGAGAACGGTCCGCCTCAGGTGATCGTCGTGACGAGCGCAGCGCCTCGCGAGGGCAAGTCGCTCATCGCCCTCAATCTCGCGCTGACCTTCGCGGTGGACCGGAAAACCGACGTCCTCCTCGTCGACGCCGACCTGCGGCGGCCGACGGTGGATCGCTGGATGACCCCGACGTCCGGCGTGGGCCTCGCCGAGGTCCTGGCCGGGAAGGCTCCCGTCGATCACGCGCTGCTCCGGATCAAGGACTCGACGCTCCAGGTGCTGGCGGCGGGACGTCCGCCGCAGGACCCCGTGGCGCTCCTATCGTCCCCCGCGTTCCCCGCGCTGATCGGGGCGCTTCGCGAGCGCTACCGGCAGATCGTCGTCGACACCCCCCCGATCGTCCCGTTCACGGACGCGGACGTGGTCGGGCGCGCGGCCGACGGCGTCCTGCTCGTCGTCCGGGAGGGGCAGACGCCGCGCTCGATGTGCGAGCAGGCCGTGGCGGCGGTGACCTCGACCCGGATCCTGGGCGCGGTCCTCAACGACACGGTCTGGAACCTGGCGGACCGCGACCGCTACTACGGAAGGTACTACGACCAGTACTACGGGACGGGAAAGCGGAGATGACGTCGTCTCCGCGTACTCGAGGCGACGGTCCCGGCGGGAAGGCGCCGCTGCGCGTGGTCGCGATCGGAGGGGGAACGGGCCTTCCCGCGGTCCTGCGCGGGCTGCGCCGCTTCGTCCAATCCGGCGAGCTCTCCGAGCTGACGGCGATCGTCGCGATGACCGACGACGGGGGCAGCTCCGGCCGGCTTCGCCGCACCCGAGGCCTCCCGCCTCCCGGCGATCTGCGCAACTGTCTGGTGGCCCTGTCGTGCGACGAGAGCCTCCTGGCCGGACTCTTCCAGCACCGCTATCGCGGCGACGACGACGTCGGGGGACACAGCGTCGGCAACCTCATCCTCGCGGCGCTCGCCGAGATGACCGGGAGCTTCATGAAGGCCGTGGAGGTCTCGAGTCTCGTCCTCCGGACTGCCGGCCGGATTCTTCCCGTGACGCTCGACGATGCCGTGCTCGAGGCAGAGATCGAGGACGGATCGATCGTCGTGGGAGAGTCCAGGATCGGCGGCTCCGGAAAGCGGATTCGTCGCCTTCGGCTCCGCCCCGCCGGCGTGACCCCGACCCCCGGAGTCGTTCGGGCCATCCTCGACGCGGACCTCGTCTCGCTGGGCCCCGGCAGTCTGTACACGAGTCTTCTGCCGAACTTGCTGGTCGGGGCCGTGTCGGACGCCCTCCGCGCGACGACCGCGCGCAAGATCTTCGTCGCGAACCTCGTGAGCGAGAGAGGCGAGGCGGCGGGGATGGATCTGAGGGACCAGCTGAGCGTCGTCGAGGCGACGGCCGGCGGGCGGTTCGTGGACGCGGTCCTCGTGCACGACGGCGCGATCGATCCCGCGATCCTGAGACGCTACCAAGCCGAGGGCGCGAGCCCGCTCTCCTGGGCCGACCGCGGACCGGACACCGGTGCGGTGGTCCGGCGCCCCCTGCTGGCGGCGGGGACCAAGCTCCGCCACGATCCGGACGCGACGGCCGAAGGGATCCTCGAGGCCTGGGCCCTCGCGCGCCGGGACGGCGCGACGATGAGGGCGGGCCGAGCCGAGCCCCCGGACCGGCCGTGACCTGGCTCTTCTGGGCGTCCGTGGCGTGGATCGTCTACGCCTACGCGGGTTACCCCGTCGCGCTCGCGGCTCTGTCCCTCCTGCGCGGAAGGACGGTGAGGCGCGCGGACGTCCTCCCGCCGCTGAGCGTGGTCGTGACCGTCCACAACGGTGCCGCCGAGATCCGCCGGAAGCTCTCGAATCTGCTGGAGCAAGACTATCCCCGGGACCGGATGGAGATCCTCGTCGCGGACGACGGCTCCGACGACGGGACCGACCGGATCGTGAGGGAGGAGTTCTCCGGCCTCGGCGTGAGGCTGGTGCGGCTGGAGACCCGCGGAGGAAAGGAAAGGGCGCAGAGGAACGCCGTGGCGGCGGCGGGCGGCGAAGTCCTCGTGTTCACGGACGTCGGGACGCTTCTGGACCGTCGGGGTCTCGCGACGATCGTGCGGAGCTTCGCGGACCCGAGCGTCGGGGCGGTCAGCTCGGAGGACCGGATGCTGGAGGACGGCGGACGGCCGTCCGGCGGGGAGAGCCGGTACGTGAGCTACGAGATGAAGCTCCGGCGTCTCGAGTCGCGAATCGGTTCCGTCGTGGGGCTGTCGGGCTCGTTTTTCGCCGCGCGCCGCGAGGTGTGCGAGGACTTCTCCGATCGTCTCGCGAGCGACTTCCGAACCGCGCTCCTCGCAGTGCGCCTTGGGTTCCGAGCCGTCGCGGACGAGGAGGCGATCGGATTCTACCGGGACGTCGGGCGCCGCGAGGACGAGTTCGACCGCAAGGTCCGCACGGTCGTCCGCGGGCTCACCGTGCTCTTCGCGGAGATCTCGATGTCGGACCCGCTTCGCCACGGCCTGTTCGCGTGGCAGCTCCTGTCCCACAAGGTCGGCCGCTGGGCCGTGCCGTTCGCGATGATCGGCGCCCTCGCGTCGAGCGGCGCGCTCGCTGTCGAGTCGGGACGCTGGGCCGCGGCCTTCGTCCTCCAGCTCGCCGGCTACGGCCTCGCCTTCGCCGCGGCACGACCGCCGCTCGCAAGGCTCGCGCCCGCCCGCGCCCTGCGCTACCTGGTCGAGACGAACCTCGCGATCCTCGTCGCCTGGGGCCGCTACGTGAGAGGCGACCGGATCGTCGCCTGGAGCCCGTCGGCGCGCTGATCGTCGCCCTAGCGACGAGTCGCGAGGCTCCACGGATCAGGTCCGGCCCGCCGTCCCGCGGGAGGCGAGCCGGCACGACTGCTCCGCCACGACTCGCGCCACGACGGCGAGACGCTGCCAGCGGGCCCGAACGCGCCGCGCGAGGGGCACGTCCGAGCGCGGCACGAAGAACCGATCCTCCCAGAAGCCCGGCTCGAGCGCGAGGAGGTGCCGCAGCACCCGCAGGCGCCGGCGGCCGTCGGGCGCCGTCCAGATTCGCACGAGCCACGGGATCGCGGGATCGGGCTCGTCGGCGGCTTCCCGGAGCAGAAGATCCGTTCGGAGAGACTCGAGCGCCACGCGGGCGAGGGCCCGCGGCGCGAGCGCCGAGGAGACGCTCGGGGGAACCGGGGTTCCGAAGACGAGTCGGCTCGTCTCGAGGCCGGCCCACGCGAGCGGGCCCAGACCCGCGTCGAGCGCGCGGACGACGAGATCCTCCCACTCCGCGGCCGAGAGCCGTCGGCTCAGGCGGTCCAGGTCCACGGCGCGGGAGAGGCGCCGGAACCCCTCCTGATGATGCTGGAGACACTGCAGGAGGATGGCATCGGTCGCGCAGGGGACTCGAAACGTGCCGGACGCGAGCGCGGGCGCCACCGAGCGCGCGAACGTCCCCTCCAGGTCCGGCCGGAAGCCGTCCGCGGGCCGCACGACGTCCCAGTGGAGATCGACGCCGACGCCCGTCCCGGACCTCCACGGGATGTGGAAGTGGTATCGCTCGAAGTAACCTCGGCTCCGCGGGGCCACGGCCTCCTCGAAGCCGCTCGAGGCGAGCGCCCGCTCCGCTTCGGGCATCCGGGCTCGCGGCACGAGGACGTCGAGGTCGCCCAGGTCTCTCTCGGCCAGCGTGCGGTAGGCCAGGCCGAGCAGGCCGGCCCCCTTGAGAACGAGACAAGGAACGGACGCGGAGGTCAACGCGCGACCGACGGCGTCGGCGACGAGGAGAACGGCGACGGCGTGGCGACGCTGGCCGTCGGCCACGGCGCGGAGCCGCTCCGCCGACGCGTCCGGGATCTCTCCGGATCGTTCGAGGAGTCGCGTCGCGACGAGGCCGGCCAGCGCGTGCCGGTGCGCGAGGGCCAGAAGCTCGCGAATCCGGGCTTCCTCCGCGGGCGGCCGGAACGGGGTCTCGCCCGCGATCCGAATCAGCTCGTCGAAGAGGTCGCGCTCGTCGCGCGTCGGTCCGGATCTGCGCATCGCGAAGTCCCGTCGGCGGAGCTCTCGGTTGAGCGGCTTGCGCGGCGCAGTCTATCATTCGGGGGCCCGCACCCACGCGGGCCACCGGGGGGCGGCGGCGGGGGCCGCGGGGAGGGCACGCGTTGGCATCGTCTTGGCCCAACGTGTTCAGCGTGGACGTGGAGGAATACTTCCAGGTCTCCGCGTTCGAGCGCCGGTTCCCGCGCGAGCAGTGGGATTCCATCCCCTCCCGTCTCGATCGGGGGCTCGACGCGGTCCTGGAGATCGCCGGGGGCGCGCGGGTCCGCGGGACGTTCTTCGTGCTCGGCTGGATCGCCCGGCGTCACCCGGCGGCCGTGCGGAGGATCGTCGCGGCCGGCCACGAGATCGGCTGCCACGGCGCGGACCACGGGCTCCTGTACCGGATGGACCGAGCGTCCTTCCGTGACGACCTGCGGAGCGCGCTCCGCGCCGTCGAGGACGCGTCCGGCGCGCGGTGCCGCGTCTACCGCGCGCCGAGCTTCTCGGTCACGAGGAGAAGCCTCTGGGCCCTGCGGATCCTCGCGGAGGAGGGGATCCGGATCGACAGCAGCGTTTTCCCGGTCGTCCACGACCGTTACGGCATCCCGGGCGCGCCGCGGTTCCCGTTCCGGCCGCTCCGCGACGCTCCGGATTTCGTGGAGTTCCCTCCCTCGACCGTGCGGATCGCCGGGCTGACGCTGCCTTGCGCGGGGGGAGGCTACTTCCGCCTTCTTCCGCTCTGGGTGACACGCAAGGCCGTGCGGCGCATCCGCGAGCGCGACGGCTGGCCGGCTCTCCTCTACCTTCACCCCTGGGAGTTCGACCCGGGGCAGCCTGTCGTGCCGGCCCCGCGCTTGACGACGTTTCGCCATCGGGTCAATCTGGGCCGGACGTCGGAGCGACTGGCCGAGCTGTTTCGCCGGTTCGAGTTCGACACGATGTCTCGCGTGGTCGAAGCGATGGGAGGCGCGGGCGCCCTCCCGGTCGCCGAGTTGGGGTCGGGGGGATCCTGAGGGCGCGCTCGAAGCCGGAGCCGCGCTGCGGTCCGCCGGAGGCTCTCTTCCGGTCCGCGGAGGTGCCGCAGATGCAGAAGATCCTGGCCGTTCTCGTCGCGGTGCTCGTCCTCGGAGCCCTCGCGGGCTCCTTCCTCCTCTGGAAGGCGTGGGGATGGAGGCAGAGCGCACGGTCGCTCAAGGCGGCCTACCAGGACCACGGCGGAGTCGGCGTCTACGCGGAGGAGAACGCCGCGCTCCTGCGCGCGGGCAAGCGGCCCGACGCGATACTCGTCGGCGCCTCGCACACGCTCGCATGGGGCGACCTGTCGTCCCGGCTGCCCGGCCTCGAGATCGTCAACCGGGGGATTCCCGGCCAGTTGGTCCCGCAGTACCTCCTCCGGTTCCGGCAGGACGTCCTGGACCTCTCCCCGCGCGCGGTCGTCATCGAGGGGTGCGCGATCAACGCCACCTACGAGGTGCCGCTTCGCGCCGTCGCGGACAGCTACGCGAGCATGGCGGAGCTGGCCCGTCTCCACGGCATCGAGCCGATCCTGACGACGACGCTCCCGGTCGGCGGGAGCCTGGAGCGCCGGCTGCCCGGGACGAACGAGCGAGTGCGCCGGATCAACGACGCGATCCTCGACCTCGCCCGGCGCGAGGGCTTCCTCGTCGCGGACTACCACGCCGCGGTCGCGCAGCCCGACGGCACCCTGCCCGAGGAGGGGACGGAGGACGGGTTGCACTGCGGCTCCGAGATCTACGACCGGATGGCCGCCGCTCTCGGGCCCGTTCTCGAGCGGGCCGCGGCGCGGCCCGGGCCGCCCTCCTCGGGAGGGGACGGTTCGTGAGCGTGAGGCCGTCGTCCGGGAGTCCGCGGGTCCTCGAGCGGGGCGGCCACATCCGGGCAGCCGACGGATCGTCGCTGTACGTGCGCGTGTACCTCCCCGCCGGAGGCCGGCGGCGCGCGGGCGTCGTTCTCGTCCCGGCGGACGGAGAGGAGCGGACCTGGTCGCAGCGCGCGTGGGTGAATCTGGCCAGGGCCCTGGCGGCGCGAGGCTCCCCGGTGTTTCGCTTCGACTTCCGAGGACAGGGGGAGAGCGACCGGACGTTCGAGGACACCGACGTCCGAACCCGCCTGGAGGACCTGTCGGCGGTCGCCGGGCTTGCGCGCGCGTCTTTCGCCGCGGCGCCCGCGCTCGTCGGGCTGCGCCTCGGCGCCGGCGTCGCCGCCCGATTCGCGAGCCTCGATCCGTCGAGCGTGGCACGGGTCGTCGCCGTGGAGCCGGTCGCCTCCTCCGGTTCGTACGTGGAGGAGCTTCTCAAGCGGAACGTGGCGAGCCAGTTCATCGCCCACAAGCGGGTGATGGAGGGCCGCGACAAGCTCCTCGGGCGGATCCGCGCCGGCTCGCCGGTCGGATGCAACGGGTTCCTGCTCGCACGTCCGTTCCTCGAGTCCCTCGACTCCTTGCCGGACGCCGCGGAGATCGCGTCGCGGCCGGACGTCTTCGTGATCGGTGTCGGCATCGCCTCTCGGGCTTCCCTGCGCGTCGAGGGGGTGCCTCCCTTCTGGGTGGAGGGACCGACGTACCGGTCCCATCCGGCGAGACTGTTCGACGCGATCGGCGACGGCCTCGAGGGCTTGCCGGCGGCTTCCGACGGACCCTTTCCGGGCGCGCTCGAGGCGCGGACCGCTTCCGGACGCGCGGCGGTCGACCTCGGGGACGAAGGTCGGTCCTTCTGCGCGACCCTGCACGACGCACCGGGACGCGAGAGGGGGTTCCTGTTCCTGAGCCCGGGGCCGAACGATCGCTCGGGGCCGCACGGCCTCTACGGGAGGCTCGCGTCGGCGCTCGCCGCCTCGGGGTCTCCCGTGCTGCGCGTGGACCCCGTCGGCGTGGGCGAGAGCCACGGGGACGACTCGACGGAGCAGGATCGCTCGATCGCCGAGGTCTACCGGGAGATCAACGAGGGCCGCCACGTCCCGGCGGCGGAGGCTGGCATCGCGTGGCTTCGCGAGCGAGGCGTCCGCGAGATCGTCCTGTTCGGCCTTTGCGGCGGGGCCAGCACCGCGGCCCTCGCCGCGGGGAGAGGGGGGGCGCGGGGCCTCAGGCTCGTCCTGCTCGGGATGCCGGTCCTGCACCAGGGCGTGGGCGTGGATCAGGTCCTGAGCGAGCGGCATGTGGACGAGGAGATGGCCGTGATGCGCGGGAAGCTCCGCGACCCGGCGGCGATCCTCCGGCTGCTGACGTTCCGCTCGGACTACCGGGTGATCGGGAAGGTCCTCCGCGCGCGCCTGGCGAGGCTCCGGCCCCGAAGACGGCGGGACGCCGCTCTCCACCCGCAGACGAACCGGAATCTGCTCGAAGCCTGGGAGAGGTTCCGGTCCTCGTCCGGAAGGACGACGTTCGTGTACTCGGAGCAGGATCGCCTCCTGGCGCTGTTCCGGGAGCACTTCGCGCCGCTCGCCCGAGGGCAAGGTCTTCCCCCCGGAACCGATCTCCGCATCCTCGAAGGGACCAACCACAACGTCACGGATCGCGGCGCCGAGCGGCGCCTCGCGGGGCTGCTGGAGGACGTAGCGGCCGGGCGGGAATTCGCCACTTCCCCGCCTGCCGAAGGGGCGCCGGCGGGAGCGGCGCGTTGAGTCCCGCGCCTCGCACCTCGCCGATCCGGGTGCTGCACCTGCGCGACACGCGGCGGGTTTGCGGTCCCGGAAAGACGATCTGCGAGACCGCGAGGCTCAACGGGGACGCCGACGTGGAGTACGAGGTGGCCGCCTTCGGCCGAGCCGAAGGGAACGATTTCCTGGCGAGGGCCTCCGCCTTCTGCCCGACCTTCTCGTTGCCGGAGTCCCGAACGCTCCTTCCGTCGGCGGCCGTCCGTCTCGCGCGCCGGCTCCGAGCCGGAGAGCTCGACCTGCTGCACGCCCACGACCTGAAGTCCGACTTCGTCTCGCTCCTCGCCGCCCGCTTCGGCGGGGCCCCTTGCGTCACGACCGTGCACGGTTACATCGCGATCACCGGGAAGTCCCGGCTGTACCGGGAGATGGATCGCGCCCTGCTGCGGGGGATGGACCGCGTGATCGTCGTCTCGGAGGCGATGAGGAAGGACCTCGCCGCTCGCGGCATCCGTCCGGGCCGGCTCCGGGTCGTCCGGAACTGCATCGCGCTCGACGCCTACCCGTTCGGCTCGCGCGGCGCCGAGGCGAAGGCGCCCTGGGGAATTCCCCCGGAGAGCCCCGTGGTGGGGCACGTGGGCCGGCTGAGCGCCGAGAAGGGCCAGGCGCGGCTTCTCCGCGCGTTCCCCCGGATCCTCGAGTCGGTTCCCTCGGCCCGACTCGTCTTCGCCGGCGACGGTCCCGACGCGGGCCGGCTTCGGGAGCTGGCGCGGGCGCTCGGCGTCGAGGCGGAAGCCCGATTCCTCGGCTACCGTCCGGACATCCGGGAGGTCTTCCGCGGGCTCGACGTCCTGGCGCTCAGCTCCGACACCGAGGGACTGCCGAACGTCGTGCTCGAGGCGATGGCGCTCGGCGTGCCGGTCGTGGCGACGGCGGTCGGGGGGACTCCGGAGGCGGTGGAGCACGGGGTCACGGGTCTCCTGGTGGACCGCGGCGACGAGAGGGCGATCGCGGACGCCGTAATCGCGTCCCTCGTCGAGCGCGAGGCGGTCTCCCGGCGCGTCCGCGCGGCGCGGGCGTTCGTCGAGCGCGAGTTCGGGATGGAATCCTTGATTCGGGCGACGCACGAGATGTACCGCGATCTCGCGAGGACGAGGGCGTGATGGGGCGGAGACGGATCCGGCTCGCGCAGATCACGCACGGCATGGGAATCGGGGGCATGGAGCGCGTGATCGCCGATCTTTGCAGGAACCTCGACCCGGCCGAATACGAGATCTCGGTCTACTGCACGCACATCCTGGGCCCGCTGGCGGACGAGCTGCACGCGATGGGCATTCCCGTCCGCCACGAGCCGCCAAGACGCCGCTCCGACCACTGGCTCCGCCCCGCGAGCATCTTCAGGTTCGCCAGGGAGTGGCGCCCCGACGTGGTCCACACGCAGCACATGGCGGCCTTTCTCGACTCGGCCCTCGCGGTCCGCCTCGCGGGAGTCCCCGCCCTCGTGCATACGGACCACTCGAAGAAGTACCCGGAGAAGCTGAGGTACATGCTCGCCGAGCGGGCGATGAGCCACCTGGCGGACGCCTTTTGCGTCGTCTCGGAGCACACGCGCAGGGAGCTGTCGGAGTTCGAGAAGATCCCGGAGTCCCGCATCGAGGTCGTCTACAACGGTTACGACCCGCAGGAGATGCCCGGTCCGGAGGACCGCCGGATCGTGCGCGCCTCGCTCGGCATCGATCCGGAGGCCCCGGTCCTCGGATCCGTCGCCCGTCTGGAGTGGCAGAAGGGGCACGACCTGCTGATCGCGGCGATGCCGCGCGTGCTCGCGCGCGCGCCTTCGGCCCGGGCCGTGATCGTGGGGGGCGGATCGAAGGAGGGCGAGCTGCGGGCGATGGTCCGCGACCTGGGTCTCGAGGGGAAGGTGACGCTGACCGGATCGCGAAGGGACGCGCTGCGCTTCCTTCCCGCGTTCGATCTCTTCGTCACGTCGTCGAATTTCGAGGGAATGCCGATCGCGCTCCTCGAGGCGATGGCTCTTTCGCTGCCGGTCTTCGGGACGGCGGTCGGGGGCGTGCCCGAAGTCGTCGAGAACGGCGTGACCGGGAGGCTCACGGAAAGGCGGGATCCGGAGGCGTTCGCCGACGGCATCCTCGGCCTGCTCGCGGATCCCGGTCTCCTCCGGAGGTGCGGGGAGGCGGGCCGGGAGCGGTACGAGCGGCGCTTCCGGGTCGGGCCCATGGTGCGTGCCTACGACGCGATCTACCGACGGTGCCTGGCCGCGCGCACCGGAAGCTAGAGGAGACGGAGATTGCCCGGCCATCTGCGGTCCCTCTCCAGGCAGACCGTGATCTACGGGGGCGGGCTCCTCCTCCGGCGGGCGATCGGCTTCGTCATGATCCCCGTGTACACGCGCTTCCTGTCGCCCGAGGACTACGGGCTCCTGGAGCTCTTGGAGCTGACCGGGTTCGTTGCCGCGTTCTTTGTCGGGTTCGGAATGCTGCAGGCGGTCTATCGCTTCCACGCGGATGGAGAGGATGCGGCCGCCCGGCGGCGCGTGCAGACGAACGCGATCCTCACGGTGGTCCTGCTCGGGGGTCTCGTCACCGCGGTCCTCGTCTCGGCCGCTCCGTTCCTCGGCCGACTCGTGGTCGGCCGGAACGACGTCGCGCCGCTCGTCACGATCCTCCTGCTCGGCGTTTTCGCGACCGAGCTGGGTCAGCTCCTGCTCGGCCTGTTCCGACTGGAGAACCGGCCGGTCGCTTACGTCGCGCTCTCCGTCGCCTCGACGCTGGTCAGTCTGACCCTCAACATCGTGTTCCTCGTCGGCCTGGGCATGGGAGTGCGGGGCATCCTGCTGTCCACCCTCGTCTCCGGGGGGCTTCTCCTCTCGATCCTGCTGACGAATCGCCTCCCGGGAGGCGGGTGGATCCCCGACCGGGCGCTCGTCCGCCGGATGCTCGCGTACTGCCTACCGTTCATCCCGACGGGCCTGATGGCGTTCACGGTGAACTTCTCCGATCGGTTCTTTCTCCGCGTGCTGACGGACATGGCGACGGTGGGTGTCTTCGCGCTCGCCTGCAAGCTCGGCATGATCGTCGGGTTTCTCGTGGGAGCGCCCTTCGGGCTCGTGTGGACGGCCCAGATGTTCGAGATCGCGAAGGACCCCGACGCGGGCCGCGTGTACGCGAGAGTGCTCACGTACTACTCGGCGGCGCTCCTGGCGATCTGCGCGTTCCTCTCGGTGATGGCGCGGGAGATCGTCACCGTGATGGCGGCGCCCGAGTACGCCGCGGCGTCCTCGGTCGTTCCCCTCATCGCGTGGAGCACGATCTTCCTGACCGCGCTGCCGGTCCTCCAGGTCGGGATCCTGATCCGCAAGCGGACGATATGGCTCCCGGCGATCTACGCGGGCACCACGGCGATCAAGCTGGCCCTCAACTACGCGCTCATCCCCTCGATGGGGATGATGGGGGCGGCCTGGGCCACGGTCGCCGCGCTGCTGTTCCAGGCGGCGGCGACGCTCGCGGTTTCGCAGCGGCTGTACCCGATCCCGCACGAGTGGGGGAGGCTGGCCGTTCTGGGCGGCGGGGCGCTGGTCGCGACGGTGGCGGCGCGCGGGTTGGCCCCGCTGACCCTGATGGCGGCGACGGCGCTCAAGGCCGTCCTGCTGATCGCGATCGCGGCCGGCGTGGTCTCCCTGCCCGGCGTGGTCCGCCAGGACGAACGCGCGATTCTCGGGAGAGCGCTCCGACGCGCGTTCGTCCGAAAGGAGGCGGACCCTTGACCGGCCGCGAGCCCGCGGCCGCTTCCGCCTCTCGGAAGAGGCATCTCGCCGCTCGCCGCCGCCGGGACGACGCGGCTCGCCGGACGGTCGGCGTCGGGGTCTGGGTCGTCGCCTTCTACATCGTTCTCGACTACGGCAAGCCGCAGCTCTACCTTCCCTTCCTGCAGTACTTGAAGCTGGGATTGTGGGCACCGCTTCTCGGAACGGCGGTGTTGATCCTACGGCGACCGCACCCGTTGCCTCGCGAGGGCAAGGTGATCCTCTGGATCCTCGCCGGGATGGTCGTCGTGATCCCGTTCTCCGACAATCCGAGGGTCGCGTTCAACACCGTGTTCACTCTCCTTCAGATGATGCTCGCGGGTCCTTGGGTCCTCATGACGACGGTGGACGACGTCCGCAAGCTGCGCGTCCTCCTGTGGACCTACGTCTGGGTCGGGGCGCTCCAGGTCGTGCAGGGCATCCTGCGCGGCGGAACGGGGATCGGCGGGTACTTCGTGGACGAAAACGATCTCTGCATGCTCGCGGCGACGGTGGCACCGATCGCGTATTTTCTCGGATCCACCGCCTCCGGCGTCGCCGGTCGCGTCGCCGGCTTCACGGTCCTCGTGCTGAGCGTGCTCTCCGGAGTCGCGACGTTCTCCCGGGGAGGCTTCCTCGCGATGATCGCGGTGGGGCTGTACGTCGTTCTTCGGAGCCGGCGCCCGGCGGCGACGTTGGCCGTGATCGCCGTGGCGCTGATCTTGGTCTATCCCCTCGTGCCGGTCGAGTGGTACGACGAGATGAAGACCATCGATTCGGCGCACGAATACGGGGACACGGGGGCGGTCCGGATCTACATGTGGAAGGTCGCCTGGAAGGTCTTCCTGCACAACCCGGTCCTGGGCGTGGGGGCGAACAATCTGGGGCGGGAGTTGCCCGAGTTCGAGGATCCGAGAAGCGGGCAACGGCCGCTCTGGGGACGGGCGTGCCATTCGCTCTATCTGACCCTGCTATCGGAAACGGGGGTCGTCGGAACCGCGCTTTGGGCGGCTCTGCTGGTGTGTTGTTTCGCCGCGACGACCGGAGCGGGCAGGCGCGTGAAGGACCTCATCGCCTCGGATGCGACGGGTCCCGCTTCCGCGAGCGTCGCCGCCGGCCGACAACTCTTCGGAGCGTGTCGAGGACTCGAGGCCGCGATGGTCGGTTTCCTCGCGGCCGGCGTCTTCCTGACGATCAACTACTATCCC
>CAZPWK010000013.1:0-22055 GCA_964590285.1 uncultured Acidobacteriota bacterium | reverse complement strand
GAGCGCGGAACGTCCTGCGGGGGGGGCGCGCCGCGGGCCCGCTCGCCGGCGGGAACCTGACCGTGCTCGCGCATCTTCTCGGTACGCCCTGGTTCCCGGACCTGTCCGGCCGGATCCTGTTCCTCGAGGACACCGGCGAGACCGTCTATCGCGTCGACCGTGTGCTCACGCAGCTTCGCGCGTCGGGAGCTTTCTCGGGCGTCGCCGGAGTCCTTCTCGGGCCGCTCGACGGGACGCCCTCGGGGCGCCGCTTCCCGCCGGACCGCCCGCTCCGGGAGGTGATCGAGGAATCGTTCCTCCCGCTCGGGGTGCCGGTCGTCTCCGGGATCGCGGCGGGACACCGCCCCGGCAGCCGGACGCTCCCGCTCGGAGGCCGCGCGGAGATCGACACCCGGGCCGGGCGGGTCACGTTCCTGGCCCCCTCGCCGTGAGCCCCTCGTCCCGGCGGGTCCGTCTCGACCTCTCCTACGACGGGACGGAGTTCTTCGGGTGGCAGGCGCAGCCCGGCCTTCGCACGGTCCAGGCGGTCGTCGCGGAGGCGCTGTCGAGGATCCAGGGAGGGTGCCACGTAAGGGTCCGAGGCGCGGGCCGCACCGATGCGGGGGTGCACGCGAGGGGCCAGGTCGCGGACGCGGACGTCTCGACGCCGCTCGACGACGGGACGCTGTTCCGGGCGCTTCGCGCGCTGCTCCCCGAGGACGCGCGCGCGGTGGCGGTCGCGACGGCCCGGGGCGACTTCGACGCGCGGCGGGACGCGACGTCGAAGACCTACCGCTACCTCGTGGACCGCTCGCCGCACGGCGACCCGTTTCTCTCGCGCTTCGCGCTGCACCTGCCGCACCCGATGGACCTGGAAGCCGTCCGGAGCGCGCTCGCCTCGCTTCCCGGCCGGCGGGACTGGTCCGGATTCGCGGGAGCGGCCGGGACGCATCAGGACGCCGTCCGGCACCTGACCGAGGCCCGGTGCGTCGCCGACGGGCGGGAGCGGATCGCCTTCGTGTTCCGGGCGGACGGCTTCCTCAATCACATGGTCCGGAACCTCGTCGGCACGCTCCTCGAGATCGCGCGGGGCCGGTTCCCCCCCTCCCGCGTCGACGAGATCCTGGCGTCGGGGGACCGCAGGCTCGCCGGGCCGACCGCCCCGGCGCGGGGACTCCGGCTGGAGCGGGTCGAATACGGGTCTCGCGAGGACCCCGAGCCGGACGGGTCGTGGTGTACGATCGCCGGGCTTCCGTGAGGATCCACGTCGACCGGGGCCGGGAGGTGCCATGGGCGCGGTGCTCGTGACGGGGGGGGCGGGGTACATCGGCAGCCACATCGTTCGCAGGCTCGTCGAGGACCGCCGCGACGTGATCGTCCTGGACGATCTGTCGGAAGGCCATCGAGCGGCTGTCTGCGACGGGGCGACGTTCGTCGAGGGGGACTGCGGGAGCGAGAGGCTGCTCGGCGACCTCCTCGCCGGCGGCCGGGTGTCCTGGATCGTCCACATGGCCGCCTCGTCGCTGGTCGGGGAGTCGGTCGAGGACCCCGCGAAGTACTACGCCAACAACGTATCGAGGGGCCTGGCGCTCCTCGACGCCTCGCGCCGCGCGGGCGTCTTGGGGATCGTCTTCTCCAGCACGGCCGCGGTCTACGGCGACCCGGCGGACCTTCCGATCACCGAGGAGCAGCCCGCCGCGCCGACGAACCCGTACGGGGAGACCAAGATCTGCTTCGAGAGGGCCCTCGGCTGGTACCACAGGGCGTACGGGATCCGCTACGTCGCCTTGCGCTACTTCAACGCGGCGGGAGCGCATCCGAGCGGAGAGATCGGCGAGGATCACGCCCCGGAGACCCACCTGATCCCCAGGCTTCTCGGGGCGCTCCTTCGCGGCGGTCCCCCCGTGCCGATCTTCGGCGAGGACTATCCGACGGCGGACGGCACCTGCATCCGGGACTACGTGCACGTCGCCGATCTCGCCGAGGCGCACGTCGCGGCGCTCGCGGCGCTCGCGGCGGAGCGGGTCGACGCGGGCGCGTTCAACCTCGGTAACGGAGAGGGGTTCTCCGTCCGGGAGGTCGTCGACATGGTGTCCCGCGTGACGGGGTCCCTGCCCCCGACGACGCGAGCCCCGAGGAGGCCGGGGGATCCCGCGATCCTCGTCGCGTCCTCCGCGCGCGCGGCGAAGCGGCTCGGCTACCGGCCCTCGATCCCTCGACTCGAGGACATCGTCGGCACGGCGTGGCGCTGGCACCGCGAGCATCCCGAGGGGTACGGGGATCGTCGATAAGTCGGGGAGAGCCACCGAATTTCGCGCCCGTGCCCGATCGTGCTCCTCCCATCGCGGAGCGGGAAATTCGGTGGCTGTCCCCGATTTCTCGGGTTGATACGCCCCGGACGGGGGATTACCATGCCTCGATCCGGCGCGCGCCGAGCGGCGGGAGCGTCGGGGGTGGGACCGCATGAGGGACTTCTCCACGCTCGCGGCGCCGGACAGCGACGAGGGACGGCTCCTCGCGCGGCTCGATCCGTCCCGGATGCCGCGCCACGTGGCGATCATCATGGACGGGAACGGCCGGTGGGCCCGGAACCGGCGGCTGCCGAGGGTCGCGGGCCACCGCGCGGGCATCCGGTCGGTCCGCGAAACGGTCGAGAGCGCGGCCCGGCTCGGCCTCGACGTGCTGACGCTGTACGCCTTCTCGCTGGAGAACTGGAAGCGCCCGCGGATCGAGGTGGACACCCTCATGGACCTGCTGCAGGAGTACCTGCGCAAGGAGCTCGGCACGCTCCACGAGAACCGGATCCGGTTCTCGGTCCTCGGGCGCCTCGGCGCCCTGCGTCCGGAGATCCGGGCCGAGCTCGACGAGGCGGTGGCCGCGACCGCGGGCCACGAGGGCCTGCGCTTCAACATCGCGATCTCGTACGGGGGCAGGGCGGAGATCGTGGACGCGTGCCGCTCGATCGTCCGCGAGGGCCTGGCCGGCGAGGCGGTGGACGAGGCCGCGATCGCGGCTCGCCTCTACACGGCGGGGCAGCCCGATCCGGATCTCCTGATCCGGACGAGCGGCGAGATGCGCGTGTCGAACTTCCTCCTCTGGCAGATCGCCTACGCGGAGATCCACGTCACGTCCACGCTCTGGCCGGACTTCCGCTTCCGGCACTTCCTCGATGCGCTGCTCGACTACCAGGGGCGCGACAGGAGGTACGGAGGGATCGAGGCGGGCCAGGAGGCCCGGGGCGACGCGGCCGCCGCGGCGCGCGGCTGAGCGAGGAAGATGAAGCGCGTCCTGACGGCGGTCGTGCTGATGGCGGTCCTGTGGATCGTCATCAAGCGGATGCCGCCGATCGTCTTCTTCGGCTTGGTGGCGCTCGGGATCGCCGTCGCCTGCTGGGAGTGCTACCGGCTGTTCGAGGCGCGGGGAGACCGGCCGTTCGCAGCGCTCGGGATCGCGGCGTCGGTCGCCCTCGCCTGGTCGTTCCTCGGGGCGCCTCCCGCCTTCGACCCGGTCCTCCCGCTCGCGGTCGCGACCGCCCTGTCGTTCGCGGCGGCGATGTCGAGGCGCGAGGACCCGGACCGGATGCTCCGCTCGGCGGCGGGCACGCTCGTCCCGCTGCTCCTCATCGGTCTCGGCCTGGCGTTCCTGGTCGGTCTCCGCTCCCTTCCCGGAGACGACGGCACCGATCCCCTGGTCCTGCTCCTCGTCTGCGTGATCTGCTCGGACACCGCCGCGTTCTACGTCGGGACGACGCTCGGGCGGAGGCGCCTCGCGCCGACGCTCTCGCCGCGGAAGACGTGGGAAGGGGCGATCGGGGGGGTGGCGGCCAGCGTCGGCGGAGCGCTCGTCGCGCACTTCTGGTTCTACCAGAGGCTCTCTCTTCCCCACGCGCTGGCGCTCGGCGTCCTGATCGCGGTCGCGGGGATCGGCGGGGACCTGGCGGAGAGCGCGATCAAGCGGGCGGCCGGCCGAAAGGATTCCTCGGGCCTCCTCCCCGGCCATGGGGGGATCCTCGACCGGGCGGACAGCCTGCTGCTCGCCGCGCCGGTCCTCTATTACTACTACCGCGCGTTCCTGGGGACGGGGCCGTGAAGCGGATCGCGGTCCTCGGATCGACCGGCTCGATCGGGACGAGCACGCTCCGCGTGGTGGAGGCCTTCCCGGAGAGATTCCGCGTCGCCGCGATCGCGGCCGCGGCGAGCGTCGACCGCCTCGAGGAGCAGGCGCGCCGCTTCCGGCCGGAGAGGATCGCGGTCGCGGATCCCGAGGGCGCCTCCGAGCTCCGGAGGCGCCTCGGCGGCGCGTTCCGGGTCGAGGGGGGCGCCGAGGCGCTGGTCGCGGCCGCGCTCCACGAGGACGTGGACCTCGTCGTCTGCGCGGTCGTCGGGGCCGCCGGTCTGCGATCGACCTGGGCCGCGATCGACGCGGGCCGCGACGTGGCGCTGGCGAACAAGGAGTCGCTCGTCGTCGGCGGCGCGCTCCTCACCGCGCGGGCGGCCGAGACGGGGGCGAGGATCCTGCCGGTGGACAGCGAGCACAATGCGCTCCACCAGTGCCTCCGCGGCGAGAAACTCGAGGAGGTGCGGCGGCTGTGGCTCACGGCTTCGGGCGGGCCGTTCCGATCGCTCCCGCTCGACGCGCTCTCGCGGGTCACTCCCGGGGAGGCGCTCCGGCACCCGACCTGGCGGATGGGGCCGAAGGTCACGATCGACTCCGCGACGCTGATGAACAAGGGGCTCGAGGTGATCGAGGCCCGCTGGCTCTTCTCCGTCCCGCCGGAGCGGATCCGCGTGGTGATCCACCCGAAGAGCGTCGTCCACTCCATGGTGGAGATGGTGGACGGCTCGTTCAAGGCCCAGCTCGGCGTCACCGACATGCGCCATCCGATCCAGTACGCCCTGACCTGGCCGGAGCGGTGGGAGTC
This sequence comes from uncultured Acidobacteriota bacterium, assembly GCA_964590285.1. Classification (GTDB taxonomy): domain Bacteria; phylum Acidobacteriota; class Polarisedimenticolia; order Polarisedimenticolales; family JAIQFR01; genus CALMJU01. Next base: position 17,155 of record CAZPWK010000013.1, on the reverse strand, counting down.
GCCGCTGCCGCCGTTCGATCCCGTCTCCGCCGGCCCGATCGAGTTCGAGGCCCCCGACCCGGACCGGTTCCCGTGTCTCGATCTGGCCTATCGCGCCCTGGCGCGGGGAGGCGCGGCGCCAGCCGCGCTCAACGCCGCCAACGAGGTCGCGGTCGGCGCCTTCCTCGAGGGGAAGGCCGGCTTCCTGGAGATCCCCGCGATCGTCCGCGACGCCCTCGACCGCTTCGGCGAGGGGCCCGCGGCGACGCTCGACGACGTCCTCGCCGCCGACGCCCTCGCGCGCGAAGGCGCGGCGCGGACCGTGCGTCTCGGAGCAAGAGCGTGATCGTCCTTCTGGAAACCCTCGCGTCCTTCGTCCTGGTTCTCGGGATCCTCGTGTTCGTCCACGAGTTCGGGCACTTCGCCGTGGCGAAGGCGCTCTCCATCGGGGTGCCGGTCTTCTCGCTCGGCTTCGGCCCGCGCCTCTTCGGCTTCCGGAGGGGGGGGACCGACTACCGAGTCTCCGCGGTTCCTCTCGGGGGGTACGTCCGCCTCGCGGGGGACGAGTCCGACGAGAACCGCACCGGGGGGCCGGACGAGTTCCTGCCTCGGCCGCGCTGGCAGCGCCTCCTCGTCTACGCGGCGGGGGCGGTCTGCAACCTCGTTCTCGCCGTCGCGATCGTGTGGGGCTTCTTCTGGCTGCAGGGGACCGAGGACTTCCCGAGCCCCCCGACCGTCGTCGCGGTGGCGCCGGGGTCGCCGGCGGAGGCGGCCGGGATCGCGAAGGGGGACCGGGTGCTGTCGATCGAGGGGCGGGACGCGCGGGACCCGTCGACCTTCCTCGACGAGATCGATCTGGCGCCCGAGAGCACGGTCGCGGTCGAGGTCGAGCGCGCGGGTCGGGTCCTCGCGATCCCGCTCGGGACCGGGGTCTCGCGCGAGGGGGGCACGTACCGCGGCGACCCGGGGTGGGGTCTCCTCCAGGAGGGGGTCGGGCCGACGACGGTCCTCCAGGTCCTCGCCGGGGGGGCGGCGGCGAAGGCCGGGATCGAGCCGGGGGACAGGATCCTCTCGGCCGACGGGCGAAAGCCGATCGGCGAGGTGGAGCTCAGGGGGCTGATCGCGTCCAGCGCCGGTCGCGAGGTCCGGCTCGAGGTCGAGCGGGCGGGGGAGACGGTCGAGGTCGCACTGACCCCGAAGAAGGAAGGGGACCGCGGCGTGATCGGGGTCGTCTTCCGGACCCCCGGCGTTCACCGGGATCTCTCGCTCGGCTCCGCCCTCGTCGAGGCGGTCCGGTGGAACGCCTCGCAGACGAAGACGATCTTCGTCGCTCTGCGGCGGCTCGCGAAGACGCCGGGGACCGTCCGGAACTTCTCGGGGCCGATCGGCATCGCGCGCCTCTCTCGCGCCGCGATGACGAGCGTCGAGTCGTTCTTCTTCTTCCTCGCGATCATCAGCCTGAACCTCGGGATCCTGAACCTCCTCCCGATCCCGGTGCTCGACGGCGGGCACATCCTGATCCTGCTCTTCGAGGGGGCGATCCGCCGGGACTTCTCGCTGAAGGTCAAGGAGCGGGTGATGCAGGCGGGGCTGGCGTTCCTGCTGCTGTTCTTCGCGATCGTGATCTACTTCGACGTGATCAAGACCTGGTTCTGACCGGGCCTGGTGGCTCGGGACGGAATTGAACCGCCGACGCAGGGATTTTCAGTCCCTCGCTCTACCAGCTGAGCTACCGAGCCGTACGCCGGAACCGCGGGATTTTTGCACGCCCCCGGGAGGCCGTCAAGCGGATGGGCGCCCGCGCCTCGGGCCCTACGGGCGGGACTTCCCCTTCCCCCGGTCGGGTTCGGGAGCGGCGGCTGCCGGCGTCGCGGCGGGCGCCTTCGCGAGCCCCAGCGTCTCCCGGAGCTTCCCCTCGATCTCGCGGGCGAGGTCGGGGTTGTCGCGGAGGAAGACCCTCGCGTTCTCGCGCCCCTGGCCGAGCCGGAGGTCGCCGTAGGAGAACCACGATCCCGACTTCTCCACCAGGCTGTGCGCGGCTCCGAGGTCGAGGAGATCTCCCTCGCGCGAGATCCCCTCGCCGTAGAGGATGTCGAACTCGGCGCTCCGGAACGGGGGCGCGACCTTGTTCTTGACGACCCGGATGCGCGTCCGGCTCCCGGTCGTCTCCTCCCCCTCCTTGATCGCGCCGATGCGGCGGATGTCGAGCCGCATCGAGGCGTAGAACTTGAGCGCGCGGCCGCCGGTCGTCGTCTCGGGGTTCCCGAACATCACTCCGATCTTGTCTCGGATCTGGTTGATGAAGACGAGCGCCGTGCCGCTCTTCGACACGACGCCGGTCAGCTTCCGGAGCGCCTGCGACATCAGGCGGGCCTGCAGGCCGACGTGCGAGTCGCCCATCTCGCCGTCGAGCTCCGCCTTCGGGACGAGGGCGGCGACCGAGTCCACGACCACGATGTCGAGGGCGCCCGAGCGGATCAGGATCTCCGCGATCTCGAGCGCCTGCTCGCCGGAGTCGGGCTGGGAGACCATCAGGTTGTCCACGTCGCAGCCGAGCTTGCGGGCGTACTCGGGGTCGAGCGCGTGCTCCGCGTCGATGAACGCGGCGATCCCTCCCGCCTTCTGCGCCTCGGCGACGACGTGCAGCGCCAGCGTCGTCTTCCCCGACGACTCGGGGCCGAAGATCTCGACGACCCGGCCCCGCGGAATGCCGCCCACCCCGACGGCGTAGTCGATGGACAGCGCCGACGTCGGGATGACCGGCACCTCGACGTGACCCCGGTCGCCCAGCTTCATGATCGAGCCCTTGCCGAACTGCCGCTCGATCTGGGACACGGCGAGATCCATCGCCTTGGACTTCTCCTTCGTCTCGGTCGCCATCGGGGTCTCCACGGGAGGCTGCGGGCCGCCGGTCCGCGCTTCGGATCCCGGCCTCGACGGAGATTACGCACGCGGGCAGCGCGCTGTCAAGGCGGCGGTTGCGCTCCTGGGATCGCGAGCGGTACCGCGAGAGGCGCGAGCGGAAGCGGAGTCGGCCGATCGGCCGGGCTTCCGGTTGACAGTAAGTGGATCGGTCCCTATGATTTGCCGTGGCTCGAACGCGGCGGCCCCGGGGTCGGGGCCGCCCTCGCCCGTTCGGAGGAGACCCGATGGGAAGGCTTCCGGCCGCGCCCCCGGAAACCCGTTTCCCGCTTCTCCTCGCCCCGGCGCTCCTCGCGATCCTGGTCTTCGCCGGCGGCTGCGCTCCCCTGCGGCAGCCCGCGGCCGGCCCCGAGGAGGCGTATCCGGCGGAGGGCGCGCCGTCCCCCGGCGGGACGGAGGCGGGGGAGGACGCCCGGGACGAGGCGGTGCTGGCCGCGCGCGCCCACCAGGCGGCGGGCGAGCGCGCGTCCTTCGACGGCGACGAGGCTCTCGCGCGGGAGGAGTTCGAGGCGGCGCTCGCCGCGATCGAGGGGGCGGGCGAGGACGCGAGGCTCTCGGACCTCGCCGTCGAGATCCGGGACCAACTCGCGCTCCTCGACGCGGAGGGAGCGGCCGGCGCCGACTCGGCCGAGACGGAGCCCGGCGAGATCGAGCCCTCCCCCCTCGACGACCTCGACATCACGTCGCCGGAGATCGGCCCCGCCGCGATCGAGGAGGAACGCAACCTCGTCGAGCTCGCGACGCCGTCTTTCGACATCCCGATGGTGTTCAACGATCGCGTGCTCTCCTGGGTCGACTTCTACTCGAACCGGCACCGGGCGAAGTTCCTTCCGGGGCTGGCCCGCTCGGGTCGCTTTCTCCCGATGATCCAGAGGATCTTCGCGGAGGAGGGGCTGCCGAGGGACCTCGCGTACATGGCGCACGTCGAGAGCGCGTACAAGACGAACGCGTACTCGCGGGCGAAGGCCAAGGGGATCTTCCAGTTCATCCAGGGGACCGGGAGGCGCTACGGCCTCCGGATCGACTACTGGGTGGACGAGCGCTCGGACCCGGAGAAGGCGACCCGAGCGGCCGCGGCGTACCTCAGGGACCTCTACGCGATGTTCGACGACTGGTACCTGGCGCTCGCCGCGTACAACACCGGCGAGGGGAAGATCCAGCGCCTGATCAACCGTACGGGACAGAAGGACTTCTGGCACTTCGCCAAGAAGGGAATGCTCCATCGCGAGACGGCCAACTACGTCCCCGCGATCCTGGCCGCGACCCTGATCTCGAAGGACCCGGAGCGGTTCGGGTTCTTCCCGGACTACGAGAGGCCGATCGAGTACGAGACGGTCCGGATCGACGGGCCGGTCCACCTCAAGGTGCTCGCCCGGTGCGCTGGGACCGATCTCGAGACGATGAAGCTCCTGAACCCGGCGCTCCGGCGCCAGCAGGTCCCGGTCGGGTCGCTCGAGGTCCGCGTGCCGCCCGGAACCGGGGCGGCGACGGTCGCGGCGCTCGATGCGGTTCCGAAATCGGAGCGGGGCGCTTCCGGGCGCCACGTCGTGCGGAAGGGGGAGACGCTCGGCAAGATCGCGCAGAGGTACGGCGTCCGGGTGTCGGACCTCCAGGCGGCGAACGGGATGGGGAAGCGCACCCTCCTCCGGGTCGGCCAGGAGCTGACGATCCCCGGGGCCGGCTTCTCGGCCGCCGGGGCGTCCGGGAGCGAGGAGCCGTCGCGCCCGCGCTCGACCGCGACGTACAAGGTCCGGTCGGGGGACACCCTCGCCAAGATCGCCCGCCGCTACGGGACGACCCCGGCGGCGATCGCCTCGGCCAGCGGGATCCGAGTCCACTCGGTCCTCCGCGTCGGGCAGCGGCTGAAGATCCCGGGCCCCCGAGGGGAGACCGCGGAAGCCGGGTCCGAAGGCGTGCACGAGCCGGGGCCGGTCGTGCACACGGTCCGCCGGGGCGAGACGCTCTACCGGATCGCGGGCCGGTACCGGGTGACCGTGGACCAGATCTGCGCGCTCAACAACATCTCCCCGTCGACGACGCTCTACCCGGGAACCCGCCTGACGATCCTCGCGAAGTAGGTCCCCTCCGCCCGCCTCCCGATCGAGGCGTTCCGTGCTCGGTCGCGCGACCGGCGCCGTCCTGATCGGCGTCGAGGCGCGCCTCGTCGAGGTCGAGGTCCACCTCGGGGGCGGCCTTCCGTTCGTCGCCGCGGTCGGCCTGCCCGACTCCGCGGTCAAGGAGGGGCTCGAGCGGATCCGGTCCGCGCTCCTCAACGTCGGGTTCCGGCTTCCCGACGGCCGCGCGATCGTCAACCTCGCGCCGGCCGAGATCCCGAAGCAGGGGACGGCGCTCGACCTCCCGATCGCCGTCGCGCTCCTCGCCGCCGACGGGCAGGTCCCGCACGAGCGCCCGGGAGACAGCGTCGTCGCCGGCGAGCTCGGCCTCGACGGGTCGGTCCGCCCGGTCCGGGGCGCGCTGTCGATCGCCCTCGCGGCCGCCGGAGCGGGCCGGAAGCGCGTCGTCGTGCCCGCGGCGAACGCGCAGGAGGCGGCCCTCGTCGGGGGGATCGACGCCGTGCCGGTCGGGTCGCTCGCCGACGTCCTGGCGATCGCGAAGGGTCTCGGCCGCGCCGGGCCTCGGGCCGACGTCCTGAGCCTCCTGCTCGAGCGCGAGACCTTGCGGGGCGCCCACGATCTCGCGGACGTGCGGGGCCAGGCGGGGGCTCGGCGCGCCCTCGAGGTCGCGGCGGCCGGCGGGCACCACCTCCTCCTGTCGGGGCCGCCGGGGGCGGGGAAGAGCATGCTCGCGCGGCGCCTGCCGGGGATCCTCCCGACGATGACGCCCGGAGAGGCGCTGGAGGTGACGCAGGTCTGGAGCGCCGCGGGGATCTCGCGCGGTCTCGTCCGGGAGCGCCCCTTCCGCGCGCCGCACCACGGGATCTCGTTCGCCGGGCTGACCGGCGGCGGGCCCCGCATCCGCCCCGGGGAGATGAGCCTCGCGACGCACGGGGTCCTGTACCTCGACGAGATGCCGGAGTTCCGCCGGGACGCCCTCGAGGCGCTCCGGCAGCCGATCGAGGACGGCGAGATCACGGTCGCGAGGGTGCACGCGACGGCGACGCTCCCGGCGCGGTTCACCCTCGTCGCGTCCATGAACCCGTGCCCCTGCGGGCATCTCGGCTCGCGCGGCGGACGGTGCCGGTGCACGCCGAGGCAGGTCCACCACTATCTCTCGAAGCTCTCGGGGCCGCTCCTCGACCGGTTCGACATCGTCGTCGAGGTGCCGCCGGTCGAGATCGCCTCGCTCGCCGGCGGGAGGCCTGGCGAGCCCTCGGCGGCCGTCCGGGCGCGGGTCGCCGAGGCGAGGGCCCGGCAGCGGGAGCGATTCGGCCCCGACGGCCCGACGTGCAACGCGAGGATGGGATCGCCCGACCTCGACCGCCACGCGGGTTTCGATCCCGCGTGCCGCCGCCTGCTCGTCGACGCCTGCGAGAGGCTCGGCCTCTCCGCGCGGGCCTGGGACCGGGTGCGGCGGGTCGCGCGGACGCTCGCCGACCTCGATGGTGCGGGGACGATCGGCCCCGTCCACGTGGCCGAAGCGGTGCAGTACCGGAGGGGGCTCGGCGCCGACGGAGGATGAGGCGGCGCGGGCCCCTCCCGGGGCCCCCTTGACCCGGGGACGGCGCGGCAGCATACTATGCGCATGAAACGTACAAATCTTGTGCTCGACGAGGAGCGGCTCGAGGAGGCGTTGCGCCTGAGCGGCGAGAGGACCTACTCGCGGGCGGTGGACCGCGCGCTCGCCGAGTTCGTCCGCCGGGTGCGCGCGCGCCGCATCCTCGATCTGGGGCGCTCCGGGCTCTGGGAGGGGAATCTGCCGGAGATGCGGGGAGACCGTGCGATCGCCGAGGCGAAGCCGGCGAAGGGTCGCCGTGGTTCTCGTTGACACGTCGGTCTGGGTCGAGTTCTTTCGCAAGCCGTCCCGGCTCGACCTCGAGGAGACGCTGGACACCGACGAGATCGCGACGTGCCTTCCGATCGTCCAGGAGGTCCTCCAGGGGTTTCGCGACGAGCGGGCGTTCCGCCTCGCGCGCGAGGCGATGCTCTCGTTCCCGGTCGTGGAGTCGCCGCTCCGGTCCGAGGTCGTGATCGAGGCCGCGAGCCTGTACCGGGCGGCCCGGCGAGCGGGTCTGACGGTTCGCTCGGGGACGGACTGCCTGATCGCGGCGTGCGCGCTCAGGAACGGCCTCGCCGTGCTCCACCACGATCGGGACTTCGACCTCCTCGGGCGGGTCTCCGGTCTCGAGACCCGGCGAGTCCGCCTCTGAGCCCCGGCCGCGGCGCGACGCGATCGGGGGCGGGCGGGAGCTACCGCGAAGATCGCGCTCGCCTTACAATCCCCGTCGAGGCTGGCAGGGGAGGCGCCCGTTGGACTTCGGCAAGGTCGTCGCCGTGCTCCGGTCCCTCGATCGCGAGGGAGTGCGCTACGTGCTCGTCGGGGGCGTGGCCGTGAACCTGCACGGGCTCGGCCGGGCCACCGCGGACGTGGACCTGTTCCTGGCGCCGGATCGCGAGAACGTCGAGAGGCTGAAGCGCGCGCTTCGGGAGGTCTTCCGGGATCCGAGCATCGACGAGATCTCGGCCGACGATCTGGCCGGGGCCTATCCGACCGTCCGGTACGTCCCGCGCGACGAGTCGTTCGTCGTGGATCTGATCGGCCGCCTCGGCGAGGCGTTCCGGTTCGAGGATCTCGAGGCGGAGGACATGACGGTCGAGGGGGTGCGCGTCCGGGTGGCGACCCCCCGGACGCTGCACGCGATGAAGAAGGACACGCTGCGCCCGGTGGACCGCATGGACGCCGAGGCGCTTCGCAGGAAGTTCGGTCTGGCGGAGGAGTGATGCCGGTCCAGAAGTTCCGCTCGTTCGAGGAGGCGCGCGAGGCCCTCTGGGGCGACGCCGGCGATCCCCGCCACCTGCGCCGCGTCGCGTGGCTCTGGGCGTTCTCCGACTTCCTCCGTCCCGTCAGGTTCCCCCGGGGCGTCCACCGCTACGCCTCGATCGAGGAGGCCGGACGGGCGCGGGAGGCGTGGGAGGCGGCGGGGGCTCGTTCCTCCCGCGCCTGAAAACGACAAGGGCCGGGCTCTCGCCCGGCCCTCGCCGAAATCGAGCCGAGAAGAGGGTCTAGAACTTCCAGGTCATCTTGATCGCGGTCGCCGTCTGGTCGCCGAGCTGGAACTCGCCGCTGATCGCGAACTTCGCCGTCATCTCGTAGTCCGCGCCGACGAACACGCCGAAGGTGTCCTTGGAGGTCGTCGTGAGCGTCCAGGCGCCGGATTCCTCGTCGATGTCGCCGTAGTAATTTTCGTAGTGGTAGCAGTACTCGCCGGTGTAGTCGGTCTCGACCTGCGAGAACTTGATGCCGCCGTACGGCGAGAACTTGTCGTTCTTCTTGCTGAAGACGAGGGCGGCCTGGTACTCGGTCGTGTCCGACTCGACGACCTGCTGGGACTCGGTGTCGATGTACCAGTACGTGGGGGCGTCCGGCGGGCCGTAGCCGTACGCGTAGTCGTCGTAGTACATGTAGTACTCGGAATCCAGCTGGTACTGGTTGTACTGGAGGTCCATTCCGACCTTGAAGCCGCCAGCGTCGTAGAAGACGGCCTTGAAGCCGGCGCCGTAGAACAGGTCCCAGTCTCCCATTCCGCGGGTGGGCTCCGTGAGGTACTGGTCGTAGTTGTAGTACTCGTAAACGTGTTCGTCGGTGACCGCGTCGTACTCGTCGTACTCGTAATCCCAGATCATCATGAGGTTGTAGGCCTCGGTGGCGAGACGGGCCATGCCGACCTTGGCGTAGAGCGAGTACTTGTCGCCGAACCCGTAGGCGAGCTTCAGGAAGTACTTGTCCATCGTCTCGCGGCCGTCGAAGCTGTCGAAGGTCTCGGTGTAGGATTCGGTCCAGTAGTAGTCGCCCTCGTCCCCGCTATCCACCGCGGAGTACACGATCGCGGGGTCTTTCAGCTCGACCTCCGTCTGCGTGCGCTCGAATCCGAAATCGAAGCGGAAGCCCGCTCCCTCCGGGTTGTTGCCGACCTCGGACGCGTATGCCGCGCCCGCCGTCACGAGCATCGCCATCACCGCCATCGCGAACCACTTCGCTCTCATGCAAACTCCTCCTTCGCGCTCCGAAATGCGCTGTTCGGGACCCCCCCGACTTCGATCGCGCCGGCCGGACGTCGTCCCGCCGGGCTCCTTGGCGGGCAAATTTAGGCGTTCAAAAACTCGAAATCAAGACTTTTGATCGCGATACGGCAAGAGGGCGCGGCCCGCGCCCCCGGGTTTGAAGGTTTTGAAAGAATCGGGCGAGAGCTCACTCCGAGGAAGCGATCTTGCAGACAACGACGGTCACGTCGTCCGACGGGGGGCACCCCGCCGTGAACTCGCTCAGCTCGGCGTGGATCGCCTCCGCGATCCGGCGCGCGTCCAGGTGCCGGGCGGAGCGTACGGATTCCAGGACGCGCTCGACGCCGAGGAACTCCCCCTCCGGGCTCGCCGCTTCGACCAGCCCGTCGGTCAAGAGGACGATCGTGTCCCCCTCCTCGAGGGGGATCTCGCGGGCCGTCGCCTCGTGGCGGTCGGGGAAGATGCCGAGCGGGATGCCGGTCGCCTCCAGGGTCGCGCGAACGGTCCCCGCGGAGTCCAGGACGTAGCCGTGGGGATGCCCCGCGCTCGCGTAGACGAGCCTGTGGCCTCGCGGGTCCACGTCGGCAAAGAGCAGCGTGACGAAGCCGCCGTCCTCCGTGTCCTCGCTGAGCGTCCGGTTGAGCCGGCGGAAGACGGTCTCGAGGTCCGCGCCGGTGCCGGCGAGCGAGCGAAGGTAGGCCCGGGTCCCGACCATCTGGAGGGCCGCCCCGAGCCCGTGCCCCCGGACGTCGCCGACCGCGATCCCCAGCCGGCCGCCGGGCAGCTCCAGGAAGTCGAAGTAGTCGCCGCACGTCTCGGCCGCCGGGGAGACCGATCCGTAGGCGTCGAGGCCGGGGATCGCCGGCGGCCCGGCGGGGTAGAGGTGCTGCTGCACCTTGTGCGCGAGGCGCATCTCCACCTCGCGCTCCCTCGCCTTGCGCAGCTCCGTGACGTCGCGGACGACCGAGACGTAGTGCGACAGGTTCCCGGCCGCGTCGCGGATCGGCGTGATCGTCTGCTCGGCGTGGTAGAGCTCCCCGCTCTTCTTCCGGTTGATCACCGTGCCCGTGTGGACCTTCCCCGCCTTGATCGTCGCCCAGAGCGCCTCGTAGTAGGCGCCGTCGTGCATCCCGGACTTCAGGATGCTGGGGGTGCGCCCGACGCTCTCGTCCCGGCCGTACCCGGTCGTGCTCTCGAACGCCGCGTTGACGAACTCGATCCTCCCCTCGGCGTCGGTGACGAACACGCTGTCCGCGGTCCGGCTGACCGCTTCCGAGAGCCGGCGGACGACCTCGTCGTTCTCGCGGCGCTCCGTGACGTCGCGGAAGACGACCACGCCGCCGCGGGTCTTCCCCTCCGCGTCGAGGAGGGGGGCGCTGTTCGCGCTGATCCAGGCGCCGTCGGGGCGGCCGTCGTTCCGGACGAAGATCTCCGCGTCCCGGACCCGCTCGCCTCGAAGGGCGCGCGCGAGCGGCAGGCTCTCGGCGGGGTACGGGGTCTTCTTGTCCGGAAGGTAGCAGCCGTACGCCGCCGGCCAAGCGACGGGCCCGTCGTCGACCGGCGCGAGGCCGAGGATCTCCCGCGCGGCGCGGTTGAAGAGAAGGAACCGTCCGTCCCGGTCCGCGACGATGACGCCGTCGGACACGCTCTGGAAGATCGACTGGAGAAGATCTCCGTGAGGGGACGCCATGCGCGCTCCTCGCCGCCGCGCCGTGCCCTGCGGCTCGGATCCTCGAACCAAGAAAAGAATACCAAAAGAATCCACAATGTCAAGGGGGCATCGTCCGCCGAAGGTCATTTGACGGGATCCCCTCACCGCGGATATTCTCCCAACGCATTCAGCGGCGTCCGTCGTTCCCGGCCGCCCGCGACAGGAGCGCGCGATCCAGCATGGCGGCCGAGACCTCGGTCAAGATGGTGATCGCCAGCGACGTGCGGCTGGTGGACGTGGTCCACGGCGCGGCGGAGCGGGTCGCCGGAATCGCGGGCTTTTCCGAGGAGGACGCCCTGAGCGCGGCGCTGGCGGTGCGCGAGGCGGTGATCAACGCGGTCAAGCACGGCAACGCCTCCGACCCGGAGCTTCCGGTCGAGGTCGTTCTCGCGACCTCGGGCGACGGCTTCCGCGCGACGGTGCGCGACCGGGGACGAGGGTTCGATCCGGACGCCACACCGGATCCGACGGTCGAGGGGAACCGGCTGCGGACGAACGGCCGGGGCCTCCTCCTGATCCGGGCGTTCGTGGACGAGATCCGTTTCCGTTACGTGGAAGGGCAGGGGATGGAAGTCGAGCTGATCAAGAAGCGCCGGGCGGAAAGCGCGGCGTGAGCCGGCCGGCCCCCGCGGCCGGCGGTATCCGGAGGGAGGCGACATGATGAAGGCCGGGCTCCGACAGGCGGGCGAGGTGGCGGTTCTCGATCTCGCCGGGAAGATCACGATCGGGGAGGGCGACGTCGTCCTTCGCGACAGGGTGCACGAGCTCCTGGACGCCGGGAAGAGCAAGATCCTGCTCAACCTGCAGGGCGTGACGTACATGGATTCCGCCGGCATCGGCGAGCTGGTGGCCTGCTACAAGCGCGCCCGGGAGAAGGGGGGCTCCGTGCGTCTCCTCAATCCTTCGGGCAAGGTGTCCGACCTTCTCCAGCTGACGAAGCTCGAGCAGGTGTTCGACACCTTCCGGGACGAGAGCGAGGCGCTGAAGTCGTTCTGACGCCGTTTCCGGCCGCGGGCCGCCGCGCGCGGCTCGCGGCCCTCCCACCCGAAGCGGGCCCGGCCGTACGGACCGGGGCCCGTCACTTCCCGTCGTCCGAGAGCCGCTTCCGCCACGCGGAGAGGCGCTCGAGCGCCTCGAGGGGAGTGATCCGCTCGGGGTCGGTCCGGCGGAGCTCCGCGAGCACCTCGGCGGCCGCGGGGTCGGGGGGCTCGGCCTGCGGCGCGGCGTCCCCCGCGCCGAAGAGCCCGGGTTGGCCCGCGCCCGCGGCGGGTCGTCCCTGCCGGCGGGCGCGCCTCGGGAGGCCGTCGCGCCCGAACTCGTCCCGCTCCAGGTTCTCGAGGATCTCCCGGGCCCTCGAGACGACGGCGAGGGGGATCCCCGCGAGCCGGGCCACCTGGATCCCGTAGGACCGGTCGGCCGCCCCCGGCTCGACCCGGTGCAGGAAGATCACGCGGTCCCCCCACTCGCGCGCTCCCATCCGGTGGTTGACGACGCCCGGGAGGGCGACCGCCAGCTCGGTCAGCTCGTGGTAGTGCGTGGCGAAGAGGGTCCGCGGCGGTCCTCCCGGACGTCCGTGCAGGAACTCGACGACCGCCCAGGCGATCGCCAGCCCGTCGAAGGTCGCCGTGCCCCGTCCGATCTCGTCGAGCAGGACGAGGCTCCGGGAGGTCGCGTGGTGGAGGATGTTCGCCGTCTCCGACATCTCCACCAGGAACGTGCTCTGGCCGCCGGCGAGGCTGTCCGAGGCGCCGACGCGGCAGAAGATCCGATCCACGACCCCGATCTCGGCCTCGTCGGCGGGAACGAACGACCCCGCCTGGGCGAGCAGGACGATCAGTCCGACCTGGCGGAGGTAGGTCGACTTCCCTCCCATGTTCGGGCCGGTCAGGATGGAGATCGAGCGGTCCCCCGCGTCGAGATCGGCGTCGTTCGGCACGAACGAGGAGTTCTCGAGCATGCGCTCGACGACGGGGTGCCTTCCGGAGACGATCCTGAGGCGCGTGCCCCGGTCCACCGAGGGGCGGCGGAAGTCGAGGGAGACCGCGGTTTCCGCGAGGCCCGCCAGGACGTCGAGGACGGCGACCGCCCGCGCGGACGTCTTGATGCGCGCCGCCTCGGCCGCGACCGAGGCGCAGAGGGCGGCGAACCTCTCGTACTCCAGCTCCTCGATCCGCTCCTGCGCGTGGAGGACCCGCTCCTCGTGCTCCTTCAGCTCGTCGGTCAGGAACCGCTCGCCGCCCGCGATCGTCTGCTTGCGGCGGTAGTGCGGCGGCACGAGGTGCAGGTTCGGGCGCGAGACCTCGATGTAGTAGCCGAAGACTCTGTTGAACCGCACCTTGAGGGAGCCGATTCCCGTGGCCTCGCGCTCGCGCGCCTCGATCGCCGCGATCGTGGCCCGGCCGTCCCGCCGGACGGCCCGCAGGGCGTCGAGGTCCGGGTCGAATCCGTCCCGGATCAGCCCGCCCTCGCGCAGGGAGGCGGGGGGAGAGTCCACGATCGCGGCGAGGAGGCGGGAGGCGACGTCGTCCAGGGGGTCGAGGCCGTCGCGGATCTCGGCGAGCGCGGAGGACCCGGCCCCTTCGAGGGCGCGCTTCAGGGCCGGGAGCCTCCCGAGCGACGCCCCGAGCGAGAGCAGGTCCCTGGCGTTCGCCGTGCCCGCGACCGCCCGCCCCAGGAGCCTCTCGACGTCGCGAACGTGGCGGAGGGCCTCCCGGAGATCGAGCCGCGCGGGCTCTCGGCGGACGAGCTCCTCGACGGCGTCGTGCCTCCGCGCGATCTCCTCGGGATCGCGAAGCGGCGCCACGAGCCAGGCCCTCAGGAGGCGGGCGCCGGCGGCGGTCAGGGTCGAGTCGACGGCGTTGAGGAGCGACCCGTCGCGGCCCCCGTCGCGGATCGAGCGCTCGATCTCCAGGTTCCTGCGGGTCGCCGGGTCGAGGAGGAGGTGGCGCGCCGGCTCGTGGACGGCGATCCGGTCGACGTGCTGGAGCGCGCTCTTCTGGGTCCCCTGGACGTAGGCGAGGAGCCCGCCCGCCGCCGCGACCGCGGCCGGCTTCTCCCCGAGGCCGAACCCGTCGAGCGAGGCGACGGCGAGATGCCTTCTCAGGACGTCGCCCGCGCGGGCGGGCGTGAAGGCGTACGGGTCCTGGGAGGCGAGAACCGCGCCGGCGGTCCGGTCGCGGCGGTACGCCTCGGTCCACGACAGGTCCTCGGCGTGCACGATCTCCTTCGGCTCGAAGGCGGTGAACCGGTCGGCGAGGGCTTCCCAGGGATCGGATTCGTCGGGCGCCTGCCACGCCAGGAACTCGCCGGTCGAGGCGTCGAGGAACGCCGCGCCGACCGCGCCGCCGGCCGTTCCGACCGCGGCGATCCAGGAGTTCTCGGTCGCGTCCAGGTGGTCGGGGTCGGTCAGCGTCCCCGGGGTCACGACGCGGACGACCTCGCGGCGCACGAGCCCCTTCGCCTTCCTCGGGTCCTCGACCTGATCGCAGATCGCGACGCTCCGTCCCGCCCGGACCAGCTTCGCGACGTAGGCGTCGAGCTGGTGGTGGGGGAAGCCGCACATCGGCGCCACGTGGTCGGTTCCCTTCCCCCTCGCGGTCAGCGCGAGGTCGAGGATCCGGCTCGCCTCCTGGGCGTCCTCGTAGAACATCTCGAAGAAGTCGCCCATCCGGAACAGGAGGATCGCGTCCGGACGGCCCGCCTTCTGCGCCCGGTACTGGCGGAACATGGGGGTGACGGAGGAGGTGTCGGCCATGCGCCGGCCGAGTATAGCAGCGCGCGGCGGAAGCCCGGGACCCGGCCGGGCTCGCCGGGCCGTTGACGCGGCGCACGGGGGCGGGCTATAAATCGCGTCATGGAAGCGCAGGATCCCTCGACCGAGCTGACCGACCAGGACCGGCTCCTCCTCGTGTTCGACTACCTGGGGCCGCTCGCTCTCTTCTCCCTGCTGGCGAGCCGGCGCGAGCTGGTGAAGTGGCACGCGAAGCAGGGGCTGATCCTGACCGCGACCGTGCTCGCGATCTACGCGCTCGTCCGGCCGGTCTACCTCCTGCTGAAGCGGTACGCCTGGGGGTTCTTCGGCGACATCTTCTGGGCGGGCGTGTGGCTGGTCGGGCTCGGAGTGTTGCTGCTGATCCTGATGTGCGTCGTCCGGGCGCTCGAGGGGGAGCGCTTCCGAATCCCCGTCCTCGGAGACCTCGCGGACCGCTTCTGACCGCGGCGCGCCGCGGGGCGCGGGTCAGTCCGCGGGCGGCGCATCCCCGGCGGCTTCCGGCTCCGGCACCCCCCAGCGGTCGGCTTGGAAGACGAGGGGCGCGTATCCTCCCGCGAACGCGGTTTCCCGGATCGGCAGCCCCCGCACGGCGTACTCGATCCCCGCCGCCAGGAAGATCCGGCGGGCGTCCGCGAGCTCGCGCGAGAGCTCCGCGCGGAGGGCGGGAACGTCGGCCCCGCCGGCGGCCTGGAGCCTCGCGGAGACGTCCTGGGCGACCTTGGCCTTCTCGACCAGGGTCCGCTCGAGGTCGTCTCTCCCGAGCAGGTCCCAGGTCCTGCCGTCGGGCGCGAAGCTCGGGAGCATTCCCAGCTCCGCCGCCTGAAGGGCGAGATGCCTGGCATATCGGGCATCGTCCCCGCTTCCGGGGCTCGCCTTCTCCGATTCGCGCCACGCTTCGGCGGCCCCCTCGAAGCGCCCGACCCTCGAGCGGGCGACGGCGAGCTTGAACCAGTCCCGGGCCTGCGCCTTCCCGCCGGAGGCGAGGGCCGCGTACTCGCGCTCCGCACCCTCCCAGTCGGACCGGGAGAGGGCCAGGTCTCCGAGGTACCTCTGGGACCAGCGCTCGTACGCGGGATACTTCGCGGGATGCTCCGCGAACCCCGCAAGGGCCTTGCGGTGCCACGAGGCGGCCTCGTCGGCCCGGCCCTGGTCCTCGTGGAGCTTCGCGACGCGGAAGAGATCGACCGGCCGCTCCGGCTTCGGCAGCGAGCCGCTCTCGATCCTCCGGGTCGCCTCCGCCGCGACGCGCGTCGCGTCGGACAATCGGCCCCGGTTCCGGTACCCGCCCGCGAGATAGAACCAGCTCTCGAGACCCCCGCCCCCGGCCGTTTCCTTCTCGAGCGCCGCGATCGCGCGGGCGAGCGTCGCGTCGTGCGCCCCGCGATCGTCCCCGAGCCCGAGGCAGAACGAAAGGCGGTACAGCAGGGGCCCGTCGGCCTTCCCCGCGGAGTCGAGCGCCTCGAGCGCCTCGCGAGCCTCCGCGTAGCGCTCCTCGTCGTACATCTCGACGGCCCGCTCGGCCGTCGGCGGCACGACCTTCGCCGGAGGCGGTTCCGCCGCGGGCAGGGCGGGTGCCAGCCAGACGGAAGCCAGGATCGCGACGAGGGGGGCGGAAGCGGCTCGGGTCATCGTGGTGCCTCCTTGACCTTCCTTGACTACCACTCCGCCGCGGCGGGGGCAAGCCCTCCGCCGGCAGGCGTCGGCCCGGCAGGTCTGGTACTCTCTGGTCTTCGGGGTGCCGGCATGCGGAAGTCCAGGCTCTCGTTCCTGCTCCGGGGACTCGCGGCCGTCGCCGCGGTCCTGGTCCATCTTCCGGTCGCCAGCGCGGGCGGAGACGCCGTCCGCGGGCTCGACCGCTGGCTGTCCGGGACGCGGGACCTCGAATGCCGCTTCGAGCAGAGGCTGGTGTCGAGCGCGCTCGGGGGGGCCGCCCGCGAGTCCGGAGTGCTCTACGTCGAGCGGCCCGGGAGGCTCCGGTGGGACTACCGGGAGCCGGAGAGGAAGATCGTCCTCGTGGACGGCGGGAGAACCGTGCTGTACGTCGTCGAGGACCGGCAGTGGATCCGAGGAAGGCTCTCGGAGGAGCAGGGCCTCCTGCCGATGCTGCTCGCCGGCCGGGGGTCGGTCGCCGACCTCTTCGAGGCGTCCGAGGCGACCGACGAGACCGGCGAGGGACGGCCCAGGGTGCGTCTCGTGAGGCGGGGAGCGCCGGGGGAGTTCGAGGAGATCGTCCTGACGCTCTCCCCCGGAGATCACGCCATCGAGCGGGCCGACGTGCTCGACGGGGCGGGCAACCGGGTCGAGTATCGATTCTCCGCCCTCAAGCGGAACCGGGGGATCGACCCCGCGGTGTTCGCGATCGAGCCACCCGCGGGCGTCGAGGTCCTCGGGGAGCCGTGAGCCCGAGGCGCCGCGGTTTCGAGCGGGAGGCGATTCGACTACACTCGTGGCTCGTCGCGGGCGGACCCGGCCGGATCGGCCGCCCGGACGGACCGAAGGAAGGCGATTGAGCGCAACCGAATCCTCCTGGCCGCCGGTCGCGAAGGGAGGGGCGGCGCCGGGAATCCCGGTGCCCGCGGCCTTCGCGATCGT
>CAZPWK010000012.1:0-22786 GCA_964590285.1 uncultured Acidobacteriota bacterium | reverse complement strand
CCGAAGCAGAACTGGCTCCCGATCCGGATCGAGGCGGGGGAGAAGGCGTACGCCTCGTCCCCGGGGCACGGGGAGCCGTCTCAGGGAAGGAAGTAGAACGCGATCCCGAGCACGAGGTACACGGCGAGCATCAGCGCCCCCTCGAACCAGTGCGACTCCCCGTCCTGCGTGACGATGTTCGTGATCCCGACCGCGATCGCGACGGAGAGGACCTCGAACATCGTGAACCTGAGGTCCATCGGCCCTCCGGGGACCGCGTACGACACGAGGACGAGCGCCGGCGCGACGAACAGCGCGATCTGGATGCTCGATCCGACCGCAACGTGGACGGCGAGGTCCATCTTCCCCCGCACCGCAACCAGGATCGCCGTCGAGTGCTCGGCGGCGTTGCCGATGACGGCGACGACGATCACGCCGACGAACACCTGCGTGAGGCCCAGGACGCGCGCGGCCTCCCCGACGGCGCCGACCAGGATCTCGCTCATCCAGGCGACGAGGGCCGTCGCCGCCAGGAGGGCGGCGACCGACCGCCAGGGCCCCCAGGCCGCCCCGTGGCCGTGGGCTTCCGCGACCTCGTCCCCCCGATAGAGGTGCTTGTGGGTCCTGAGGGAGAAGACGAGGCTCAGGACGTAGGCGACGAGCAGGACGATCGAGATCTCGAGCGACAGCCCGCGCTCGAGGGCCGCGAGCCGGTCGGGGGCGACCGGTCCCCGCGGCGCCTCGATCCCCGACACGAAGTGGAACATCGCCGGGACGACGAGCCCGATCGCGGCGAGAGTCAGGAGCGTCGAGCCGACCGAGGCGGCGACGCGGTCGAAGGTCTGCTTCTCCCTTCGCAGTCCCCCCGCGAGGAACGCGGCGCCGAGAACGAGGAGGACGTTTCCGATGATCGATCCGGTGAGGCTCGCCTTGACGACGTCGTGGAGCCCGCGCCGGAGCGCGAAGAAGGCGATGATCAGCTCGGCGGCGTTCCCGAACGTCGCGTTGAGGAGGCCGCCGACTCCCGCGCCGAGGCGCGAGGCCAGATGCTCGGTCGCCTCCCCCATCAGGCCGGCGAGGGGGACGATCCCGAGGCAGGCGAAGGCGAAGGTCGCGAGACCTCCCCAGTGGAGCCGATCCGAGACGGCGGCGAGCGGGACGAAGACGAGCAGGGCTCGGAGCAGCGTCTCGGGCGCCGGGAGCCTCCAGCGGGAATCCTCGCGGGGCACGGTCCTCCCTCCTGCGCGGGGCGGGTTAGACTAGCACGCGGGAGAGCCGCATGAGGCCGCCGCGGGGAGGACGGTTCCGGGGCCCGGGGTTCCTCGCCGCCCCGTGTCTCCTCGCGCTCGCGGCGTGCGCGGAGGGCCGCCCGATGCTCCCCTCGCCGGTCGCGGGGTACGCCGCTTCGGGGCCCGACGCCACGTACGGGCCCGACGACCTCCACACGTACATCGACGGCGCCGCGGAGGTGTACCGGGCGTTCGGCGTCCGCGCGGTGACGGTCCGGCGCTACACGAGCCCCGGAGCTTCCGAGATCACGGCCGACGTATTCGACATGGGCTCCGCCGAGTGCGCGTTCGGCGCGTTCCACCACGACGTGCGCGAGGGGGAGAAGGCGGGGATCGGCCGGGAGTCGGAGCGGGCCGGGGCGTCGCTCGCCTTCTGGAAGGGCCGGTTCTTCGTCTCGATCCTGCCCTCCGAGGAGACGGACGCCGCGGGGGAGGCGGTCCTGGCGATCGGCCGCGCGATCGCCGGCGCGATCGAGGACGAGGGGGATCCGCCCCTCCTCGTCGGCCTCCTGCCGGCGACGGGAAGGACGGTCAAGAGCGTCCGCTTCGTGCCGGGGAAGGAGCTCCTCGACCGGTACTTCTTCCTCGCGGACGAGGATCTCCTCGATCTCGACCACCGCGCCGTGCGGGGCGTGCTGGCGTCCCTCGTCCCGCGCGGCGGCCGCGCGGAAGAGGCGTACCGCGTCCTGATCGTCGGCTATCCGAGCGAGAGCGAGGCGGAGCGCGCCGCCCGGAGATTCCTGGAAGGATACCTGCCCGACGCCGGCGAGCCGGGGCTCGCCCGGACGGAGAACGGGCGCTGGTCCGCCGTCCGCCGCGTCGGCGCCCGCACGGTCGCCGTCGCGCTCGACGCTCCGGCGCGCGACGAGGCCGCCTCGGCGCTCGACGAGATCGCGATGCGCGAGAGGGGAGAGAAGCCATGAGCGGAAACGGGTCGGAGCTCACGCGCAGGGACTTCCTCCGGGGCGCCGCGGTCGCCGCGATCGGCGGCGCGGCCGCGCCTCGGGCGCCGGCGGAATCCGGGAGCGAGACGAAGCCGAAGGCCGAGGCGCCGAAGTCCCGCGTCGTCCTGGTGCGCGACGTGGACGTCCTGGACGGCGAAGGCAAGGCGCGGGGCGACGTCCTCGAGAGGATGCTCGACGCCGGCGTCGCCGCGCTCGCCGGGAAGCCGGCCCCCGAGGCGTGGAAGTCCTGGTTCTCGCCGCAGGACACCGTCGGGATCAAGAGCAACGTCTGGCGGTTCCTCCCGACGCCGCCGGACCTCGAGCGCGCGATCCGCGACCGGCTGATCGCCGCGGGCGTCCAGGCGGAGAGGATCGCGGTGGACGACCGCGGCGTGCGGAAGAACCCGGTCTTCCGCGAGGCGACCGCCCTCGTCAACGTCCGCCCGATGCGGACGCACCACTGGTCGGGGGTCGGGAGCCTCCTCAAGAACTACATCATGTTCGTCGAGGACCCGAGCGCCTGGCACGGCGACTCGTGCGCCGACCTCGCCGGGATCTGGAAGCTCCCCGCCGTCGCGGGGAAGACCCGGCTCAACGTCCTCGTCCTCTTGACCCCGCTCTTCCACAGCGTCGGCCCGCACGACTACAGCGCGAAGTACACCTGGCCCTACAGGGGGCTCCTCGTCGGAACCGACCCGGTCGCCGTGGACGCGACGGGCCTGCGCATCCTGGAGGCGAAGCGCCGCCTCCACTTCGGCGCCGACGAGCCGTTCCCCGTCCCCCCGAAGCACATCCGCGCGGCGGAGACGAAGCACGCCCTCGGCGTCGCCGACCCCGCGAAGATCGATCTCGTCAAGCTCGGGTGGGAGGAGGGGGTGATGGTGTAGGGGGGGACTTCAGGTGATCTTTGCGGAAGATCCTCGACGCTACCGGTAGGTCTGGTGCCTCCCCAGGGCAACGTCCCATCAGGACACACCGCACCGGGGAGGACAGCCCCGCAGCCCGAATCAGCCGAAACTGGCGACCGCGACGCTTCGGGACTTCGCGAGACTCCGGCGGAGCAACTTGATCCGCTCGATCTCCTGCAGAGTCTCCGCCTTCAAGTAGCATTCCCCGCAGTTCGGACACACCATCACGGGGACGTCCTCGACGACGAGAAGCGTCGCCCCGCGGCCGTAGGTCCGCGGCAATCGGCGGCGCACGACGCCGGACTTCCCGCACACGTCGCATCGCTCCTTGGTCTTCTTCATGGCGCTCATTCCGAGTATACGGTCAGGAACACGACCTTGCCCGTCCGACCGACCTTGGCCACGGCCACGACCGCGTCGTCCCCTTCGAGCGGGCGACCGCGAATCACGTACTTCCGATGCCCCGTGGGCCGGTCCACCTGATGCGTGCTTTCGGCCCTCTCGAGTGCTACGCGCAGCCTGTTTCCGGCTGTCGTGAATCTCCGTCGGGCGAATCCGCGGTCACCGGGGCAACCCAAGTCGATCCCATCCGTGTCGAATTTCCACGGCTACTCTCGCTGGGGCCCTGCAGAGGATTCTTGCTCGCACGGCTTCACGATGCAGATCCGAACCTCATCCGAAACCAGAACTCTGTGTGCCAGAAGTGGATCCCCTTCTTCTTCGAGAGGCTCGTGCTTGTACCAGAACCTCATGCCGTAGCACGTTTCTTGAATCGGAACCCCCGCTCGCTCGAGATAGTCTCGAAAATCGACCTTCTTTCCGAAGCTCTCTCCACCCTGGATGACTTGATATTCCCTCGAGGGAATCCGCTCTCTCTCGTCACTTGCGGTCCAGGCATCCGGCACCATGCCCTGCCAGACCTGTGTTGCCTCGCCCTCCGCCCCCCCGTGATCCACACGGACTCTCCAAACCGAGGGCAATAATGGCTTGGCCACCGCGATCGAGTCGGGGCAATCGTTCACGATCGAGACCGTCCCGGCGAGCGCCTCGCTCATCGGATACGCCTCGCGCTCCGGCGCGGCGTGGAGCGCGAATTTTCGACACGTGTCGAATTGTCCATTATCGAGATCGCTCATGATGCTTTCGGCAGTTCGACGGACCAGCGGTCGCTTGTCGACCGCCAAAATGCTCTCCGCCTCCGCTCGGCATGACACCGGGTCGATGCGGCAGAGACTCCGCAAAGCCATGCGCACCACCCCTTCGTCCGCATCGTCAATGAGCCGCACCAGGTGGCTCGCGGCGCCCGAAACCTCGACGCTTCCCAGGATGATCGCCGTCCGTGCGCGGACCTTCGGATCGGCGCTGTGCGACAAGTCGACCACGGCTGTACCCACGTTTGCACAGTTGTTGTCGGCCACGATTCCAGCGGCCACGTCGCCAAAGGAGTCCTTCTTCAGAACGTCCATCCATCGCTCATCGCACCAACCGTATCCGAGTCTTCTCTCAAGACTCTCTCGGTCGGCCTCGATGATGGTCGCGAGTGGCGATCGCGTCTTCGCTTTCGGAACAGGCTCGCCTTTCGAATCTCTCCCAGACTGATCCGATTGTAGAGTTCCGCGCTGAGCCGTTTCCCGGACCTGACTCGCGTCGTACAGGGTCCGCCCGTGAGCATCCGCTAGGAGCCCCTGCATCCAGACAACGGCGATGAGCGGCACTGCGCGACAAACACTCTTGCTGGCAACTCTGAACCCGACTCGCATCGGCGGCCTCCCAGGTACACCCAAGAGCTGAGGGGACAGATCACAGACACCGCGGCGTCCCTCTCAATTGCAGTTGCCTGCTCCTCTCGTTCGCGTCATCTGTCGCTAGCGGTTGAACGCTCTTCGTCCATCTTTCTTGCGACCTCAGTTCTCTCGTCGGTCAGAGGATGGCCTCCTGATCCCCTTGCCACGGTCTCGGCGGTGCCTTCTGGGTCGGCCTGAGAAAGAACGCCTAGAGCCGTTTCGAATCGGACCAGACCGTCGATCGCCTCCGGACTACCCTTCAATCCAGGCTTGCCGAGCTCCTCCGCTGTTGCTGCGCCGGCAAGTGTCGGATCGATGCTCACGTCGATGGTTGTGTTTCCTGTTCGGGTGTCGAACTGCAGGCTCGCCATCCCCCCATCTCTCATCAGATCGCTGCACACATCATCTGGGTAATCGATGTTGCGGACGTTCACCAGCACGTTCGGGTCGTCCATCAGCGCCTGGAAGGTTGGCGAAAGCATCGCGAGGCTATCGAGACTAGCGACCGCGAAAGGATCCGTTGCATAGCTGACGACGGTGCGCCCGTCAGGGTCCTTGAGGACGGCCGGGCTATTTCGGGAGTACGAATACTTGTTCCAGCTCTGAACGTTCTCCGACTGGACATCATCGCGTGGATCGACGCTCAAGAACCTCCCCAACCCCGCCCCGTAATACCTCGCCAACATGTAATCCAGCCCGATCTCTTGGTCCCTCTCGTGGCCGGTGAACTTCATCCGGTTGTCCGAGGCGCCCAGGGACTCCGCTTCGTGGCCGAACGGGTAGTACTTGAAGCGGCCGATCTCCGCGCCCTCCTCGTCCGTCATCAGGCGCGTGCTTCCGAGGTGGTCCGTGTGGACGTGCTGCGCGTTCACGGAGGGGGCCGACTGGACGGGAGGCGGGGGCGGGGGAGGCGGCGGCTTCCCCGGCCCGTCGAAGATCACGCCGCCCGCGAGCACGACCGCGTCCGAGCTCG
Organism: uncultured Acidobacteriota bacterium; assembly: GCA_964590285.1. Lineage (GTDB taxonomy): Bacteria > Acidobacteriota > Polarisedimenticolia > Polarisedimenticolales > JAIQFR01 > CALMJU01. Next base: position 16,909 of record CAZPWK010000012.1, on the reverse strand, counting down.
AGCCTGCGAGCGTCGTGATCGGGTCCCGCGCCAGCGAGTCCGCGATGTACCGGTCGCCCGGATCCGACGTCGAGAACGCATAGCTCACCCCGTTGCTGTACCCCGTGTGCCCGCATTCCGCGTCCGTCTGGAGGTACACCCAGTTCGTCACGTCCGGGTACAGGTCGCTCTGGTCGATGCCGAACTCGTCCGGAAGATCCGCCGGCCTCGAGAGCGTCCGGCTCCGCCCGTCCTCCGCACGGATCAGGATCGTGAAGTCCCGCACCGGGGCGACGTGGTCCGTCTTCACGAACCTCGCCGTCGTGCCGGTCGTCGCCGGCCTGTCCGCCGCCAGGTCCGGCCTCGGCCCGCAGGCCGAGTTGACGACGAGGAGGCGGCCCGCCGCGCGGACGTACTCCTTCTCGAGCTCGGGGGCGACGTTCCCCGCGCGCTCCGTGTACTCCGAGGCGACCTGGCCCGTGGCGTCCCGGAGGGTGATTCGCCCGACGCCGCCGTCCGCCCACCGGCTCGCCACCCAGCGGTTTCCGGACGGGTCGTAGCGGGACTCCTGCAGGATCTCGCCGTCGGGCAACCCGTACGCATCCAGCCCCCGGACCTGGTCCAGACGGTTCTCGGGAGAGAAGCCGTAGGCCCAGCCCGGCAGGACTCCCTCCGGAGGCTGCGCAGTCAGGTTCCCGTTGGCGTCGAACGCGAATCCGGGGTCGGCGATCCGGTTGTCCGCGTAGCTCCGATCCGCGAAGTGCAGGCCCGGAGGCCCGCCGGCCAGCGTCGCAACGCGGGACAGCATGTTCCCGAACCGGTCGTACCCGTAGTCGAGATCGAGCGTGCCGTACTGGCTCGAATCGACCCTCGCCCAGTCGAGCCGCATGGCGGCGTCGTAGCCGACGTTTCGCGACGGACGCCGCTCAAGTTGACATAACCTACCGCGGAGAGCACACAACAACGGCACGAGCGCTCGTTCTACGCGGCGATGTGCCATACGAGTCTGTGACCGGGAGCGATCGCCTCGAGGAGCCGCTCCACCTGCTCGACCGTCGGCATCGCGCGTCCCTGCTCATATCGGGCGTAGGCGTTCTTCGAGCGCTGCCCGAGCCGAGTGGCGGCCTCTGCCAGCGTCAACCCCTGATGTTCCCGCTGCCGCCGCAGCAAGAGTGCCAGGAGGACGCCCAGCCGGTTTCCGCCGATCTCGAACGTCTTCCCGGCCCCCGGATAGACCGTCGCCCGGAAGCCCTTCACCCCGGCCATCGTCTCGATCAGATCCTCGGCCATCGCGAGCGCTTCGCGCTTCGTTCGTCCTTGCGTGATCGCGTCGAACGCCGGAATCTCGGCAAGCCAGTGCCTGCCGTTCTTCTCGATCCGTCCCGGGAACCTCATCGCCTCTCCTTCGCCCGTCGCAGGATGACGTTCGCCAGGCGCTCGTTGATCTCCGGATGCCTTGGCACGCACTCCGTGAACGACCCGCTAGGGCTGACCCACACGTCGTGCTTCCCGCCGTGACGCTGCAGCCTCCAACCCAGATCCCGGAGTCGGTGCTCCAGCTCCCTGCGTTTCACGGCGATAACGTACACTCATACGTGTACCCGCGCAAGCGTGCCTGCGGAGCCTCGCGCACGTGGTCGGCGATCGCGTCGGCGGCTTCGACGATGTCGAGGAGGTAGAGCCGCTCAGGCCGCATAGAGAACCTCGGCCTCGGAGAGCACCTCCTCCCGCAGCCCCGGCTTGAGCCCGTCCTTGGGGACCAGATCGACGGGCCGGGCAAACAGGCGCGAGAGCTCCCGCTGCAGCGCCGCCAGGAGGAGCAAGCCGACCTGGGCGCCCTCGTCGAACACGACGAGCAGGTCCACGTCGCTTTCCGGCCGGGCCTCGCCCCGGGCGGCCGATCCGAACACCGACAGCTCGCGCACGCGGTACCGCGCACATACGGCCGCCAGGTCCGCCTCCGAAACGTGGAGTCGCTCGGCCGGGCTCATGGATCCGCTCCTCCTGCTCGCATGCCTCGCTTCCGCGGCCCCATTATCCCACGCCCCCGTGCCTTCCCCGGACTCACTCCGAAAGCCCGACCCGGGCGAGCGATTCCCATCCGTCGTTGAGCGACACGCTCTCGGGCTTCTCCGGCAGGAGGACCTGCAGAGTCCCGCTCGTGCCGTCCATCACGAGCGGCCGCGCGAGCGTCCTGCCCCCGGAGAAGTGCGCGTACACGGGGATCCACAGCTTGAAGCTCGTGCCGTCCTGCGAGGCGTTCACCCGCAGGAGCCACTTGCCGTCCTTCTCTGCGAGCTCGTGCTTCCACCACACGACCGGGATCTCCGTCCTGTAGATCCACTGGTCCCAGAACCAGGACAGGTCGGCCCCGAGCGCAGAGGAGGCGTGGGCGGCGAACTGGGAGGTCGAGACCCTCTCGTACGGGTGGGCTTTGAGGAAGGTCCGGAGCATCGTCCAGAACGCGTCGTCGCCTCCGGTGCGCAGCCGGAAGAGGTAGCGGAGCATGTGCAGGACCATCGGCCCCTTGGTGTAGACGTTCCGGCCGCCGTCGACGATGGGGGAGATCTCCGAGGATCGCAGCGTCTGCTCGACCCCTCTCACGGTCTTGTGCCGGACCTCCTTGACGTCCAGGAGCGGCTTGACCCACCGGGCGTGGACCTGCTCGAGCGTCTTCTCGTCGCTCTCGAAGCGGATCCGGTAGTACTCCATCGCGGAGAACTCGGCGAACGCCTCCGACAGCCAGCGGTCCTCCGGCGACTGGAGCGGGCGGACGATGTTCCCCCACCACTGGTGCGCGACCTCGTGCGCGCGGAACAGGTCGGAACCCGAGCGCGCCCCGGCGAAGCCGGCGTTCTGGCTGAGCAGGATGATCCCCTCGAACCCCCTCCCGTGCGAGGTCGGCGTGGACGTCACGCGGATGTGGGTCTGGTCGAGCGGCGCGTAGAGGCGGTTGTACACGCGGATCATGTTGACGATCTCCGCGAGGGCGTACTTGAGGTTCTTGACCTCCGGCGTCCCCCGTACGATGTGGATGCCGACCTCCGTGTCGTCCGCCTTGCCGGAGATCGAGTCGAAGTCGCCGAAGTACACGGTGGACCGCTTGTGGGGCCGCTCGGTCCGGTAGTGATAGCGGCGCTCAGCGCCTCGAACCGTGTCCTCGACGAGGCGCCCGGCGGCGATCCCCTCCTTCGACTTCGGGATGGACAGGAAGGTCTCGTACCGGGCCTCGTCCGCGTCGGTGAGGAGGGGGTGCCAGGCATCCTCGTCCGCCAGCCAGTAGAAGTCGTACCAGGGCTCGAACAGCCTGCCGGACGACGCGACGCGGATCTCCCGGCTCTTCCCCGGCTCGCCCCCCGGAGGGAGCTCGACGACGAGCGTGGCGTCGTAGTTCGGATCGTTTTCGAGCCACCCCCACTGGACGAACGGCAGCGGCTCGCCCGCGGGCCCCGTCACGGACTGGACCCGCATGCGCGGGGTCAGGGCGAACGCGAGCGCCCGCGTCCCCGCGTCGGGGATCAGCGTCACGGTCGTTTCCTCCTCCGCTTCCCGGAGCCCACCGCCGATCTCGAGCTTCGTGCTGTAGAGGTCCACCTTGGCCTGCGACACGAACCGGGGGGTCTTCGACCGGCACCAGGCGAGCTTCTGGAAGTAGTACTTGTCCGGGAGATCCGACTCCACCTCGGAGTGGCCGAAGACCGAGAGGCTCACCTCGTCGTCGGCCGCGGGGTCCAGGGAATAGAGAAAGAACGCCTCCTTCTCTCCGGCGTCCCGGATCGCTCCCGGCTCGAGCACGGCGTGCAGCGTTCCCTTCGACCGCCCCTCGCGGTTGAGGAACTGGCGGAGGAGCATCGTGCCGGTCTGCCGGAGGGCCAGCTTCGCCTCCTCGTACGCCGCCGGCGCCGCGAGGGGCGCCGACGGCTCCCCGGAGACGCCGAGCCGCTCCAGGAGGGACTTCCCCCCGGGGCTGAAGAAGTAGGCGCTGCGGATCGGCTCCGCTTCGATCGTCGGGGCGCCGAACCAGAACTCCAGGTCCTGCCGCGCCTTCCTCGCCTCGGGCACGAAGCGGAAGGTCCCCTCGCCGACGAAGTAGGCGCCCGCCGGGCAGCCCCGGACGGGAGGCTCGAGGAACACCGTCCCGGAGCGGAGGTGGATCTCCATGAAGTCCTCGCTCAGCCGGACGTCCCGGACCGGCACCCCGAGGACCCCGGAGAGCCTGGGCGACAGGAGCTCCTCGTGGAGCTCCTTCAGGTTCCCGGCGCTCTCCGGCGTGAACTCGGAGAGCCACTTCCAGCTCGCCCCCCGCACCCCGTGGAGCGCTCCCACGAGGACGCAGGCGACGAAAGCGACGCGGCCGGCGAATCGGATCGAAGACGTCATGGCGAGGCCCCCGGTCTCGCAAGGGCGAGCGAGATCGACTCCCCTCGGGGAATTCCGGGGCGTTTGTATCACGAGACGGGGTCGGCGAGAACCGGTTCGCGCGGGGTTCGTGCTTCAGGCCTCCCGATCGGGGGTTTCCCCGGCGCACTGCACCACGCCGCTCAGGAACCGCTTCAGCGAGCCCCGTCCGTCATGACTCGGGGCTGGGACGATTCCGATCCGGACCGCCGATGGACCAGGCGAACCCTTCCGTCTTCCGCCTCCTCGGCATAGACGACATGAATCGTCGGACCTGGGCCTGTTTCACCGTCGAAGACGTGCACGATGCCGTTCTCGCTGAGACGAACGCGCTCTTCGCGGGCAGGCGGCCCGACGGGCTTCCAGACCAGCCGTCGGCCCCGCTGATCGTCGAAGACGCGATCCGCGCCGTCGCTTTCCTGGTAGAGGAGTCCTTCCGCGCCGTCGAATCCGGACACCCACTTGAAGTCATCGGCGGTTCGCGAAACGCAAACGGCGGGCGACCACGCCCCGTTTCGAAGCGCGCAATACTCGAGCACGCGCTCTCTCTGCGACGCCGTCGACCACCGAGCGTGGATCCAGCCGACGAGCAGCGAGTCATCGGCGCCCTTCGCTGCTCCGAGGGCGAGGATCATTCCTGGCGTGCCGTCGTAGTTGGTGCTTCGTGCGAGGGTTTCCTCGCTCGAGGACCCGTCGTTCTTCGTGTGCGTGTGGCGAATCTCCGCAGGACCCAGCTGTTTCGCCCAGAAGAGATGAACCGTGCCGTCCGGCCCGGGCACGGCACTGGGGAGTTCTGCCCAGTACGGACCTGTCTTCTGCATTCGCTCCGCTTTCATCCACTCCTTGCCGACCCTCCGGCGATGAAAGGTCTTCGCGAAAGCCGCCTCGTCTTCAAGCAGTGCGCGCAACAGGTGCCGTTCGCGCCAATCGGTCCAGAAAAGATCGATGCGGCCGTCGCCGAGCGCGGCGAGCGAGACGTTGTCTCCCCACATGCCGACGCGCGCGCGCTCGTCGGTGACCCGCTCCGTCGGTCCCCAAGTTCCCTCTCGGTAGCTGGCGAAGTAGAGTCCCGAGACTTTCGACAACGTCCCGTTCCCCGGGCGCTGCAGCCAGGCCGCGTGTACGACGCCCTCGCTCCCTTCCGTTGCCGTGAAATAGTGAAGGGGCTCGCCTTGCGCCGAGATCCCCTCCAGGTCTCGCTCCTCCTGCTCGAGGATCAGGCGATGCCGGATGCCGAGCCACCCCGTTGCGCTGCCCGTGCCTGCGGCGTCGGAGACCGTGAGAAGGTGCACTCGACCGTCACGCGATACCACGAGGTCCAAAGCACCCTTGACCCACAAGACCGCATTCGCACCGTGCCACCCGACCGGCGTGGCGATCTCCCGGCCCGCGCTCCACGACATGTCACGTCGCCCTTCAATGGGGGCATCGGTCGCGGTCGCCGGTCCGGTAGGGTTCGCGAGTCCCGTGGGGCCTTGGCACAAGGCGAGAAGCGCCCCCAGTGCGAGCAACACGGTCTGCGCGGCTGTGGGGAGAACGCCTCCGTCGAAGATCCGTCCCGGCTTCATGCTGCGATGGCCCTCCGTTTCCAAGCGGCGAGCGGAACCGACTCCCCTCAGGGAATCGCGGGGGATTTGTACCACGAGAAGGGGCACGTGGAGCCGCCGGCCCGCGGGAGGCGAAGGGGTTCCCTACCCCTCGATCTCCCACACCGTGTCGAGCACGGTGCCGTCCACCCACTTGACGACGGCGACCGGGTTGTCCTTGCAGCGGGCCTTGCGGGGCGCGCCGCCGCAGATCGCGTCCACCTCGGCCTTGATCTCCTCGATCGGCCGGATCGGGAGCTTCGAGCCCTTCACCGCGTCGAGGAGGTCCTTGCGGCGCGGGTTGATCGCGATGCCGCGCTCGGTCGCGACGACGTCGATCAATTCTCCCGGGCCGACGAGCGTCGTCACCTCGTCCACGATCACCGGGATCCGGTCGCGGAACGCCGGGACCGCGAGGATCGTGCACCCCGAGAACAGGCAGTTCTGCCAGCCGCCGATCCCGTGGAGGAGGCGGCCGTCGGAGTGGGTGACGACGTTGGCGTTGAAATGGACGTCCACCTCGGTCGCGCCGAGGACGACCGCGTCCACCATCGAGGCGAAGTTCCCCTTGCCGTTGTAGTTGTACGACGTGAAGGGGGAGGTCGCGACGTGGCGGGGGTCCGAGCCGATGGACTTCACGCCGTCGAGGTCGAACGTCTGGCCGTCGAGGATGAAGTCGGTCAGCCCGTCCTGGAGGAGCTGCACCAGGTACTTCGTCGAGCCGCCGCGGACGAACCGGGCGCGGACCCCGGCCTCCTTCATCATCTCCCGGAGGAACATGACGAAGGCGAGCGCGATCCCTCCCGCTCCGGCCTGGAACGAGAAGCCGTCCTTCATGATCCCCGCGTCCCGGAGGAACCGGGCGATGTTCTCTGCGATCAGCAGGCGGTCGGGGCTCTTCGTGATCTCCGTCGTGCCGGAGACGATCTTCGCCGGGTCGCCGATCGAGGGGACCTCGACGACGAAGTCCACGTTCCCCCCCTGGATCTGCCAGGGGACGCAGGGGAAGGGGACGAGGTTGTCGGTGACGACGATCACGCGGTCGGCGTGGAGGGAGTCGGCCAGCGCGAAGCCGAGCGACCCGCAGGCGGACTTCCCGTGCGAGCCGTCGGCGTTGCCGAACGCGTCGGCGGTGGGCGCGGCGATCACCGCGATGTCGATCGCGACCTCGCCGTCCTGGATCGCCTGCCAGCGCCCTCCGTGGGAGCGGAGGACTCCCGTCCCCCGCATCTTCCCCCGCGAGCAGTACTCGCCGAGGGGGCCGTTCATGGAGCCCTCGATGTGGTGGACGACCCCTTGTTGCATGAGGTCGATGACCGGCTCCTGGCAGGGGAAGGAGGCGGAGGGGAACCACATCAGGTCCTTCGCGCCCATCCTCGCCGCCGTCTGCAGGACCTCGAGCGCCACGCGGTCGCCGTTCCGGAGGTGATGGTGGTTCGAGATCGTCATCCCGTCCCGGAGGCCGCAGAGACGCAGGGCGGCCTCGAGGTCCGGGACGCGCTTGTCGCCGTTCGCCGGGTAGCTCGCGCAGCTCCGGACGGGAGGGGAAGCCTTCCGGCCCTCGGGGACGTGCTTCCCGACCCCCCGGTAGGCTGCCTGCTCGCGGCCGTTGACGAGCGCGGGGACCTTCCGGCCCGCGGCGTTGACCACCATCTCCGCCTTGCGGCTCATCGGACCTGCCCTCCGGCATCGGGGACGAGCCCCATCCGTCGCGCCCGCTCGACGAGCCTCCGGGCCCTCTCGACCACGGGCGGGTCGATCATCTTCGAGCCGAGGCTGACGACGCCCAGGCCCCGGGACTCCGCGTCGCGGAACGCCGCGTCGATCCGGAGCGCCCTCTCGATCTCCGCCCTCGAGGGGGCGAAGGCCTCGTGGATGACGCGGATCTGGCGGGGGTGGACGCACCCCATCCCCTCGAACCCCATCCCTCGCGACCTCTCGGCCCAAGTTCTGAGGCCGTCGAGGTCGCCGACGTCGCCGTACACGGAGTCGATCGCCTGCGCCCCGGCGGCCTTCGCCGCGTTGACGAGCCGCTGCCGGGCGTAGAGCGTCTCCGCCCCTTCCCTCGTCTTCGGGACGCCGAGGTCGGCGGTGTAGTCCTCGAGGCCGATCGTCAGGGCGACGACGCGGCCGGAGGCTTTCGCGATCTCCCGCGCGCGCTCGATCCCCTCGGCCGACTCGAGGATCGGCAGGATCCAGAGAGGACGGTCCGTCCCCGTCCGGGCGAGGATCTCCGAGATCCTCCGGTCCGCCTCGACGACCTGCTCCGGCGCCTCGACCTTCGGGATCAGGATCAGCTCCGGGCGCTCGGGGACGATCGCGTCGAGGTCCTCGAGGCCGAGCGGGAGCTGGTTGATCCGGACCATCCGCTCCGCGGCGCCGAAATCCACCGCCCGGAGGGCGTTCCGGACGACGAGGCGCGCCGCGTCCTTCTCGGCCGGGTGGACCGAGTCCTCGAGGTCGAGGATGATCCCGTCCGGCTCGTGGAGGCCGGCGTTGACGAGGAACTTCGGCTCCCCGCCGGGCAGGTACAGGCGCGAGCGCCGCAGCCGGTCGCGCCGCGAGGGGTCCCGCGCCGGCGCCGTCGCGGGCGGACGGGCGTCCCCGCCGGCGTGCCCCGCGCGCCGCGCGGCCGCCTCGATCCGCGCCTCGACGACGAAGGGGAGCGCCCCCTGGTCGTCGATCTCGACGCGGGCGTGGGCGACGCCGAGCGCCCGGAGCGTCTCCTCCGCCTGCCGCCGGAGCGAGTCGCCGTAGTAGGCGGCGACCCTCGACTTCAGCGCCAGGTCGATCCCCCCGCCGTCCCGGATCTCGACGGCGGCGTGGAGGTCGGAGCGCACGTCGTCTCCGCGCCGCCCCGCCTCGCCTCGTCCGATCGCGCCGGGCATGGAATCCTCCTTCCGCGGTCCCGGAATGCCTCGAGCTAGAGCCTCTCCAGAATCGCGTCGGTCATCCGCATCGTCGTGGCGGCGCCGTGCCGGAACACGTCGGGGCCGCCGGGGAGGCGCAGCATGTCGTACGTCCGGACCTTCCCCTCCGAGACGACCGCCGCGATCGCCTTGCGGATCCGCTCCGCCTTCTCCCCCTCGCCGACGTGGTCGAGCATCATCGCCGCCGAGAGGATCATCGCGATCGGGTTGACGATCGGCGGGTCGAGCGTCTCGTACTTCGGGGCCGAGCCGTGGGTCGGCTCGAAGACCGCGACCTCGCTCCCGAGGTTCGCGGAGCAGGCGAAGCCCAGTCCCCCGACCAGCCCCGCGAAGGCGTCCGAGATGATGTCGCCGAACAGGTTCGTCGCGACGACGACGCCGTACTCCTCCGGGTTCTTCGTCAGCCACATCATCTGGGCGTCGATGTTGACCGACCAGAGCGGGATCTCGGGGAAGAGCTTCTGGACCTTCTTGGCCTCCTCCTCCATCATCCCGGAGGTCTCGCGGAGGACGTTCGGCTTCTCGCAGACCGTGACCGACCTGTACCCGTGCTTCCGGGCATACTCGAACGCGGCCTTCGCGATCCGGAAGCAGCCGGAGCGCGTGACGATCCGCGCCGAGACCGCGAGGTCGGGGCCGGGGACGTCGCGGAACGGCTTGAACTTCGGGTGCGAGGCGAGCGCCTCGCGCACGTTCGCCCCCGGGTTCGTCCACTCGACGCCGGCGTACATCCCCTCGGTGTTCTGGCGGAAGATCACCGCGTCCACGCTCGGCTCCTCGAAGCCGCCCCCCGGCTTCTTCCGGATGAAGTTCAGCGGGTTCCCCGCGAAGGACCTGCAGGGCCGGACGCAGACGTCCAGGTGGAACTTCTGCCGCATGCCGACGATCGGGCTGAAGTAGCTCAGCCCCTTGCCGCGGAGCTCGGGCCTGAGCTCCGCGTCGGCCTTCGCCTTCGGCTTCGACGTGATCGCGCCGAAGAGGCCGAGCCGGTGTCTCTCGAGCGCCTCGACCGTCCGGTCGGGGAGGGCGTTCCCCTCCTCGATCCAGCAATCCCAGCCGATGTCGGCGTGGACGTAGTCGGCCTCGAACCCGACCGCCTTCAGGACCCGGAGCGACTCCGGGAGGACGACCTTGCCGATCCCGTCTCCCGGCATCGTGACGACCGTGTGACGCGCCATGGGGATGCCTCCAGCTTCCTCGTGGTTTCGTGTCGGGCGGCTGCCCGTTTCCTCTCTACGCGAGACCGAGCTTCCTGCGGACCCGGTTCTCGACGCCTCCGGCGACGACCAGGGATTGCGGGACGCTCCCGAGCGGCGGGAAGCGGAACGTCTCCCCCCGGTACGCGAGCGCTCCCGAGACGAAGTCCACGTCGACGTCGTCGCCCGGGAGGACCGTCCTCGTCTTCGCCGCGAGTTCCGGGGCGAAGATCTCCCAAAGCCTTCGCACGAGGTCCGGGACCTCGATGCACAGGAACCCGTTGTTGAACGCGTTCCGCAGGTAGGTCTGCGAGAAGCTCCCGGCGACCACGAGGGGGATCCCCTTGGCCTGGAGCGCCGTGACCGCCTGCTCGCGGCTCGAGCCGGTCCCGAAGTTGAACCCGCCGACCAGCACGTCGCCCGCAGCGGTCCTCTTCGCGAACTCGGGGTCGTAGTTCTCCATCACGACGCGGGCCATGTCCTCGCGGGTCATGTCCTCGCGATACGTGTAGTCCTTCCCGTAGATCCCGTCGGTGTTGAGGTTGTCCTGCGGGGCGAAGACGAGCCGGCCGCGAACGCGGGCGGGGAACCCGTCGAGGATCGCCACCTTCTCCGCCGCCGGGGCGGGGGGTGCGAGGATCTCGATCCTCCGCCCGGGACGCCGCGAGGCGGTCTCGCGCGGACCCGCGATCCTCCCGGCCACGGCGGACGCCGCCACGACCTCGGGGCTCGCGAGGTAGCACTTCGCGTCGCGGGATCCCATCCGGCCCTTGAAGTTCCGGTTCGTCGCCGAGATGCCGACCTCGCCCGCCTCGAGGAGGCCGGCGCCGAGGCCGATGCAGGGGCCGCAGCTCGGCGGAAGGGGAGTCGCCCCCGCGTCGAGGAGCGTCTTCCAGGCGCCGCGCCGCTCCGCCTCCTCCTGGATCTCCTTCGATGCGGCCGCGACGTAGAAGGAGACGCCCTCGGCGACCTTCCTGCCCTCGAGGACGCGCGCCGCCGCCTCGAGGTCCTCGAGGCGCGAGTTGACGCACGACACGAGGTACGCCTTCCGGATCGCGATCCCCTTCGCCTCGATCTCCGGGAGGGGGGTGGCGATCTGCACCGCGTCGGGGCCCGCGACGTGCGGCACGACCTCGGAGAGGTCGAGGCGGATCCGGAGCGCGTAGGAGGCGCCGGGGTCGGGCCGGGGCGGGTCCTTCTCCCAGGAGGCGAGATCGGAGGGCCCGGACCCCCGGACGCCTCGCGCGATCCGGGCGCGGGCCCAGTCGAGCGTGACACGGTCCACCGGGAACCATCCGGCGAGCGCGCCCCACTCGGTCGTCATGTTGGCGATCGCCATCCGGGAGTCCATCGAGAGGCTTCCGACCCCCGGTCCCGCGAACTCGACGGCCGCGTTCAGGACCTCCGTGGGGTAGAGGCCGCAGAGCGCGAGGATGACGTCCTTCCCGGTCGCCCCTCCGGTCAGGGCGCCCTCGAGCACCACCTGGACCGTCGGCGGCACCTGCCACCAGAACTCGGTCGTGGCCCAGGCGGCCGCCGCGTCGGTCCGGACGATCGGCGTGCCGAGCGCGCCCAGGGCGCCGTACATGTTGCTGTGGGAGTCCGAGGCGACGACGAGCGCCCCCGGCGCGGCGTACATCTGCTCGCAGACGATCTGGTGGCCGATGCCGGTCCCGGCGGGGTAGAAGTCGATCCCCTGCTCCCTCGCGAACGCCTCGATCGACCGGTACTTCTTCAGGTTGTCGTCCGAGAGGTTCTGGATGTCGTGATCGAGGGCGAAGACCGGCTGCCTCGGGTCCTTGACCTTCGGCACGCCGAGCGCCTTGAACTTCTTCATGACGGCCGAGGTGTTGTCGTGCGTCATCACGTGACGGGGGCGGAGCGACACGAAGTCGCCCGCGCGCACCGGTCGGCCCTCGGGCCCCTCCGCCATGTGGGCCTGGACGATCTTCTCGATCGCGGTCTGTCCCATCGCGTCCTCGTTCCCTCTAGCGGTCGGCGGCCAGGAGGCCCATCAGGTCGGAGATCGACCGCTGCGTCTCGAGACCCCACACGGCCGCCTTGACCTTCCTCTGGCGCTCCCTCGAGAGCACGGGGTCCGCGAGCGCCTCGAACTTCTCCTCGACCTCGCGGTCGGTCAGCGGGTTCCGCGGGTCCCCCTTCGGGAAGTCCACCTGCTTCTCGAACGTGCCGCCGTCGGTCGTCGTGATCCTCACGATCGTCCGGTAGAGCTTCGGGAAGAGCTTCTCGATCTCCGGGTCCGCGACGACCTCGACCTTCGGGAGCTGCGCCCGGATCACGGGGTCCAGGATCTTCTCGTCCCGGAACTGGGCGGGGGTCACCTGGCGCTCCGCGATCGCCGCGGCGACGACGTACGGGAGCGAGTGGTCGGCGGTCTCCTTCGTGCGCGGGTCGTACTTCGAGGGGTCGGACAGGATGTCCGCCGCCCGGGCCAGCGAGCGGATGTGGACCTTCGCGATCCGGTCCGGCTTCAGGTCGTGCTCCCGCACGAGGTCGAGCACCGCCGAGATCGGCGTGTGGGTCAGGGCCTCGGTCGGGTAGGCCTTCATGCTGCACCGCACGATCCGCCACGACTCTCCGAGCCCCTCCTCGAGGATCCCGAGCTTCCACTCCGGGCCGAGGCAGTGGACCATCCCCTCCTTCCCCTCGATCGCGTGCTCGGGTCCGGTGTATCCCTTCTCCGCGAGGAGGGCGGCGAGGACGCCGCTCTGCGTCGCCAGCGGGTCCACCGTGTTCTTGACCATCGAGAGCTTCCCGGAGACGGCCGCGCCGAGGGTGAAATGGCGGCTGCCGGAGATCCCGATCGCGTGCTGCATCCTGGCGGCGTCGAGGTCGAGCATCCTCGCGGCGACGATCGGCGACACGAACGCGGTCAGCGTCGCGTGGTGCCAGCCGCGCTCGCGGATGCCGGGAAACGCCGCCTCGCACAGCCGCTGCTCGAACTCGTAGCCGAGCACGATGCCGACGATCAGCTCCTTGCCGTCCTTCCCCGCGCGCTCCCCGCACGCGATCGCCGCGGGAATGATGTCCGAGGGGTGCGACGGGTCCTGCTTCCAGTAGATGTCGTTGTAGTCCATCACGCGCACCATGAGCGCGTTCAGGAGCGACGCCGTGATCGGGTCCGTCCGGGCCCCGGTCCCGACGACCGTGGCGGGCCCCCGCCCCGCGTGCTCGCCGAGCACGTCGAGCGCGATCCGGCAGTCGTGCTGCAGGAATCCTCCGAGGGCGCAGCCGATCGAGTCGAGCAGGTACCGCTTCGCCTCGTGCACCGCCTCGGGCGCGATCGCGTCGTACCGCACGCCGGCGGCGTACCGGGAGATCCTCGCGGTGATGGTTTCCTTCGAGCCCGTCGCGGTGGCGCTCATGCTCTCCTCACTTCTTCAGGTTCTTGAACGGAAGGAAGCTCATGAAATCGGCGTGGTGCACGATGTACGCCTCGGTGCTCCTCTTGACGAGATCGCCCTCGCCCGCGTGGGTGGCGACGACGTGGCAGACGGCGTCCGGCACGCCGCACATCATGGCGACGGCGACCCCCGTGAACGGGTGGCGGAGCGCCTCCCCGCGCGGGCTCTGCCGCGCCTTGCCGTCCGCCTTCTCGTACTCGAGGAGCTTGCCGACGTCGGCCAGGATCGCGCCGGCGATCACCGTGTCCATGTCGATCGGGAGCGCCCTTCCGAGGTGCTCCCGCATCGCCTCCGCGGCGCGGCGGGCGATGTGGACGACGCACCGCTTGTGCTCCATGAACGTGATCGGGCAGTTCGGGACGAGCAGCGTGAAGGGGATCTCGTGGAGGTCCCGGGGCTCGAGCGGGCTCAGCTCGAACGCCTTCGCCCAGGTCGCCAGGACCTTGTCTCGAAGAGTCGGATCGGCGATCCAGTCCGCCTCGGGCCAGAGCTCTCGGATCTCGTCTCTCATTCGGGTCTCCTCGCGGCGCGGGCGCAACAGGGTAGCCCGCTTCCCGGGGGCAGTCCAGACGGACGGCGGCCGGCGGGCCTCCCGGGGGGGGCGCGTTGCGCGCGGGACCGCACGAGAAGCGGACACGGTGTCCGCAGATACTCGATCGGGCGGCGTCATTCCGCTTCTCGCGGGGGGGGCTTCCGCGTACGGTTCCGCTCAGGCGCAGGGAACCGAAGATTTCCGTTCCGGGGGGGACGGCGATGGCGCGACGCCTCGAGCCGGGGCCGCACGGGAAGATCGTCGGGTCGAAGCCCGTCGATCCGCCGGGCGGCTCGTCCTCTCCCCCCGACGACCGGGTCTGGGAGCTGGTCCGGCGGCACGAGGCGTCGGTCGCCTGGCTCGCCCGCGAGTACCGGCATCTCGGGGTCCCGTTCGAGGACCTCAAGGGAGAGGGGATCCTCGGCCTCGTCGAGGCCGCGGGTCGCTTCGATCCGACGAGGGGCGTGCGGTTCATCACGTACGGCCTCTGGTGGGCCCGGAAGCGGATCGGGGAGATCGCGATGAGGCAGGCCGGCCTCGTCCGGATGCCTCGCTACCGCCTGCGCCGGCTGACGCGCGTGCGCTCGGTCGAGCGCGAGATCGCGGCGGCGGTCGGGCGGCCGCCGACGACCGAGGAGGTCGCCCTCGAGGCGGGGATCCCGCTGCGCGAGGTGGAGACGCTCCTGGGCTACTGCCGCAGGGAGGTCTCGCTGAGCGAGCGGGTCGGCGGCATGGCGACCCTGCTCGTCGAGGAGACCCTCGCAGGTTGCCCGGAGGCCGCTCCGGACGCGGGTCTCCTCCGCGAGGACCGAGCGAAGCTGCTGACGAGGCTCCTCGACGGGTTGCCCGACCGGCAACGGCAGGTCCTGGTCTGGCGCTTCGGGCTCGACGGCAGGCCGCGGAAGACGCTCGCGGAGGTCGGCGAGCTCCTGGGGCTCAGCCGGGAGCGGGTCCGCCAGATGCAGGGCCGGGCGATCGCGAGCCTGAAGCGGCTCGCGCGCGAGACCGACCGGATCCGGGAGGGCCGCCGGGATCTCCCGGCGGAGCGCCGGACGCCGTGCGCGATCGGCGGCCCCGCCCGGAACCGGATTTCCTAGGAGTTCCCGATCCTCCCGAAGGAAGACGGGACGAGGTGCGCCCGGCTCCGGATGCGTCCTCTTGTTCCCGCCTCGGCTTCGCAGTAAAAGAGAGTGCCGGCCGGGGAGGCGCCTCGAGGGCGCGGGCGGCCGGCGAAGGGGGGCCGATGCGAGGCATCGCGGTCGCGATCTGGGCTCTGGTCCTCTCCGCGTCGTGGGCCGCCGATCCGGCGGGTCCCGCGGCGCCCGAGAGGCGGCACCGGGTGCAGGTGATCGAGGCCCAGGATCCGCTTCCCGCCGACCTGACGAGTCCCGAGGGGAAGACCCGGTGGGACCTGTCGGGCCTCGCGGGGGGCGTCGAGATCCTACGGGAATTCGAGGCGGCCGCCGGCGGGGCCGCGGTCCGGGATCTCTCTCCGGGCGAACCGTCGGGGGCCGCCGCGGCGGAGGCTCGCTGGTCGGACGTCGGTCCCGAGGGGGACGCGGCCGCGTGGGTCTTTCCCGACCGGGACCGGGACGGCCTCCGCCCCGGGGCGCGGCGGACGCTGCGCGTGGAGCGGGAGCAGGGCGGGCTCCGGGAGCGGCTCGAGGTCGAGACGGAGATCGTCGGGATCGGTTGGGTCCACCTTCCCTCGGGGCCGCGCGAGGTGTCGCTCCAGCGTGCGCTCGTCTCGATCGAGCCCCAGGACGGCTCCTCGCAAGGGAGGGACGTCGTGGTCCACCGGTGGATCGACCCGCTCGCCGGCGTGGTCGCCGAGGTCTCCGGCCCGACATGGCCCGGCGGATCCGAGCGGATCGCCGTTTCCTCGGCGGAGATCGTGCGGGAGGTGCTGCTCGGGGCCGCGGACCTCAAGATCTACGTGAACGAGTTCTGGAGGGGAGTCCGCGCCGGGATCAACTACGGCTGGGACCGGGGGGAGGGGACGGCGGTGTCGTCCCTGACGAGCCCGTCCTACGCGAACATCGGGCTCTTGCTCGCGGCGAATTCCTGGAACTTCTCGCCGACGACGAGCGGGTCCGAGGTCGCCTCGACGTCCACGCCGATCGACGAGTCCGAGACGTGCAACTTCGACCAGTGCGGCTACACGACGCCGGGGGCGGTTCTCGAGCGGACCGACAAGAACTTCGACGATCCGGACAATCTCGACAAGACGAACGACGCGGCCCAGCGGGAGGACCGGGCGGGCGACGTGACCCTCTGGATCCGCTCGGGCGCCCAGCACGAGGGGAAGAGCGGGACGTTCGGCGACGGGGAGAGCCGCTTCTGCTACATCGGCACCGACCAGAACGGCAAGGTCAGGACGCAGGTGCCGCTCTGGCGGTTCCCGCACCAGGACGCTTCGGGCTGGTACATGCAGGCCGGGGATTCCTGGACGAGCGCGGCGTTCAACTGCGAGCAGAACATCTTCAACCAGATCTGCGGCGAGCCGCAGTTCCTCGACAAGCTCTGGATCGGCGGGAAGAACGTGGACTCGATCGGGTGCGGCTCCCATCTCGGCACGCAGTCGGGCGCCTCGATCAAGGGGGGCGTCGTGACGCTCCCCTCCGGCCACACGTTCAACTCGCTGGTCCTCCGGACCGTCACGGACTTCTGCGTGTACCTGGGGCAGAGCTGCTCCTTCCTCCTGCGGGTGGACGAGGTCCGGACCGTCGTGTACATCTGGCAGGTGCCGCACCTGGGCTCGGTCGTCCTCCTGCAGTCGCCGCAGATGGTCTCGGATCCGACGTCGTTCACGACCGTGAACCTGACGAACGTCGGCTTCGGCCTGTTCCCGCCGAGGTCGGTC
>CAZPWK010000011.1:0-23211 GCA_964590285.1 uncultured Acidobacteriota bacterium | reverse complement strand
CTCGGCCCCTCTCCCCCCTCCGCCGCCTTCCCGGCTTCGACGAGGAACACGCGCTCGGGTTCGACTTCGGCGGTGGCGAGGATCGCGTCGCGGACCGACTTCGAGCGGTCGGCGGCGAGGAGGCGGAGGTCGTCGGGGGTGACGGGGATCGTGTCGCGAAGGCGGAGCGCCATCTCCTCCGTCGAGAGCGGCTCCGGAACGGGAGGCGGGGGAGCGGGCGCCTCCCCCTTCTTCGCGGGGGGTGGGGGAGGAGGCGGAGGAGGCGGCGGGAACTTCTCCTCGTAGGCCGCCTTCAGGT
The DNA here is from genome assembly GCA_964590285.1 of uncultured Acidobacteriota bacterium. Lineage (GTDB taxonomy): Bacteria > Acidobacteriota > Polarisedimenticolia > Polarisedimenticolales > JAIQFR01 > CALMJU01. The sequence goes on along the minus strand of CAZPWK010000011.1, from coordinate 22,913 downwards.
ACGCCGGGTACTCGTCGGCGGTGACGGTGACGGCGTCGGGGGAGGTCAGGGTCGGGTCGGTCGAGCGGAGGGCGGCCCACTTGGCGTCGCGGACCATCCGGTCGAGGCGGGAGCGCTTCAGGGCGGCAGTGTCGGCGGCCTCGTCCCAGATTCCGGCGATGTCGAGGGAGAGGCCGGGGCGCTCGTGGAGGGCGTGGACGATCGGGTCGAGGCGCTTCGCGCCCTCGGGTCTCACGCTCGTCTCGCCTGGGGCGAAGTCGAAGCGGGAGAGCTCCTCTTCCTTTCCGCCGAACGCATTGGCGAGGAGGGTGAAAGGAGAGGTGACGATCTTGGTCAGCACCGTGCGGACGGCGCGCCAGATGACGCGCCCCATCTTGAACTCGGGGTCGCCGAGGTCGCCTTCCACCGGGACGTCGAGGACGATGCGGCCGTCGCGGTCCTTGAGGAGGGCGATCGCGAGCTTGACGGGGATCTTGATCGCGTCCTCGCTCTCGGTCTTGTCGCCGAGCTCGAGCTGGTCGATCGTGACGACGTTCCGCGAGTCGAGCTTCCGGTTCTCGATCCTGTAGCCGAGGTCGAGGGCGAGCTTCCCCTTGCGGATGCCGTAGCCGAGGTACTTCCCGGAGTAGGGGGAGAGCGTCGTCAGCTCGATCCCGTCGGCGCGGATCGCGAGGTCGGTGGACTCGTTCTCGATCAGCGGGTTGATCGTCCCCGTGACGCCGAAGGGGGCGTAGCCGTCCACCTTGCCCGCGAGGCTGACGTCCGCGCGGGTCAGCTCGTCCGAGGAGAGGCCGGAGATCGAGCCTTCGAGGTTGCCGATCGAGAGGGCGACGGACGGCTTCACCAGGCGGTCGGTGAAGTCGAGCCTCCCCTCGCGGATCTTGAAGGCGCCGATCGCGATCCTGGCGGCGGGAGCTTCCGAGGACGGTTGCGCCGCGCCTTGCGGGTCCTCTGCGGTGCCCTCTTTCGGAGTCTTGAACACCCGCAGGATGTTGTTCGTGCCGTCCTCGTTGACGATCCAGCGGAGGAACGGGCGCGTCGCGTCGATCTCGCCGATCTCGAGGAGGAGGGGGTCGAGGCGGAACTTCACCGGGGCGAGCCGGAACGAGGCGCCGCGGACCAGGTCCTCGCGGTAGGCGGCGTCGATCGAGGCGACGCCGTCGGCCTTAAGCGTCCCCTCGTAGGCGAAAAGGGACGGGGTCTGCGCGAAGTCGAAGGACAGCGTCCCCTCGGCGCCGAGCTTCCCTTCCGTGACGAAGAGGTCGAGGTGCGGCTCGACGTACGGGGCGATCGGGCGGAGGGCGACCTCGTCCGCCGCGACGGCGATCTCGGCGCGGTCGAAGGAGGAGGACGCCTTCCCCTCGAGGCGGACCTTGCCGCTCTCGGTCCAGGAGAAGGAGGAGGTGAAGTCGAGCTCTGCGCCCGGCGCGGCGTCGTACCCCTTCGCTTCGATCGCCAGGTCCGAGAGGGTGATCTCGACCGGCCTCGGCGCGCCCCGGTCCTCGAGGCGGATCGTGGCGCCCCGGACCGAGATCGGGCCGGTCGTGAACGGGGCGGTGCCCGGCTCCGAGAAGAGCGGCGCCAGCATCTCGGCGATGCCGATCTTCCCGTCGGTATCTTTCCGGACGAGGATCGTCGCGCCCGAGGTTTGGATCGGGCCGAGGGCCGCCGCGCCGGTCAGGAGGTCCACCTTCGCCTGCTCGATCTCGAACTTCGGGACCGTGACGACCGATTCGTCGCTTCCCTTTGCGGTGACGTCGAGCGACTCGAGGCGCAGGCCGGCGTTCTCGAGGGCGAGGACGCGCGTCTCCTTCCCCCACTCGAAGGCGTACCCGGAGGTCAGCCACGCCTTCCCGTCGCGGATCCGGAAGGGAAGGGTGTCGGCGTAGTAGGGCGCGTAGCGCGGGATCTCGAGCCCCTCGAACGAGATCTCCCCCGAGGAGCGGAGCGGGGAGAGGCCGAAGGTCCCGTTCCAGGCGAACCGCTCGCCCGCCTCGGTCGAGCCGGCGAAGGTGTACGGGCTGCGGCTTCCGGGCTCGGTGCTGAACTCCTCGAGGCGGAGGCGCCAGGGGCCCAGGACGGTCGCGAACGGCTCGGTCCGCGAGAGGTCGCGGAACTCGAAGCGGGCCCCCTCGATCGCGAGGGCGCCGACGCGGAACCCCTTCGGCTCGGCGGGAGGGGTCTCCGGAGGCGGAGGCGCTTGCGCTTTCAGGCGCTCGACGATGTCGGAGACGTTCAGGGCTCCGTCCTTGAGGATGACGAGGCGGGCGTACGGCTCCTCGAGGGCGATTTCGCGGAAGACCCAGGAGCGGCCGACGAGGGAGACGATCTCGAAGTCCACGAAGAGGCGCTTCCAGGAGGCGAGCGTCTCGCCGTCCGCGTCCTTGACGCGCAGGTCCGCGACCGACGCGGAGAGCGTGTACGGGTTGATCCGGACCTTGCCGGCCGAGACCTCCCGTCCGAGGGCCTTCGAGGCCTTCTTCAAGAGGAAGGACTTCGCGATCGGCGGCGCGACGAAAAAACCCGCGATCGTGAAGAGGAGGAGCGCGCCGGCGAGGGCCGCCAGGATCGCGCGGATCCTTGAATTCTTCTCTTTCGGGGTGGGTTCGCTCATACCCGCAAGCTAGCACAGAACGCGGGGGACGCTCCTACAATGGTGCGGTCCGGCCGAAAGGGGGGACCCGATGCGCGTCACGCTGGTCCACGTCCACGTCAAGCCCGAGCACGTCGAGGAGTTCGCCGCCGCGACCCGCAGGAATCACGCGGGGTCGGTTCGGGAGGCCGGGAACCTCCGCTTCGACGTCCTGCAGTCGGCCGAGGATCCCTGCCGGTTCGTCCTCTACGAGGTGTTCCGGTCGGACGAGGACGTCGCCCTGCACAAGAAGACGCCGCACTACCTCGCCTGGCGCGATGCGGTCGAGGGGTGGATGGCCTCGCCGCGCGAGGGGAAGCCGTACCGGCTGATCGCGCCGGAGGGGCCGGCGGAATGAGCGCTCCGTTCGAGGTCTCGGGCTTTCCCGCGATCGTGTTCGGCGAGGGAGCGCTGGCGCGGGCGCCGGAGATCGTTTCCCGCTTCGGGCGCCGCGCGCTCCTCGTCACGGGAGCGCGGTCGCTCGACGGGACCGGGCGCCTCGGGGCCCTCGAGGCGGGGCTCGCGGAGGCCGGCGTCTCGTGGGAGCGGGCACGGGTCGAGGGGGAGCCGTCGCCCGCGGTCGTGGACGCGTGCGTCGCGCGGTTCCGCCGGGATCCGATCGAGGTCGTCCTCGGGGTCGGAGGGGGGAGCGCCCTCGACGCCGCGAAGGCGGTCGCGGGCCTGCTCCGGACCGGCCGATCCGTGATGGACCACCTCGAGGGGGTCGGGCGGGGGATCCCGTACGAGGGGCCGGCGGTGCCGTTCGTCGCGGCGCCGACGACGGCGGGGACGGGGACCGAGGCGACGAGGAACGCCGTCCTCGGCGAGCGGGGAAGCGCCGGGTACAAGCGGAGCTTCCGCCACGAGGCGCTCGTTCCCCGGTGGGCGGTCGTGGACCCCGATCTCCTCGAGGGCTGTCCTCCGGAGCTGATCGCGGCGGACGGGATGGACGCGCTGACGCAGCTTCTCGAGGCGTACGTCTCGATCCGGGCGAACCCCTTCTCCGACGCGCTCGCCGAGAGCGGGCTCCTCGCGGCGCGCGACGGGCTCCTCCCCTGGTTCGAGGGGACGGGGGACCCGCGCGCGGCGCGGGAGCGGATGGCGTGGGCGTCGCTTCTCTCCGGGATCGCCCTCGCGCAGGCGGGGCTCGGCGCCGTCCACGGCCTCTCGCCGCCGCTCGGGTCGCTCTTCCCGATCGCGCACGGGGTCGTGTGCGGCACGCTCGTCGCGGCCGCGACCGAGGCGAACCTCCGGGCCCTCGGGGCGAGAGCGCCGGGAAGCCCCGCGCTCGCGAAGTACGCGAGGGCGGCGGAGATCCTCTCGGGGCGGCCCGCGCGCGGCGAGGACCTCGTCGAGCTCCTCGGCCGGTGGACGGAGCGGCTCCGCCTTCCGCGGCTCGGCTCGTTCGGGGTGGCCGAGGCCGACCTGCCGCGGATCGTCGCCGGCTGCCGCGGGGCGAGCATGCGGACGAACCCGGTCGAGCTCTCGGACGAGGAGGTCGCGGCGATCGTGCGGTCGAGGCTCTGACGCGCCGGGCGGTCAGTACGAGGTCGAGTCGAGCTTGACCTTCCCGCGGAACGTCCGGTAGATGCCGATCGTGTAGGCGAGGACGAGCGGCATCCCGATCCCGGCGATGATCAGCATGATCGTCAGCGTCTTCGGCGACGAGGCGGCGTTGTGGATCGTCAGTGCTCGCGCCGGATTCGTCGCGGCGACGAGATTCGGGTACATCCCGATCCCCGCGGTCGCCAGGAGGCCGGCGATCGCGACGCACGAGGCCGCGAACGCCCGCCCGTCCTTGCCGAGGAGCGCCGCGCGCGGGATGCAGACGACCGCCAGGAGGGTCAGGACCGGCACGACGAAGAGGAGCGGGCGCGACGCGATCCCCTCCCACATCCGCGGGACGTGGAGGATCGTCACGACGGTCGGCGCCACGTAGCATACGGAGAAGGCGACGATCGCGTTCCTCGCCCAGCCGCGCACCGCCGCCTGGAGCTCCCCCTCGGTCTTGAGCGTCAGGTAGAGGGCGCCGTGCATCGTGAACAGCGCGACCGTCGTCACGCCGATCAGGAGCGCGTAGGGCTGCAGCAGGGTGAAGAACGAGCCGACGAACTCTCCGGCCGGATCGAGCGGGATCCCCTCGAGGACGTTCCCGAAGGCGACGCCGAGGAGCAGGGCCGCGGCGACGCTCCCGACGGAGAAGCCGGCGTCCCAGCCGTTCCGCCAGCGGGGCGATTCCTGCTTCCCCCGGAACTCGATCGAGACCGCGCGGAAGATCAGCGCGAACAGCAGGAGGATCATCGCCAGGTAGAAGCCGGAGAAGACCGTGGCGTAGACGATCGGGAAGGCGGCGAAGAGCGCGCCTCCGCCCGTCACGAGCCACACCTCGTTCCCGTCCCAGACCGGGCCGATCGAGTTCAGGAGGATCCGCCGGTGCTCGTCCTTCCGTGCCAGGAGGTGGAGCGCCCCGACGCCGAGGTCGAACCCGTCGAGGATCGCGTACCCCGTGAGGAGCACGCCGACGAGAAGGAACCAGATCGTGTGGAGGTCCATCGTCACGCCCGGTTGCGGCCCGCGGCGAGATCCTTCTCGAGCGGGCCGTGCTCGATCTTCTTCCGGAGCAGGAACAGGAAGACGAGGAGAAGCAGCAGGTAGACGAGGGCGAACCCGACGAGGGAGATCCAGACCTCGCCCGCGCCGACCGAGCGCGAGATCCCCTCGCTCGTGCGCATCAGGTTGTAGACGATCCAGGGCTGGCGCCCGACCTCGGCCGTCATCCAGCCGAGCTGGTTGGCGATCTGCGGGCCGAGCGAGGAGAGGACGAGCGCCCACAGGATCGTGCGGGTCCCGAGCAGCTTGCCGCGCCAGTCGAGGAAGGCGGCGAGGAGCGAGAGGCCGATCAGCGCCATTCCGATCCCGACCATCGCGTGGAACGACTGGAACACGAGCTGCACCGGAGGGCGGTCGCCGGGCGGGAACGCCCGGAGCCCGATCACCGGGGCCGAGGCGTCGCCGTGCGCCATCCAGCTCAGCATCCCGGGGAGCTGGATCCCGATCACCCGCTCGTTCTTCTCGTCCACCCAGCCGAGGACGGTCAGCGCGCCCGGCTCGCCGTCGGGGTACACCCCCTCGAAGGCCGCGAGCTTCGCCGGCTGGTTCCGCGCGACCCCCTTGGCGCTCATGTCGCCCGTGGCGAGGGAAAGAAGAGAGGATACGACCGCGAAGACCAGGCCGACCCGCATCGAGACTCGGGCGAAGTCGGCGTGCCTCCCCTTCAGCGCATACCAGGCGGCGACCGCGACGACGAGGAACGCCCCCGCCTGCCAGGCGCCGACGAGGGTGTGGGTCAGCCGGTCCACGGTCGAGGGGTTGAAGACGAGGGCCCAGAAGTCGGTGATCTCGGCGCGGCGGCTCCCGGCCTCGCCGACCAGGTGGTATCCGGCCGGCGTCTGCATCCAGGAGTTGGCGACGACGATCCAGACGGCGCTCAGGTGCGCGCCGAGGCAGACCATGACGGTCGAGAAGAAGTGGGTCTTCGGCCCGACCCGGTTCCAGCCGAACAGCAGGATCGCCAGGAAGCCGGACTCGAGGAAGAAGGCGAAGATCCCCTCGGCGGCGAGCGCGCTTCCGAAGACGTCGCCGACGAAGCGCGAGTAGGCGGCCCAGTTCGTGCCGAACTCGAACTCCATCACGATCCCGGTCGCGACGCCCAGGGCGAAGGTCAGGGCGAAGACCTTCGCCCAGAACTTCGTCGCCTGGAGGTAGACCGGCTTCCCGGTGCGCAGGTGGAGCGCCTCGAGGACCACGAGGACGACCCCGAGCCCGATCGAGAGCTGCGGGAAGATGTAATGGAAGCCCACGGTCAGGGCGAACTGGAGGCGCGCGAGAAATTCCAGGTTCATGTGAGGTGCCCGACCCCCCCGGTCGCAACGACCCGCCGGGACCCGGGACGGGCCCGGCGGGAGCGATAGGACACCACAGCCGCCGGACCGCTGTCAAATGCCGGCGGACGGGGAAGGGGGGGGACCGTCCGGTCCGGCGCCGTCGAGGTGCGAGACGATCCTCGCGACGAGGCGGCTCACCCCTTCGGCGAACGTCTCCGGCTCGGGGAGGAGGCTGACGACGAGCCACCCTTCCGAGGGGAAGTCGAAGAAGTAACCGGGGTGGACCGCGACGCCGTCCTTCTCGAGGAGATCGAGGGCGAGGCGCTCCTCCGAGACGACCGCGGGAAACCGGACGAGGGCGCTCCATCCCCCCTCGGGCGCCGGCGCGGCGAGTGCGGGGACCGCCGAGACGGCCTCCGTCAGGACGCCGAGGTTCGCGAGGCAACGCTCTCGGATCGCGCGGCGCACCGAGCGCCCCTCGGAGAGGAGGTGCGGCAGGGCGAGCTGCACGGGGGTCGCGACGGAGAGGTAGCTGTCCGCGACGAACTCGAGCCGGTGCAGGGCCTCCTCGACCCGGGGTCCGGGGCCCGAGGCGACGATCCAGGAAAGCTTCAGCTGCGGCAGGCCGACCGACTTCGAGAGGCCGCCCAGGACGAAGGTCAAGACGTCCGTCTCCGCCGCGAACGTCGAGGGGGGATCGAGGCGGGAGAGCGGGTAGTCGAGGAACACCTCGTCCACGATCCGCGCCGCCCCCGTGCTCCGGCAGGCCGAGGCGATCCGCTCCGCCCCCGCGGCGTCCACGAACGACCCGGTCGGGTTGTTCGGGTGGACCGCGATCACGGCGCGCACCCGGTCCGGGAGCGGGTCCTCGATCGCGGGGCGGAAGCCGTCGGCGGGGTCGAGGAGGTAGGGGATCGCGCGCACCCCGTCGAGAGAGGCCAGGTGCTCGAACAGCGGGTACGAGGGAACGGGGACGAGGACCGCGTCCCCCGGGTCGCAAAGGAGCTTGAATAGGAAGGAGTATGCTTCGCTCGAGGACGCGGTCAGGACGACTCGGCCCGGGTCGATCCGGGCCCCGTGCCGCAGGGAGTCGGCGGCGACGGCGCTCCTCGCGGCCTCGATCCCCCTGGGATCGGGACGGTAGCGGAGCCCCGAGGGGCGGGAGAGCGGGGCGAGGAGGGTCCCCGGATACGGGAGCCCGCACGCCGTCGGGTTCGAAACCGTCAGATCGTACGCGGCCGGGACCCGCCGCCCGCGCTCGGCGAGGGCGTTCGGGCGGAGATCGGAGGGGACGCGCCGGGAGAACACGCCCCATTGTGGCACGCCGCGCCGCGGGGCGGGACGGCGCCCAGTTGACGACCGCGAACGAGGAAATACCTTTTATCCTGACGAGAGGAGACCCATGGCCGTCTTCGGCAACCTCGCGAGCATGTCCCTCACGGATCTCCTCCAGTGGGCGGGAGGCTCGAGCAAGACCGGGACGCTCGAGCTCGAGCGCGACGGCGTCCGGAAGCGGATCCACTTCCGCAAGGGGCGGCTGACGTCCTGCTCCTCCGACGACCCCCCGACGCTCCTCGGCCAGTTCCTCCTCTCCCGCGGGAAGATCACGACGGAAGAGCTCCGGGAGGGGCTGGCGGCCCAGCACGCGACCGGGGAGAGCCTGGGCAAGATCCTCGTCGAGAAGGGGGTGCTGACCGCCTCCGAGCTCAAGGCGCAGATCGCGGCGAAGGCCGAGGAGACGATCTTCGGCCTGTTCGACTGGCCGGACGCCTCGTTCCGCTTCGAGGACGAGACGCCTCCCGACCCGTACGGGATCGAGGTGGATCTTCTCGTCGAGGACGTTCTCCTCCACGGCCTCAAGCGCTTCGACGAGATGCGGAGGCTCCGCGGGGTCTTCCCAGACCGGGCGCTCGTCCTCCGCCGCACCGGACGGGCGCTTCCCCCCGAGGTCGCGCAGGTCCGCGCCGCGCGCGAGATCTTCGACTCGATCGACGGGAAGCGGTCGCTCGCCGAGATCCTCCTCCACGCGCACGCGACCGAGTTCGTCGCTCTCCGGTTCCTCCACCAGCTGATGCGCGGGGGGCTGATCGCGGTCGGGGAGGCTCCCGCGGCGCCGGCCGCCCCGCCGAAGACCGCGCCCGGCCCGGCCCTCGGCGTTCCCGCAAGGATCTCCGACGCCCTCGAGAAGCTCGCCGGCGGCGATCCGGAGTCCGCGCTCGAAACCCTGTCGGCGGCCTATCGCGACCACCCGGGCGAGCCGTCGCTGCGCGCGCTGATCGGGAAGGCCGAGGCGGCGTGCCGCGAGGCGGCGCTGCGCGTCGTCGGGCCCACGAAGGTCCCGTACGTCGCCGTGCCCGCCCAGCACCGTTCCCGCGAGGGGCTGTCTCCGCTGGAGTGCTACCTGCTGACGGTCGTCGACGGCAAGAACGACGTGCGGTCGATCCTCTGGGTCGCGCCGCTTCGCGAGCTCGACGTCCTGCGCGGCCTGAAGCGCCTCCACGAGCGGGGCGTCGTGCAGTTCCGCTGACGCTGACGCGCCCGCCGACCCGATGTACGATCGGTCCCCATGAGCCGAACGAGCGATCCGTCCCGGCCGTCCTGGCGCTCGGCCCTCCGGGGGAACGTGCTCGCGGTCGGGATCGTCAGCTTCCTCACCGACCTGTCGAGCGAGATGGTCTATCCGCTCCTGCCGACCTTCGTGCTCGGCCTCGCGCCGGTCGGGGGGGCGGCGCTCTGGGTCGGCCTGATGGAGGGGATCGCCGAGACGACCGCGAGCCTGCTGAAGCTCGTCTCGGGGCGGCTGAGCGACGCGCTCGGCCGCCGCAAGCTGCTGGTCGTCGTCGGCTACGGCCTCTCGACCGTCTGCCGCCCGCTGAACGCTCTGGCCGGGGCGGCCTGGCACGTCGTGGTCCTCCGCTTCGCCGACCGCGTCGGCAAGGGGATCCGGACCTCGCCGCGCGACGCGCTCCTCGCCGACTCGGTGGACGCCGGGGTCCGCGGCCTCGCCTTCAGCTTCCACCGGGCGATGGACCACGCCGGCGCCGTGCTCGGCCCGCTCGCGGCGGCGGGGCTCCTCTGGGCCTGGCTCGGCGGCGCGATCTGGGGGGCGCCCTCCGGGGCGGCGGGGCCGGAGGCGATGGCGGCGCTCCGGCGGGTCTTCGCGATCTCGCTCCTGCCGGGGATCCTCGTCATGGCCGCGCTCCTCGCCTTCGTGCGGGAGTCGCCGTCCCCGGCGGCGGGGAAGGCGGGGTCGCGACGGGGCGACGGCGGGCGTTTCCCCGGGCGGTTCCACGCCTACGTCGCCTCGGTGACGATCTTCGCCCTCGGGAACAGCTCCGACCTGTTCCTCCTGCTCTACGGCCAGACCCGCTTCGGGATCGGCATGGGCGGCGCGATGGCGCTCTGGCTCGCGCTGCATCTTTCGAAGATGGCCTTCAGCCTTCCGGGCGGGTGGCTGTCGGACCGCTTCGGCCGCCGCGGCGTGATCCTGACCGGATGGGCGTTCTACGCGATCGTCTACCTCGGCATGGCGCGCGTCTCGACGGTCGAGGGGTTCTGCGCCCTGTTCGTCGCGTACGGGTTCTACTACGGGATGACCGAGGGGGCGGAGAAGGCGATGGTCGCCGACTTCGTCGCAAGCGACCGGCTCGGGACCGCGTACGGCGTCTACCACGGGGCGGTGGGGCTCGCGGCGCTGCCGGCGAGCCTCGTCTTCGGCGCGGTCTGGAGCGCCGCCGGGCCGGAGGTCGCCTTCGGGATCGGCGCAGCTCTCGCGGGCGTCGCGGCCGTCGTCCTCGCGTTCGTGCCGCCCGGGAAGCGCGGATGATCGAGATCGCTCCCGGCGTCGCGATCGGCGACGACGAGGTCCGCTTCTCGGCCTCGCGGAGCGGAGGCCCCGGCGGGCAGCACGTCAACAAGGTCGCGACGCGGGTCACGCTCCGCTTCGACCTCGAGGGCTCGCCGACCCTGACGCCGGCCCAGAAGGCGCGGATGCGGCGGCGCCTCGGAGCGCGCGTCTCCTCGGACGGGACCGTCCGGGTGGTGTCGCGGCGGCGCCGGAGCCAGTTCGCGAACCGCGTCCTCGCCCTCGAGCGGCTCGTCGGGCTCCTGCGGGAGGCGCTCCGGCCCGAGACGCCGAGGAGGCCGACGGCGGTCCCCGCCGCCGAGAGGGAGCGGCGGCTCGAGGAGAAGCGGAGGCGGGCGCTTCGGAAGCGCGGGCGGTCGGGAGGCGAGGACCCGGACTGACGGGAGCGCGCCCTCAGTCCCCGGGCTCGCAGAGCTCCACGAGGACGCCGCCGCTCGCCCTGGGGTGGAGGAACGCGATCCTCGTCCCGTGCGCGCCGCCGCGCGCGGTCCGGTCCACGAGCGGGACCGACGCGGCCGCGAGCGTCTCGAGGCGCTCCGGGAGCCGGTCCACCTCGAACGCGAGGTGGTGGAGCCCCTCGCCGCGCTTCTCGAGGAAGCGGGCGACGGGGGAGTCCTCGGCGGTCGGCTCCAGGAGCTCGAGCCGCACCTCGTGGCCCGGCGCCCCGACGAGGAACACGGCGACCCGGACCTTCTGCTCCGGGACCGTCTCGATCCCCGCGAACCGGGCGCCGAGCGTCCGCTCGTAGAACTCCCGGCAGGAGTCGATCGACCGGACGGCGATTCCGACGTGGTTCAGGGCGCGCGCCTCGATCATGGCGGTCTCCGGGAACGGGCGGTCCCGCCCGCTCAGGGACAGGTCTCCACGTACTCGCCGAACACGCGGCGCAGCGCGCCGCAGATCTCGCCGACCGAGGCGTACTCCCGGACGGCGTCGAGGATCCGCGGCATGAGGTTCTCGGTCCCGCGCGCCGCGGCCTCGAGCGCGCCGAGCGCCTCCCCGACCCGCGCGGCGTCGCGGGAGGCCCGGACGCGGCGGAGCTTCTCGATCTGGCTCCTTCCGACCGACTCGTCCACGCGGAGGAGCGCGGTCGAAGGCTCCCTCTCGGCGCGGAACCGGTTGACGCCGACGACGATCCGCTCGCCGCTCTCGACCGACTGCCCGTACCGGTAGGCGGAGTCCTCGATCTCCCTCTGGATCCATCCGCGCTCGATCGCCGCGACGACGCCGCCCATCTCGTCCACCTTGCGGACGATCCCGAGCGCCTCCTCCTCCAGGCGGTCGGTCAGGCTCTCGACGCAGTAGCTGCCGGCGAGGGGATCGACCGTGCTCGCCACCCCCGACTCGTGGGCGAGGATCTGCTGGGTCCGGAGCGCGATCGTGACCGACTCCTCCGTGGGGAGGGCGAGGGCCTCGTCGCGGGAGTTCGTGTGGAGGGACTGCGTGCCGCCGAGCACCGCCGCGAGGGCCTGGATCGCGACGCGCACGACGTTGTTGTCCGGCTGCTGGGCGGTCAGCGTCACCCCCCCGGTCTGCGTGTGGAACCGGAGCATCCAGCTCTTCGGGTTCTTCGCGCCGAACCTCTCCTTCATGATGCGCGCCCAGAGGCGCCGCGCCGCGCGGAACTTCGCCACCTCCTCGAGCAGGTCGGTGTGGGCCGCGAAGAAGAAGGCGAGGCGGGGGGCGAAGTCGTCCACCTCGAGCCCGGCCGCGATCGCGGTCTCCACGTAGCAGATCGCGTCGGCGAGGGTGAACCCGATCTCCTGCGCGGCGGTCGCGCCGGCCTCGCGGATGTGGTAGCCGCTGATCGAGATCGAGTTCCACTTCGGCACGGTCCTCGTGCAGAAGGCGAAGAGGTCGGCGACGATGCGCAGGGACGGCTTGGGCGGGAAGACGTAGGTCCCGCGCGCCACGTACTCCTTGAGCACGTCGTTCTGGATCGTCCCCTCGAGCTTCGCCGCCGGGACCCCCTGCTTCTCCGCCACCGCGACGTACATCGCGAGGAGGACGGCGGCCGTCGAGTTGATCGTCATGGACGTGCTGACCCGATCGAGGGGGATCCCGTCGAAGAGCGTCTCCATGTCGGCGAGCGTGTCCACCGCCACGCCGACCTTCCCGACCTCGCCCAGGGACTCCGGGGCGTCCGAGTCGTACCCGATCTGGGTCGGGAGGTCGAACGCCACCGAGAGGCCGGTCGTGCCCTGCTCCAGCAGGTACTTGTAGCGCCGGTTCGACTCCTCGGCGGTCGCGAACCCGGCGTACTGCCGCATCGTCCAGAAGCGCCCCCGGTACATCGTCGGCTGGACGCCGCGCGTGAACGGGTACTCGCCCGGGAAGCCGATCTTCTCGCAGTACGACTCGAGCGAGCCGGGCTCCGGGACGTAGAGGCGCTCCACCTCGCGCCCCGAGGCGGTGACGAAGCGCGGGCTCCTCTCCGGGAACCGCTCGCAGGTCTTGCGGGCGGCCTCGTCGTACGCCTTCCGTGCCTTCTTGATCCTCTCCGAGGGATCCGACATGGGGCCTCCGTCCCGCCTCACGCGCGCCCGGCGAGAAGGCGGTCGAGCGTCTCGAGGATCGTCTTCGCGGGAGTTCCGGGGCCGAACACGGCGGCGACGCCCATCGCCTCGAGACCGGGGACGTCCTCGGGAGGGATCGTGCCGCCGCCGAACACGAGGATGTCCGAGGCCCCCCTCTCCGCGAGGAGCTCGAGGACGCGGGCGAACAGGACGTTGTGCGCGCCCGAGAGGAGAGAGAGGCCGATCATGGCGACGTCCTCCTGGAGCGCCGACTCGACGATCTGCTCCGGCGTGCGGCGGATCCCCGTGTAGATCACCTCGTAGCCCGCGTCCCGGAGCACCCTGGCGACGTACTTCGCGCCGCGGTCGTGCCCGTCGAGGCCCGGCTTGCCGACGAGGATCCTGTGTCTTCTGCCAGGTGCCGTCGCGAGGCTCATGGTCCGCCACCCCGGCCGGCTCGCCCGGCCTTCGCCGTCAGCCGAGGAGCGACAGCAGCGCTCCCGCGGCGACGGCCGTGCCGATGACGCCCGCCACGTTCGGCCCCATGGCGTGCATCAGAAGGTAGTTGTCGGGGTCCTCTTCCTGCCCGACGTTGTGGACGACCCGGGCCGCCATCGGCACGGCCGACACTCCCGCGGCGCCGATCAGCGGGTTCACCGGGCTCCCCGGGAGGCGCGCCATCGCCTTGCCGAGGAGGACGCCGCCGGCGGTCGAGAGGGCGAAGGCGACCGATCCGAGGATCAGGATCTTGATCGTGCCCCACGTCAGGAAGCTCTCGCCCGACATCGTGACGCCCACCGAGAGGCCGAGGAGGATCGTGATGACGTTGATCATCTCGTTCTGCGCCGAGCGGGTCAGCCGCTCGGTGACGCCGCACTCCCGGAGGAGGTTGCCGAACATCAGGAGGCCGATCAGCGCCGTCGCCGCCGGGACGAGCATCGCGCCCGCCACGGTGACGACGACCGGGAACGCGATCCGGAGCCAGCGGGGGACGTCGAAGCTCCCCTCCATCCGGATCCTGCGCTCCTCCTTCGTCGTCAGGAGCCGCATGATCGGCGGCTGGATCAGGGGCACCAGCGCCATGTAGGAGTACGCGGACACGGCGATCGGCCCCAGGAGATGGGGGGCCAGCTTCATCGTCAGATAGATCGAGGTCGGCCCGTCGGCCCCGCCGATGATCCCGATGGAGGCCGCCTCGGCCGGCGTGAAGCCGAGCCAGTAGGCGCCGAGGAACGCCCCGGCGACGCCGAGCTGCGCGGCGCCCCCGAGCAGGAGCGTCTTCGGGTTGGAGAGCAGGGGGCCGAAGTCGGTCAGCGCGCCGAGGCCGAGGAAGATGAGCGGGGGGAAGATCTCGAGGCGGACGCCGTACAGGAGGTAGTGGAACAGGCCTCCGATCTCGTCCCCGTGCGGCGGCATCGTGAGGCCGTTCAGCGGCAGGTTCGCGAGGAGCGCCCCGAAGCCGATCGGGACCAGGAGCAGCGGCTCGAACCCCTTCACGATCGCGAGCCACAGGAGGAGCGCCGCCACGCCGATCATCACGAGATGCTGCCAGGCGAGGTTCGCGAAGCCGGTGGCCTGCAGGAACTCGACCACGTCATCCCTCCGCTTCGAAGCGGATCAGGCGGTCGCCGACCTGGACGGCGTCGCCCGGGGCCACGCAGACCTCCGCGATGACGCCTCCGCGCGGGGCGTAGATGTACGTGTCCATCTTCATCGCGTCGATCAGCACGACCGGGGACTTGGCCTCGACCTTCTTGCCGGCCTCGACGAACACCTTCTGCACGGTCCCGGCGATCGGCGCGAGGATGGCGTTCGGGTCGGCCTGGATCGGCGTCCCGGCGGGGCGCGCCGGGGGCGCGACCGCCGGCGCCGGCGTCCTGGGGCGGGGGGGCATCGGGAGCGGCGAGAGCGGGTTCGCGCCCGACACGGTCTGCTCGTCGTCCTCGAGCACCTGGACGACGACGTCGTACGCCTTCCCGTTGACCTCGATCCGGAGTCTCTTCATCGCTTCGGCTCCATGCGGTGGGAGATCATGATGTCCATGCGGCCCGCGCGCGACCAGCTCTCCGCGCCCGCCTCCCGGTGGACGTGGATCCGGTGCAGGACGACCGGCGTCCCGATCGCCTCGCGGGCCGCGGCGGCGAGGACCGCGAGCGTCTCGGCGTCGATCCCCTCGGGCGCCGGAACCCTCCGGCGCTCGATCCGGCCCGCCGCCGCGCGCAGGCCGACGAACAGGGCCGCGAGGAAGGCCATGCCCGTCATGACGATGACGAGGACGGCGGCGGCGACGAGGATCGTTTCCACGGGATCTCAGAGCGGCATGTTGCCGTGCTTCTTCTGCGGCCTGAGGTCTCGCTTGGAGCGCAGGACCCCGAGACGCTCGATCAGGAGGCGGCGGGTCCACGAGGGGCGGATGACGTCGTCCACGTGGAACGCCTCCGCGGCGCGGAACGGGTTCGCGTGGAGCTTCCGGTACTCCGCGATCCTCTCCTCGAGGGCCGCGGCGGGGTCCGCGGCGGCCTCGATCTCGCGCCGGTACAGCACGCGCGCGGCCCCCTCGGGCCCCATGACCGCGATCTCCGCCGTCGGCCACGCGAGGACCGAGTCGGCGCCCAGGTCCTTCGAGCACATCGCCAGGTAGGCGCCCCCGTACGCCTTGCGCAGGATCACGGTCAGCTTCGGGACCGTCGAGGCGGAGTAGGCGAACAGCATCTTCGCGCCGTGCCGGATGATCCCGCCGTGCTCCTGGGCCACTCCGGGGAGGAAGCCCGGGACGTCCACGAGCGTGACCAGCGGGATGCTGAACACGTTGCAGGTGCGGATGAACCGGGCCGCCTTGGCGGAGGCGTCGATGTCGAGCGCCCCGGCGAGGACCGACGGCTGGTTCGCGACCATCCCCACGACCATCCCGCCCAGCCGCGCGAAGCCGACGACGACGTTCCGGGCGAAGTCGGCGTGGACCTCGAGGAACGACTCCGGGTCCGCGAGCCGCGCGACGACCTCCCGGACGTCGTACGGCCGGCGTGGGTCCTCGGGGATGCAGTCGTCCGCCGCGGGATCGTCGGCGATCGGGTCGGGGAACGGGCGGTCGGGCGGGGACTCGAGGTTGTTCTGCGGGAGGTACGACAGGACCGCCTTCACGAGCGCCATCGCCTCCGCGTCGTCCGCGGCGGTGAAGTGGACGGTCCCGGCGACGGAGGCGTGCGCCTCCGCGCCGCCGAGCGCCTCCTCGCTGATCTCCTCTCCGGTCGCCGCGCGGATCACCTCGGGACCGGCGATGAACATGTGCGCCGTGTTCCGGACCATGATCACGAAGTCGGTCAGGACGGGGGAGTACGCCGCCCCTCCGGCGCAGGGACCCGCGAGGACCGAGATCTGCGGCACGACGCCCGAGAGGAGCGTGTTGTGGTAGAAGATCTGCCCGTACCCCGCGAGCGCCTCGACCCCCTCCTGGATGCGCGCCCCGCCGCCGTCGTTGACGCCGACCACGGGCGTCCCGCACTTGAGCGCGGTCCGGTAGCACTCGACGATCTTCGCCGCGTGGCGGGCCCCGGCCGCCCCGCCTCCGACGGTGAAGTCCTGCGAGAACGCGAAGACCGGACGGCCGTCCACGACCCCCTTGCCGGTCACGACGCCGTCCGCCGGGAACTCCTTCCCCGCGAGCTCGGGGCAGCGGTGCTTCACCCAGAGCCCGAACTCGACGAAGCTGTCGGGATCGAAGAGGAGCGCGAGCCGCTCCCGGGCCGTGAGCTTCCCCTGGCGGCGCTGCCGCTCGAGCCGCTCGGGGCCGCCGCCGGCCTGGAGCTTCGCGCGCAGCCGGTCGAGATCCGCGTACCTTGGCTTCACGGGAACCCTGCCTTTCCTGGGGAGTCAGGGTAGGACATCGACGGAAACGTTTCCACCTCGGGGACAGCACCCGTATCTCGAGCGTTCGCAGGCCTCGCTTCCTCGGAAGACCCTGGAATGCGGTTGCCGTCCCCGATTTTCGGGCGCCGTGGTACCCTTTCCAAGACGTTGAAGACACAGGAGGATCGAGGATGACGAGAAGCGCAGCGTTCCGGATCGCGATGACGGTACTGGCCCTTGCGGCCTTCGGCGCGGCGTCGGCGGCGGACACCGGGTTCCAGGGCTGGGGCCCCCGCGTGGGGGCGACCGACGATCCGGACCAGATCGTCGTGGGCGTCCACCTCGACATGGGGGAGATCGCGCGGAACGTGAGGTGGCAGCCGAATTTCGAGATCGGGTTCGGCGACGACTGGAAGTCGCTGTCCGGGAACGTGCTCGTCGCCTACTACTTCGGCAAGCAGGGGCGGTTCCAGCCTTACGCCGGGGGCCAGCTCGCGATCGTCTACTTCGATCACGACGACAACGGCTTCGACGACGACCGGTCGGACGGGGACACGGAGTTCGGCTTCGACGCGGTCGGAGGCTTCGAGTTCCCGCTGGGCGCCGGCGCCCGGATGCTGTTCGAGCTCCAGCTCGGCTTCGGGGACGTCCACGACGCGAAGATCGTCGCCGGCTGGAAGTTCTGACCGCGCGCCGACGCGCCGGACATGCGCCCGCGTCCCGCGGACGGGTCGTGATCCGGCTCCGGCGCGGATCCGCCGCGCGCCGCCGGAATCCTCCCGCGACGCCGGCCAGGGGAGCGAGACCATGCGCATCGGCATCCCGTACGAAACGCACCGCCACGAGCATCGCGTCGGGCTGACCCCCCTCGGCGTGTCGCGGCTCCGGGGCCTCGGCGCCGAGGTCTTCGTGCAGCACGACGCGGGATGCGAGGGCCACTTCACCGAGCAGAACTACGTCGAGGCGGGGGCGGCGATCGTCCACGACCGCGATGAGATCTACGGCCGCCCGGACCTCGTGTGCAAGGTCGGGACCGTGACCGAGGAGGAGGCGCGGATGACCCGGCCGGGCGCCGCGATCTCGGGGTTCATGCACGTCGCGGTGATGCCTCGCGAGGCGCTCCGGGCGCTCGTGGACCGGAAGGTGACGCTCCTCGGCTGGGAGCAGGTCGAGGACGACCAGGGAGCCCACCCGGTGCGGCGCGCGCTGTCCGAGATCGCGGGACGGATGGCGGTCCAGTGGGCGGCGCACCTCCTGCAGTTCGAGGCGGGCGGGCGCGGGATCATCCTCGGAAACGTCCCCGGCGTCGCGCCGGCCACGGTCGTCATCCTGGGAGCGGGCGCGGTCGGGTGGTCGGCGGCCCGGGTCGCCCTCGCCCTCAACGCGCACGTGATCGTGCTCGACGCCGACATGGCGCGCCTCCGGAGGGCGCTGGAGCACGGCTGCGGGCACGCCGTGACGGCGGTCGCCTCGGCCAAGTGCTTCCGCCGCTTCATCCCGATCGCGGACGCGCTCATCACGGCGGCGACCGTTCCCGGCGGGCGGGCCCCGTTCCTCGTCTCGGAGGACCTCGTCCGGCGGATGAAGCAGGGCTCGGTGATCCTCGACCTGGCCGTCGACGAGGGCGGATGCGTCGAGACGAGCCGGCCCACGACCCTGGACAACCCCACGTACAAGGTCCACGGCGTCACGCACTTCTGCGTGCCCAACATGACCGCCAACGCGCCACGGACCGCCTCCCGAGCCCTGACGCTGGCCTCCGTCCCCTTCCTCGAGCGGATCGCGATGCGCGGGCTCGACGCGGCCCTCCGCGAGGATCCTGGGCTCGCGCGCGGCATCTGTCTGTATCGGGGCCACGTGCTGCACGACGTGGCCGCGCAGGCCCTCGGGGTCCCTCGAGCGAGGCTCGAGGACGTCCTCGAAGGCTGAGAGCGCCGGGAGAACCGTCATGCAGTGGCTCGACGACTACAAGAAGAAGCTCTCGACCGCCGAGGAGGCGGTCCGGCTCGTCGAGAGCCGGAACCGCGTCTACTACGGAGGGAACGCCGCGATCCCCCGCGCCCTGGTCAACGCCCTGGCGGAGCGGTACCTCGATCTCCAGAACGTCCAGCTCGTGCACGTGCTCCTGCTCGGCGAGGACCCGCTGAGCCGGCCGGAGATGGCGGGCCACTTCCGGCACAACTCGCTCTTCGTCGGCCCGGCCGACCGCGACGCCGTCAACGACGGCCGCGCCGACTACGTGCCGGTGTTCCTGCACCAGATCCCGAGGCTGTTCTACGAGAGGATCATCCCGCTCGACGTCGCCATGGTCCAGGTCTCGACGCCGGACGAGCACGGGTTCATGAGCTTCGGCGTCGAGGTCATGGCGGCGCGCGCGGCCTGCCGGAGCGCCCGGAGGGTCATCGCGCAGGTCAACGAGAACATGCCCAGGGTCCTCGGCGACTCGTTCATCCACGTCAACCGGGTGGACCGGATCGTCGAGGCGCACGAGCCGCTGCCGCAGCTCGTGCCGAAGCCGCCGACGGAGGTCGAGCGCCGGATCGGCGAGCACATCCGGGCGCTGATCACCGACGAGGCGACGCTCCAGATGGGCATCGGCGGCATCCCCGACACGGTGTACGAGATGCTCGACGGCCTGCGGGACCTCGGCATCCACACCGAGATGCTCTCGGACGGGGCGATGCGCGCCATCGAGCGCGGCATCGTCACCGGCTCCGCGAAGTCGATCCATCCCGGCAAGGCGGTCATCACGTTCGCGCTGGGCTCGAAGATCCTCTACGACTTCCTCGACAACAACCCGCTGATCGAGGCGCACCCCGTCGAGCACGTCAACGATCCGTTCGTCATCGGCCAGCACGACAACTTCATCGCGATCAACTCGGCGATCGAGGTGGACCTGACCGGCCAGGTCTGCTCGGACTCGATCGGCGCGCGGATCTACTCCGGCTTCGGGGGGCAGGTGGACTTCATCCGCGGCGCCGCGCGTTCGAAGGGGGGGAAGCCGATCATCGCGCTCCCCTCGACGGCGAAGAGCTTCTCGCGGATCGTTCCCGAGCTGAAGCCGGGGGCGGGGGTGGTCACGTCGCGGGCGGACGTCCACTACATCATCACGGAGCACGGCGTCGCGCACATCTTCGGGAAGAACCTGAGGCAGCGGACCGAGGCGCTGATCTCGATCGCGGCGCCCGAGCACCGCGAGGAGCTGGAGCGGGCGGCGAAGGAGAGGAAGTTCCTTCCCTGATCCCCGCGGGGCGGGGGAAGAAAAGCAGCGGGGGGCGCGGCGGGACGGGGCCCCGTGTCGGTGGCGCGTCCCGAGTCGCGACCTTCTCGGGCCCCGGCTTCCTGCCGGGGTGCCACCCTCGATCGCCGGGAGCCCGGTCCGACCACGCCCCCCGGGGGGAGCGAATCAGGGCGCTGCCGCCGCGAGGACGACGAGAGGTCCCGCAACCGCTCCCGTCCCCTCGCCTCCGATCTCCCGTCCCTCGGCGAGCACGAAGGTCGTGCTGCGACCCGACGAGCTCGACGCGGGCAGGACGTAGCCGACCAGCTCGAGGCGGCCGGCGACGTCCCGGTGGAAGACGACCACCGGAGCGGCGTCCCTCGCGACCTCGCTCGGCCGGCGCCGGCTGGCGAGCAGCCCGACCGGCCGTCCGTTGACGTAGGTCTTGTGGAGCGAGGTCACCGGCGACAGCGCCAGGGAATCGCAGAGCGTCAGCGTGCCCTCGGGGTACAGGCCGCCGTCGGGAAGCAGGACC
The DNA here is from genome assembly GCA_964590285.1 of uncultured Acidobacteriota bacterium. Lineage (GTDB taxonomy): Bacteria > Acidobacteriota > Polarisedimenticolia > Polarisedimenticolales > JAIQFR01 > CALMJU01. The sequence continues at coordinate 2,415 of CAZPWK010000011.1, read as the reverse complement.
GGCGCGTCCGTCCGCACCCGCACGCATCCCGAGTCCGCGTGCAGGAGCCCGGGCGCCAGGACGCATGCGACCGCGGCGAACGCGATCGCGACCCGGCGCGCCGACCGACTTCCTTGCGCGTTCCTCTCGTTCATCCCCCACCTCCAATCGGCTTTCCCCTCGACCCGTGCCCTGGGGCTTCGAGTTGGGCCGCCCGCTCAGCAGCGCAAGCGACGGGCCGGTCCCTCGCGATGCGGACCGATTCTTCCAAGTGATTCATTCGAAGCGTCTTGCATCGGAGAGCCATCCCGAGTCGTCTCCGGCACCGTTGTCTCGCAATCGAGACACGAAGACATGTCGGAGGAGCGCCAAGATCTTGGGATGCAACACTTACGTGTTTCATCGATCGCTTTTTCCCATCTGTGTCGATACCGAGACAATCGTCGACGCCTTTCTCTTTACCCGGAGCCTCTTCCTGCACTACGATCGGCCCATGGGGCGCGAAGACCGCTCTCGCGACCGGTACCTTCACCGGCGAATTCTCGGAGAGGGGAGCGGGGGGCGCGTCTGGCTCGTCGAGGATCTCCTGCGCCCCGGCTCGTCGCTCGCCCTCAAGGAGCTGCACGGGAAGGGTCCGGAGGACATCCGGCACGAGGAGGAGCTGCGGCGGGAGTTCGCCACGCTCGCCTGCCTCAAGCACCCCGGCCTCGTCGAGGTCCACGAGTTCGACACCTCGCCAGAATCGGGGCTCCCGCGGTTCACGCTGGAGTTCATCCAGGGGAGGAGCGTCGTCGACGCGATCGCGCACGAGGGGCCGGGGCTCCTCCTCCCGCTCGCCGCGGAGGGGCTCCGCGCGCTCGCCTTCCTCCACGACTTCGGGCTGATCCACCGCGACCTCAAACCCGGCAACCTCCTCGTGCGGGACCGCCCGAAGCTCGGATGCCGGCTCGTCGTCGTCGACTTCGGGCTCGTCCACCCGTCGGACTCGGAGCCCCTCGAGGCGAGGCACGCCCGGGGGACCCTGCCGTACATGGCGCCCGAGCTGTTCCGCAACGAGACCCCGTCCGCGCGCTCCGACCTCTACGCGCTCGGAGCGGTCCTCCACGAGGCGATCCACGGACACCCGCCCCTCTCGCCGGTCGGGAGGGATCTGTCCCGCTTCGTCCAGGCGGTGTCCGAGGGACGCCGCGCGCGGCCGCCCCTTCCGGAGGGATTCCCCGAGGGGATCGCCGGATGGCTCGAGGGGATGCTCGCGCCCGACCCCGCCGGGAGGCCGGCGACCGCGAGGGAGGCGCTCGCGCGGCTCAACGACTCCTGCGGGACGCGCTTTCCGGCGGAGACCCGGGAGAGCCGCGCGGCACGCCTCCTTTCGGGCCCGCCGTCCGAGCGGCGCGAGGCGATCGATGCGGTGTGGAGGGAGCTCGACCCCGCCGCCGGACCCCACGTCGTCTGGCTGACCGGGGCCTCCGGCTCCGGGAAGACGCGCGTGCTGCGGTGGCTCGAGGCGGAGGCGGTCCTCAGAGGATGGAGGGTCGAGTCCGCGGGCGAGCGCTCGCCCGGGGCGCTCGGCGAGCTGCGCGCGGCGGCCGCCTCCGGTCCGACCCTCGTCCTGATCGACGAGGCGGACTCCGCCGGCGCTCCCGTCGCGGAGATGCTCGCGCGGGTCGCGAGGGAGCCGGAGAGGCCGCCGCTGCAGATCCTGGCGTCGCTCGGGACGGGCCCGATCCGGAGCCCCTCGCTGCGCGCGCTGTTCGAGGGCACGGGCACGGTCCCGACTCTCCGGCGGGTCGACCTCGGGCGCCTGGATCTCGAAGGCGTGCGCGCGATGGCGGTCCGTGCGACCGGCGGCGAGGTTTCCGAGGAGCGCGTGCGGCGGCTCCTCGAGTCCTCCGAGGGGTCCCCGGCGGTCGCGGAGGCGCTCCTGATCGAGGGCGTCTGGGAGAAGGGAGCCCGGGGCGCGGCGGCGCGAAGCCCTGCGGCGCGCGCGACGAGCCGCCTGGACCTGCTGTCTCCCGCCACCCGGGCCTGGCTCGAAGCGCTCGCGGTCTTGAGGCGCGACGCGAGGGACTCGGACGTCGCGGAGCTGGCCGGGCTCTCCACGCGACGGGGAGATCTCGAGGAGAAGATCCTCGAGATGATGGAGACGGTGGAGACGGCGGAGAAGGAGGAGGCGGCGGCCCGGCACGACCGCGAGGCGGTCGCGCTCGAGCTCGCCGAGGTCAACCAGGCGCTCGCCGCCGCCGAGGATGCGGCCCGCGGCGTGCGCGACGCGCTCGTCGCCAAGCGCGCCGCGCTTGTCGAAACTCTTCCTCCGGATCTCTCCAAGCGGGTCCGGTCGCTCCTGTCGCGCCATGTCGCGCCGAGCGTCGTCGTCACCGAGACCGAGTCCTGTCCCGCCTGCACGGCCGCGATCAAGACCAATGCCCTGGCCCACCC
>CAZPWK010000010.1:0-23404 GCA_964590285.1 uncultured Acidobacteriota bacterium | reverse complement strand
GGCCGGGTCGTGGGGATCACCGGCTCGAACGGGAAGAGCACGACGACGTCGATGGCCGGCGCCATCCTGCGCGCCGCGGGGGTTCCCGGGGGCACCGGAGGCAATCTCGGTACCCCCTTCGCGGAGCTCCTCGAGCACGACGGGGAGGACGCGGTCCACGCCGTCGAGCTCTCCTCGTTCCAGCTCGAGAGCCTGGACCTCTTCCGGGCCGACGTCGCGATCGTGCTCAACCTGAGCCCGGACCACCTCGACCGGTACGGCGCCTACGAGGACTACGCGAAGGCCAAGGCCCGGCTCCTCGAGACCCAGGCGGACGAGGGGCACGCGATCCTCAACGCCGACGATCCCGAGAGCTCCCGGTTCGACGGCTCCGTCCGCGGCCGGCTCCTCCGATTCTCGACGCGGACCGAGGTCCCCGAGGGAGCGTTCCTGAGGCGCGGGTGCATGGTGGCCCGCCTCGCGGGGCGGGAAGAGGAGATCCTGCCGGCGGAGGACCTCCCGGTGCCCGGCGAGCACAACGTCGCCAACGCGCTCGCCGCCGCCCTCGGGGGCCTGCTCGCCGGCTGCCCGCCGGAGGCGATCGCCCGCGGCCTCCGCGCGTTCCGGGCGCTCCCGCACCGGCTGGAGCTCGTCGGGAGGCTGGACGACGTGGCCTTCTACGACGACTCGAAGGCCACGAACCTCGACGCCGCCGCCCGGGCGGTCGCCTCCTTCCGCCCCGGGACCGTCCTCGTGATCCTGGGAGGCAAGGACAAGGGCGGGGACTGGCCCTCCCTCGCGCCCCTTCTCCGCGCGCACGCCCGCGCCGCCCTGCTCGTGGGGCGGGCCGCTCCCGGGATCCGCTCGGCCCTCGAGGGCGCCGTGCCGCTCGCCGACTGCGGCACGGTCGGCGCGGCGGTCCGCGAGGCGTACGAGCGCGCCCGTCCCGGCGACGTGGTGCTGCTCGCGCCGGGTTGCGCGTCCTTCGACCAGTACCGGAACTTCGAGGAGCGCGGCGACGATTTCCGGCGCGCCGTCGAGTCGCTGCTCCCCTCGCGAGGCCACGATGCCTAGGCGCATGGGCTACGACCGCTGGCTCTTCGTCACCGCGGGGCTCCTCGTCCTCGGCGGGATCCTGATGGTGGGGAGCGCCTCGCACTACGTCGCGATGAGCGCCGGCAAGAGCCCCTGGCACTTCCTCCTGCGCCACATCGTGAACGTCGCGCTCGGCTCGGTCGCGCTCGTCGCGGCGATGCGGCTCCCGTACCGGCGTCTCGACGACCCCCGCGTCGCGTACGGCGCGGCGGCGGCGTGCGTCGTGGCGCTCGTGACCGTCCTCGCGATGCCCGCGGCGGGAGGGGCCCGCCGCTGGTTCCCGCTCGGGATCGCGAGCGTTCAGCCCTCGGAGGTCGCGAAGCTCGCCGTCATCGTCTTCCTGGCGCACGTGCTCTCCCGGAAGGAGGAGAGGATCCACGAGCCCTGGGCGGTCCCGCTGCCCTGCCTCGCGCTCACGGGCCTCATGGCGGCCCTCGTCGTCATCGAGCCCGATCTGGGCTCGGCCGCGATGCTCTGCGCGATCGCGGGGACCATGCTCTTCGTCGCGGGGCTCCGATGGTCGTGGATCGGCGCCGTGGGGGGCCTGGCCCTCCTCGCGTCGGTCGCCGCGGTCCTCGTGGAGCCGTACCGGATCCAGCGCATTCGGACCTTCTGGAACCCGACCGCGGACCTGCAGGGGGCGGGATTCCAGCTCTGGCAGTCCCTCATCGCCGTCGGCAGCGGCGGCCTCACCGGCTCCGGCCTCGGCCAGGGCCGTCAGAAGGCGCTGTTCCTCCCGGCGGCCCACACGGACTTCATCTTCAGCGTGATCGCGGAGGAGCTGGGGCTCGTGGGGACCGAACTGCTCCTCGTCGCGTTCTCGATTCTCTTCTGGAGGGGAATGCGGGCGGCGGTCCGGGCGCCGGACCGTTTCGGCTTCTACCTCGCCCTCGGGACGACGGCGCTCCTGACCCTCCAGGGGCTGATCCACATGGGAGTCTGCCTGGGACTCCTCCCCACGAAGGGGCTGCCGCTCCCGTTCGTGAGCTGGGGGGGGTCTTCGTTGATCGCGAGCATGGTGGGGATCGGTTGGATCCTGAACGTCTCGCAGTACTCGAACTGAGGGGAGGTCGCCACGAAGGAGATCGTCGTCGCGGGAGGAGGGACGGGAGGGCACCTGTTCCCGGCGCTCGCGGTGGCGGACGAGCTGAGGCGCAGGCACCCGCGAGCGCGGATCGCGTTCGTCGGCGGCCGCCGGGGCCTCGAGTCGACCCTCGTGCCCGCGGCGGGGTACGCGCTGCGCACGCTGCCGCTCTCGGGGATGAAGGGCGCGAGCCCGGCGGCGAGGGGGGCGGCGGCGGCGGCGGCGGGCTGGGCGACGATCCGGTGCGCGGTCTGGATGCTGCGGAAGCGGCCGGATCTGGTGATCGGGGCCGGAGGGTACGCGTCGGGGCCCGCGGTGTTGGCGGCGCGGGTCCTGGGGATCAGGACGTTGGTGATCGAGCAGAACCATTTCCCCGGAGCGACGAACCGGTGGCTGGCCCCCCGGGTGGACGCGGTGTGCGTTCCCTCGGACGCGGCCCGCGAGCGTCTCGGGGGGCGCGGAATCGTCACCGGCAACCCCGTCCGCCCGGAGTTCGCGCGAATCGGCCCGCCGCCGGGCGGCGCGGAGCTGTCGATCCTCGTCTCCGGAGGGAGCCGGGGCGCGAGGTCGATCAACCTCGCGACGGTCGAGGCGCTCCCGGAGCTCGCCCGGATGGCGCCCCCGCCCCGCATCGTCCACCAGGCGGGCGCCGGGAACGAGCGCGCGGTGGCCGAGGGCTATCGCGGCTTCCCGGGACGCCACGAGGTGCGCGCCTTCCTCGACGACATGCCCCGCCGCCTCGCCGACGCCGACCTCGCCCTCTGCCGCGCCGGCGCGACGACGCTCGCCGAGCTGGCGGCCGCGGGGAGGCCGTCGATCCTCGTCCCCTACCCGTTCGCGGCCGACGACCACCAGCGCTGGAACGCCGAGGCGGTCCGCGCCGCCGGAGCGGCGACGGTCGTGCTCGACGGCGAGATGACCGGCTCCCGGCTCGCGGCCGAGATCCGGGCGCTGGCGGAGGATCCGGACCTGAGGCGCCGAATGGCCGACGCCGCCCGCTCCCTCGCGCGGCCCGACGCCGCGGAGCGGATCGCGGACGTCGCCGACGCCCTTCTCGAGGGCGGCACGGCCGGGGAGGTGCGCCGTGTTCCGTAAGGCGAGGAAGCTGCACTTCGTCGGCATCGGAGGCTCCGGCATGAGCGGCATCGCCGAGGTGCTCGTGAATCTCGGCTACCCGGTTTCGGGCTCCGACCTCGCGGCGAGCGTCGCGACTCGGCGCCTGCGGAAGCTCGGAGCGCGGGTCCACCGCGGCCATCGCGCCTCGAACGTCGGCCAGGCCGACGTCGTGGTCGTCTCGTCCGCGGTCCGGGAGGAGAACCCGGAGGTCGTCGAGGCCCGCCGGCGGCGGATCCCGGTCATCCCCCGCGCCGAGATGCTCGCCGAGCTGATGCGGATGAAGTACGGCGTCGCGGTGGCGGGCGCGCACGGGAAGACGACGACGACGGGGATGACCGCGGCGGTCCTCGGCGCCGGCGGGCTCGATCCGACGGTGGTCATCGGCGGACGCTTCGGCGTCTACAAGTCCGGCGCCAAGCTCGGCCGGGGCGACGTCATGGTCGCCGAGGCGGACGAGTCCGACGGCTCCTTCCTGAAGATGAAGCCGACGATCGCCGTCGTGACGAACATCGACCGCGAGCACCTCGATCACTACGGGGACCTGACCGAGATCCAGGACGCGTTCGCGCGCTTCCTGTCCCGGGTCCCCTTCTACGGCGCCGTCGTCGCCTGCCTCGACGACCCGAACGTGCGCGCGGTCCTCGCGCGGGTGGACCGGCGGGTGATCCCGTACGGGCTCTCCAGCGAGGCGGAGATCTCGGCGACGGACGTGGAGGTCGCGGGATTCGGCTCGTCCTTCGTCGCCCGCAGGTCGGGCGCGCGCCTGGGCGAGGTCCGGCTGGCGGTCCCGGGACGCCACTCCGTGTACAACGCCCTGGCGGCCCTCGCCGTCGGCCTCGAGATGGACGTGCCGTTCGAGGTCTGCGCCCGGGCGCTCCGGCGCTTTCGCGGCGTCGACCGGAGGTTCCAGCTCCGCGGCCGCGTCCTCGGCGCGACGGTCGTGGACGACTACGGGCACCATCCGACCGAGATCGCGGCGACGCTCGCGGCGGCCCGCGAGGGGTTCGGCGCGAGAACGATCGTCGTGTTCCAGCCGCACCGCTACACGCGGACGCGGGCGCTCCTCGAGGAGTTCGGGAGCGCCTTCTTCCTCGCCGATCGGGTCATCGTCACCGAGATCTACGCCGCCGGCGAGATCCCGATCCCGGGCGTGGACGGAACGGCGGTCGCCGACGCGCTCGTGCGCCACGGCCATCCCTCCGTGACGTTCGAGCCGAGCCTCGGGGAGATCCCGCGGCTCCTGCGCGAGACCGTGCGAGAGGGGGACCTCGTGCTCACGCTCGGGGCGGGCGACGTCTGGAAGGTCGGAGAGGAGCTGGTCCGGTCCGCCGGGAAGCGGGCTCGCCGCCGGAGGAAGGCGTGATCGAGGATCTCGGCATCCCCGCGGCCGGAAACGACCGCCGCTACTGGAGGCGGCACCAGAAGCGCCGGGTGCGCAAGGCCCGGCGCTCGTGGACCGCGCTCCGGGCCGCCGGGGCGGTCTTCCTCGACCTCGCCCTCCTGGGAGTCTTCGGCTACGTCGGCTACGAGACGTTCGGCCACGTCACGACCGCGCCGCAATTCGCGCTGCGCGACATCGAGGTGGAGGGCGCCGCGAGGCTCTCGCCCGAGGACGTGCGGAGGGCCCTCGCGCCCTTCGCCGGACGGAACCTCCTCGAAGTGGACCTCGAGGAGGCCGCCGCCGCGGTCGCGTCCGATCCGTGGGTGGCCCGGGCATCCCTGATGCGCGTCCTGCCGCGGAGCCTGAAGGTGGAGATCGAAGAGAGGAAGCCCGCCGCGCTCGCGGTCGTCCGGGGGACCGTGCACGTCGTGGGCGACGACGGGTTCGACATCGGGCCGGCGGCGGCCGGGTTCTCCCTCGATCGGCCGCTCCTGACGGGGCTGGACCGCCTCGACCGCGGCGCCCGCGAGCGGGCGCTCGCCGCGGGCAGCGCGGCGATCGCGAGCCTCGCCGCGGCGAGCCCCGAGCTGGCCGCGGAGGTGTCGGAGATCGACCTGTCCCGGCCGGACCGGCTGAGGCTGGTTCCGAAGACACGGGGGCCGGAGATCCTGCTCGACCCCGGGCGGATCGACGGCAACCTGGAGGACTACCTCTCCCTGCGGGGGGAGATCGAATCGCGGTGGGGTGAGACGTCTCGCGTGGACCTCAGGTGGAGAGACCGGATCTCGATCCTCCCGGCCGCAGCGGGGCCGGGACCGGAGAGCGACTGAGCCATGGCCAAGAACGAACGGTACGTCGTGGGTCTCGACGTGGGCACCACGCGGATCTCCTGCGTGGTCGGCGAGATCAAGGAGCAGGGGGCGGTCGAGATCGTCGGTCTCGGCGAGGCACCGTCCCGGGGGCTGCGGAAGAAGATCGTCGTCCACCTGGAGCCGACCGTCGAGGCGATCAAGACCGCGGTCGAGCAGGCCGTGCTCCTGGCCGGCGTCGGCGTCGCGTCGGCGTCGGTCGGGTTCGCGGGCGCCCTCGTCCGGAGCTTCAGCAGCCGGGGCGTCATCGCCGTGTCGGGCAAGGACCGCACGGTCTCCCGCGACGACGTGAAGCGGGTCCTCGACGCGGCGCGCGCGGTGAGCATCCCGCAGGACCAGGGGGTCCTGCACGTGCTCCCGCAGGAGTTCGTCCTGGACAACCAGGGGGGGGTCGCGTCGCCGATCGGACTGAACGGCGCGCGGCTCGAGGCGAACGTCCACATCGTGACCGCCCCGACGACTTCGGTGCAGAACCTCGTGACCTGCGTCAACCGCGCGGGGGTCGAGGTGCGCGTACCGGTCCTCGAGGCGCTCGCGGCCTCCGAGTCCGTGCTGACCGCCGACGAGAAGGAGCTCGGCGTGGCGCTGATCGACGTCGGAGGCGGCACGACCGACCTCGCGATCTTCGAGCGCGGCTCGATCTGGCACACCGCGGTGCTGCCGGTCGGCGGGAGCCACTTCACGAACGACCTGGCGGTGGGGCTCCGCACGCCGATCCCGGACGCCGAGAGGATCAAGATCCGTCACGGCTGCGCCCTCGCGTCGCTCGTCGAAACCGACGACGCGATCGAGGTCGCGTCGATCGGGGAGCGGAAGCCCCGCCTCCTCCAGCGGCAGGTGCTGGCCGAGATCCTTGAGCCCCGGGCGGAGGAGATCTTCCACCTGCTCCGGGAGGAGATCGTGCGCGCGGGCTTCGAGAAGATGCTCAACACGGGGCTGGTGCTGATCGGGGGCGGAAGCCTCCTCCCCGGGATGACCGAGGTCGCGGAGCAGGTCTTCGACCTCCCGGTGCGGCGCGGGCAGCCGGGCGGCATCGGAGGGCGGGTGGAGCCGGCGTGCGGGCCGCAGTACTGCACCGCGGCCGGCCTCGCCCTGTACGGGGCGAGGCACAGGGATCGCGGGTTCCGCGAGCGGGCGAGGTCCCCGCGCGGGCTCCTGGGAAACTTCGGCGGACGGGTGAGGACGTGGTTCAACGAAATGTTCTGAGAACCCGTCGTGCGTCCCGCGGCGCCGCTCCGGCGCGCGGCGCGGGACGCGCGGCGCATGACGTGCAACGCACGACGAATGCGGGGGAGAGCGAATGATCACGATCGACGATCGCGACCGCCCGGGACGGCCGCTCCGCCTGGCGTTCGAGGACGGCCAGGCCCAGGCGGCGAACATCAAGGTGATCGGCGTCGGGGGAGGCGGCGGCAACGCCGTGAACCGGATGATCGCCTCGAAGGTCGCCGGCGTGGAGTTCCTGGCGGCGAACACCGACTGCCAGGCGCTCCGGGCGAACCGGTCCACCGTCAAGCTCCAGCTCGGCGCCAAGCTCACCAAGGGCCTCGGCGCGGGGAGCAATCCCGAGGTCGGGCGGAGCGCCGCCCTCGAGGACACCGAGAAGGTGCTCGAGCTGCTCGCCGGCGCGGACATGGTGTTCGTCACCGCGGGCCTCGGCGGCGGCACCGGAACGGGCGCGTCCCCCATCATCGCGAATCTCGCGCGGGAGCTCGGGGCGCTCGTCGTCGCCGTCGTGACGAAGCCGTTCGCGTTCGAGGGCCGGCGGCGCCGCTCCCAGGCCGAGGAGGGCCTCGCCTCCCTGCGGCAGGTCGTGGACACCGTCATCACGATCCCGAACGACAAGCTCCTGCACACGGTCGAGAAGGGGACGCCCCTCGCGGAGGCGTTCCTGATGGCGGACGACATCCTCCGCCAGGCCGTCCAGGGGATCAGCGATCTCATCACGGTGCCCGGGGAGATCAACCTCGACTTCGCCGACGTCAAGACGATCATGTCGGGCATGGGCATGGCGCTGATGGGGACCGGGATCGCCGACGGGGACCATCGCGCCGTCGAGGCGGCGCAGCGCGCCATCTCCTCGCCGCTGCTCGAGGACGCCTCGATCCACGGCGCCCGCGGCGTCCTCATCAACATCACGGGCGGAGAGGACATGACGCTGCACGAGGTGTCGGAGGCGGCCAACATCATCCAGGAAGCCGCGGACCCGGACGCGAACATCATCTTCGGCACCGTGATCGACCGCGCGATCCAGGGGAAGGTGAAGGTGACCGTGATCGCGACCGGCTTCGTGCGCGACGACCACCGGGCCCTCGCCGCCGCCCACCGCGCGACGCAGGACGCCGCGGCCGCGGTCCCGGCCCGGAGCCCGGACCGATTCCTCCGCCCGGGCGGGCGCGACGTCGTCGAGTTCGACACGACGGACGAGGGATTCACGCCCAACTTCGCGGGCATGAAGGACGACCTGGACGTCCCGGCGTTCCTGCGAAAGCAGATGGACTGACGGCTCATGCCCAGGTCGAAGATCCAGGCCCCGTCCCGGGTGCTCGTCATCGACGACGAGCCCGAGACGGCGGGCATCCTTCGGGACTGGTTCCGGGGCGAGGCCTGGGACATCCTCGAGGCCTCGGACGGAGAGGAAGGGCTGCGAGTGGCGGGCCGAGAGAGGCCGGACCTGATCCTCCTCGACCTGCGAATGCCGGGCCTCGACGGCCTCGGCGTGGCCCGCGGCCTCAAGCGAGACCCCGTGACGCGATCGATCCCGGTGATCCTCCTCAGCGCGAGCAAGGAGACGAAGGACAAGGTGGAGGCCTTCGCCGCGGGCGTGGACGACTACGTGACCAAGCCGTTCGCGGCCGAGGAGGTGGACGCCCGCATCCGAGCCATGCTTCGCAAGCGCGACCTGTACGTCCAGCTCGACTCCGCCAAGCGGGAGCTCCAGAACGCGAACCGGCAGCTCGAGGAGATGCTCGCCTACGACGAGAAGACGCAGCTGACGAGCTTCCGGCACTTCCAGCGGCGGCTCGCCGAGGAGTGGCTCCGGGCGCTGCGCTACGGGACCCAGCTGTCCCTCGTCATGCTCGACCTTGACGACTTCAAGCGGCTGAACGACTCGCTCGGCCACCCCGCGGGGGACAAGGCGCTCCGCGAGTGCGCCACCCTCGTGATCGGGGGCTCGCGAGAGACCGATCTCGCGGCGCGGTACGGTGGCGAGGAGTTCGCCATCATCCTCCCCCACACGGGCGGCGAGATGGCGGTGCGCGTCGCGGAGCGGATCCGCGCCGCCGTTCGCGACAACAAGTTCCTGGAGGACGAGACGCCGGTGCGACTCACGATCTCCGCGGGGATCGCGACGTACCCCTCGCACCCCGGGATCGACAGCGCGGAGGCGCTCGTCCAGGCCGCCGACCGGGCGCTCTACCGCGCGAAGCAGGCCGGCAAGGACCGCGTCGTCGCCGACGACGGGACCCCGCCCGGCCAGGTGATCCCCTTCCCGAAGCGTTCCGGAATCTGAGTCCGAGCGCGGCGGCGCGAGCGTTCAGTACCGCTCGAACATCTCCTGGATCCTCTTCGGATCCGACGTCACCCTCAGCGCGAGCTTCAAGAGTACCCTCGCCTTCGCCGGTCCGAGGTCCATCGACGCGACCGTTCCGAGCGCGTCGTCGCCGACCTCGACGTTGCGGCGCACGACGCCGCCGCCGACGCGGCTCGACCGGACGACGACCACGCCCTTCGCGCGCGCGCGCCGCACGGCCTCGAGGGCGCCGGCGCTCAGGTTGCCGTCCCCGACGCCCGCGAAGACGAGCCCCTTCGCGCCGTTCGCCACCGCGCAGTCGACGAGGTCCGCGGACATGCCCGCGTGCGCATGGATCACGTCCACGCGCGGGAGGGCCGTCGCCTCCGCCACCCGGAACTCGCTCCGCGCCGTGTGCGGCCTCTCGGGCGTCCGGAAGAACGCGATCGAGCCGGCGAGCGTCGTTCCGACGAGCCCCGCCTCCCCGGAACGGAACGTCTGCACGTCGGTCGTGTGGGTCTTCGTGACGTCGCGGGCCGAGTGGATGTCGTCGTTGACGACGACCAGCACGCCGCGGCCGCGGCTCCTCGGGTCGGCGGCGACGGCGACCGCGTCGTAGAGGTTCTGGGGGCCGTCGGCGCTCATCCGCGTGGCCGGCCGCATCGCGCCGGTCATCACGATCGGCTTGTCGGTCCGCACCGCGAGGTGGAGAAAGTAGGCGGTCTCCTCGAGCGTGTCGGTTCCGTGGGTGATCACGACGCCGTCCACGTCGTCCGAGGCCAGGAGCTCGCCCGTCCGGGCCGCGAGCCTCAACCAGATCTCGTCGCTCATGTCCTGGCTGCCGATCGCCGCGACCTGCTCGCCTCGTACGACCGCGAGGTCGCGGATGCGGGGCACCGCGTCGAGCAGGACATCCACCGCGAGCGCCCCCGCCCGGTACGACGCGTCGGTCTCGGACCGGGACTCTCCCGCGATCGTGCCGCCGGTCGCCAGCACGGTGAGACGAGGCTTCGGCGGCGGCTCCGCCGCCGAGGCCGCGCAGGCCAGCGCGGCGCAGGCGATCGCGCGCAGGCCGGCCGCGGCGGATCGGGCGCGCCTCATCGCAGCTCCTCCCAGCCCTCGAACACGTCGCGAATCGCCTTCTCGACGACGTCCAGGGTCACCGCGTAGAAGCGCCGCGCCTTCTCCGGATCGAGGACGGGGGCCCCCTCGCCGCGCGTCTCCTCGCGCTCGAGGAGGATGCTCGCCGGGAACGGACGGGCCCGCACGCCCTCGCGGAGCGGCGCGCGACGGATGGCGGTCGCGCGGGCCGCGTCCACGTTCTCGGGGCAGATCGCGAGGATCAGCGCGGTCTCGCCGACGCCCGCGTGCCCCGACACGACGTCGCCGTAGATCTCGCCGCGGCGTTTCTCGGCGAGGCCCCACCACTCGACGGCGACCGAGAACACGCGCTTCTCGGCCCACAGGAGCCTCCCGACCTCTCCCACCTCGTGACTCTGCCCGCCGTGGCCGTTCAAGAGGACGATGCGACGGAAGCCGGCGTCCGCCAGCCCCGCCGCGGCCTCGTACAGGTACGCCCGGAAGGTCGCCGGCGCGATCGCCGTCGAGCCCGGGTACGGCAGGAGCGTGTTGGTCACCCCGTAGGGGACCTCGGGCGCGACGAGCGCCGGGAGGCGGGGAGCGAGATCGCGCGCGAGCGCCCGCGGGATGAAGACGTCGGTCCCGAGCGGGATCGCCCCGTGCGCCTCGACCGTCCCCACCGGCAGGATCACGGCGTCGATCTCCGACGGCACTCGACGCCGGAACGTCTCCCAGTTCCAGTCCAGCATGTCCCAGCTCATGACCGCCTCCCCCGGCGCGCGCCGCGGCCGCCGGCCCGCCCCGCCCACGCGACCCCCCCGGCCGCGACCGCGACCGCGATCCACGCCGTCACGTCCCCGATCGCGCCGTACACCGACCGGCGCGCCGGCACGGGGAGCTCCCGGACCGCGACGGCCTCGGCGTCGAGGTCCGTCCAGTCCCGGTACCGCCCCAGGGGATCGACGAACCCCGAGATCCCGGTGTTCGCCGCCCGGACGAACGAGCAGCGGTTCTCGATCGCCCGGAGCCGGACCGAGTTCGCCTGGTACCACTGGAACCGCGTCCGCCCGAACCAGGCGTCGTTGGTCAGGATCGCGACGACGTCCGACCCGGCGTTCCGAAGCCGGCGGGCGAGGTCGAAGTACAGCTCCTCGTAACAGATCAGCGTCCCGATCCGTGCCTTCCCGGCGGGAAGGGGCGCGATCCCCGGCCCGCGCGCGAAGCCTCCCGCGAGCCACCGCATCTCTCCGCCCCGGCCGGCGAGAAACCGTCCGAGCACCGGCTCGAAGGGGATCCCCTCGACGAACGGCACCAGGTAGATCTTCGCGCTCCAGGCCGGGTCGATCCGTCCGTCCGGGTGGACGAGGAGGGCGGCGTTGTAGAAACGGCTCTCCGCGGGCCCGGAGACGCGCAGGTACTCGACGCCCGCGACGATCGCGGCCGAAGTCTCTCGGGCGAGCTCCTGCGTCTCTTCCATCGCCAGCGTCCTCGGCTCGGACACGACGTGGCGGAGCCGCCAGGGCCGCGCGGTCTCCGGCCAGACGACGACCTCGGCGCCCAGCTCCGCCGCCCGGCGCGTCAGGCGGGCGAGCGTGCTCCACTGGCCGCTCTCGGTCCCGTCGCCGTGCTTGACGTCGAGCGGAACGTTCGGCTGCACGAGCCCGACCTTCACGGTCCCGACGGTCGGCGGCGGATGGAGCCAGGCCCACGCGTCGTAGAGGAGGACCGCCGCGGCGAGACCGCCGAGAACGGCCGCGGCCCGGCGGCCTCCCGGCGTCCCCCTCCCTCGAAGGCACTCGTACGCGAGCGCGTTGGCCGCGAGCGCGAACGCGGCGACGCCGTACGGCCCCGAGACGTCCGCGAACTGGACGAGGAAGGGATAGGGCGCGAGCGTGTGGGCGAGGTGGTCGGCGGTCATGCGGACGTCGGTGAAGCTGCGCGCCCACTCGAGCGCGATCCAGGGCGCCGGGAGCGCGACGGCCCAGGGCCACCCCAGGACGCGACGGAGCCTCGCGGCCACGGTGACGGCCGTCATCGCGAAGAGGGCGAAGACCGACGCCAGGCCGACGTAGAGGATCCCCGCGAGCCACGAGAACCGGAGCATCGCGTACATCCAATGGAGGATGCCGAAGTACGCCACGGCGCCGAAGAGGAAGGCGCCCCGGAGCCGCTCTCCGAGCGGCCTGGCCGCGTTGTCGTCGAGCCACCAGAGGATCGGGACGAAGGCGACGAAGTTCGGGAGCAGCGGCGGGAGCCCGACGTAGGACAGGCCCAGGAGGACGCCCGACAGCACGGGAAGCCTGGAGGGGCTCGACGACCAACCGTTCACGCGCGCGAAGCTCCGGTCCCGCCCCCGCGGCGGGCTGGAAACTGTTCACCCTGGCCCGCCTCGTGTCAATGCCCGGTGCTATCATTCCCGCATGGCAGCCGCAGGCAGGGAGACCGAGATCAAGCTCCCGTTCCCCTCGGCCGCCGAGGCGGCGAGCCGCCTGCTCTCCCTCGGTGCCCGGCTTCTTCGCGAGCGGGAGCTCGAGGACAACGTCCTCTACGATTTCCCGGGCGACGACCTCCGATCCGGCGGCCGCATGCTCCGTCTGCGCCGCGCGGGCGGCGTCGGGATCCTGACGTTCAAGGGACCGGTGCAGGGAAAGTTCCGGCACAAGGTCCGGGAGGAGCGAGAGACCGGGATCGAGGACGCCGGCGCGACCGCGCGGATCCTCGAGGGCCTGGGCCTGGTCCCCAAGTACCGGTACCAGAAGTACAGGGCCGTGTTCGAGATCGACGGCCTCGAGGCGTCCGTCGACGAGACCCCCCTGGGGTGTTTCGTCGAGCTGGAGGGGGACGAGGAGGCGATCGACCGGATCGCCGCGACCCTGGGGTTCGGGCCCGACCGGTACGTGCTCCTGACCTACCGGCAGATCCACGAGGAAGCGGCGGCATCCCGGGGGGTGGAGCCGGGCGACCTGCTCTTCCCGTAGGGGGTCTTCGATTCCGATGAAGGCGATGGTGCTGGCGGCGGGACTGGGGGAGCGAATGGCACCGCTGACCCTCGTCCTGCCGAAGCCCGCCATCCCGGTTCTCGGGCGCCCGATCATCCTCGAGGTGCTGCGAGGACTGTCGCGCGCGGGCATCCGGGAGATCGCCGTCAACCTGCACCACATGGGCGACCGCCTGGCCAAGCTCGTTTCCGACGGAAGCCCCGCCTCCGGGAAGATCCACCTCTCTCCCGAGAAGACGATCCTCGGCACGGCCGGGGGAATCCGCCACGCCTCGAGGTTTCTGACGGGGTCGGGAGCGATCCTCGTCCGGAACTCGGATTTTCTGGCCGACATCGACCTCTCCGCGGCGGCCGCCTCGCACCGCGACTCGGGCGCGCTCGCGACGCTGGTCCTCGCCCCCGCGCGGCCGGACTACAGCGAGGTGGCGGTCGATCGGGGCGGCCGCGTGGTGTCGATCGGCGGAACGCCGTCCGTCGACCCGGATCGGGTCGCCGGCCGCTACCTGTTCACGGGGTGCCACTTCCTCGAGGAAGAGGTACTGGACCGCATCCCTTCCCGCGGCCCCTCGGACATCGTCCGCCACGTCTACCGGCCCCTCGCCGAGGAGGGCCGACTCCACGCCTTCGTGCATCGCGGCTTCTGGTGGGAGTTCGGAGCGCCCGGAGAGTACCTCGAGGGGTCCCTCCGCCTCCTCGACCTCCCCGCCGAGACGCGGCGTTCGATCCTCGAGACCGATCCGGTCCGGTCGATCGGCCCGGCGGTGGTGGCCGTGGGCCCCGGCGCCGATCTCCATCCGGGGGTCGAGTTCCGCGGACGGGCGGCCATCGGGTTCGCCAGCATGATCTCGGAGGGATGCCGGCTCGAGGACACCGTGGTCCTGCCGGAAACCTGGCTTGGACCCGGTTGCCGCTTCCGGCGCTGCATCGTCGGCCCGCTCGCCGAGATCCCGGCGTCCTTCGAGGCCGACGGGGCGATCGTCTGCGGGGATCCGGACCCGCGGGCGGACCTGTCCCCGGGGACGATCCGCTCTCAGGGCCTTCTCCTCCGCTCCTTCCGGACGGGGGCGCCTTGACGGAATCCGCCCGCCCGGAAGTCCTCGCCTTCGTCGAGGCCCGGTTCCCCGGCGCCGCGGTGCTCCCTCTCGCCGGCGACGCCTCGACCCGGCGGTTCTACCGGCTCTCCTCCCCCCACGGGGAAACGAGGGTCCTGATGGACTACGGGGCCCCGTTCGAGGGACAGACCGACGACGCGCGCCTCTCCCTTCTGTTCCGCGAGGCCGGGCTGCCCGTAGCCGCGATCGAGCAGGCGGCGCCGGAGCCGGGCTGCCTGATCCTGGCCGACCTCGGCGATCGCACCCTCGAGCAGGAGCTTCGCGGCCGGGACCGGGCGGGGACCGAGGCCCTGTACGCGGCCGCGATCGATCTCGCGGTCGAGATCGCGGTTCGGGGAACGGAGGCCCTCGAGCGATCCGACCGGGCCCAAGGGCCCTCGCTGGATGCCGCGCGGTTTCGCTTCGAGATGGATTTCTTCCTGGAACACTACGCCGGATCGCTCCGGGGCGTCCGCCCGGCTCCTCCGGGACTTCGGGCGGCGCTTCACGCCCTGGCGGAGGCCGCCGCGGCCCCAGGTCCCAAGGTCCTCTGCCACAGGGACTTCCACAGCCGGAACCTGATGGTCCTTCCCGACGGTTCGATGGCGATGGTCGACATCCAGGACGCCCGGTGGGGGCCGGACTCGTACGACCTCGCCTCCCTTCTCCGGGACGCCTACGTCGACATCGAGGACGCGCTCGCGGACCGGATGCGGGAGAGGTACCGAACGTCGCTCCCCGCCCCCCCTCCGGCCGAGGCGTTCGCCGTCCGTTATCGGATCGTCGCCGCGGAGCGGATGATCAAGGCCCTCGGGACGTTCGGCTACCAGGCGACCGCTCTCGGGCGAAGCGCCTACCTGAGCGGCGTCCCGCGGACGCTCGCCCGACTCCGCGAGAGCCTGCCGTCGGCTCCGGAGACCCGATGCGTCGCGGACGCGCTGGAGGCGGAAGGCCTTCTCGAGGACCCGACCGCTCGCTGAGCACGGTGGCCGCGAGATTGTGGGGTCGCCGGGGCCGTGGCGCGCGAGACTGGCGGGGCGGGGGGGGAAACCCCACGCCGGAGGAAAGGGCGCTCTGTACGTGGGGAATGGAGCGCCTCCGCCTCCCTCGGTCCGAGGAGCCGGCTCGGACGGAGGAGGCTCCAAGGTGTTGAACCTAGGGACCTTCTTCGACGGCGCGGCTACCGGCGCGAACGTCTGCGGCGCGAGAATCCCACATTCTCGCGGCCACCGTGCTCGCTGAGCGTCCTCCCCCCTCACCGATCGAAGAGGAGCGAGGGGGCGCTGACGCCGGGCAGCAGCCGCCGAGGGGGGCCGAAGGCCGCGAGGCATCGCCGGACGAGGTCCCGAGGGTCGGCCTCGACGTACGTCGGCCCGGGAGTTTCGAGCACCCACCGGGCCGGAGTGAGGCGGTGGACGCGCAGAAAGCCGATACGCCGTGCTTTCGGGGGGATCTCACCCCGCTCCCCGGGGATGGACAGGGTGGTGAACAGAGTCTCCGGCGGGTCGCGGAACGACGGCCGCCAGGAGTGGCCCCGCTCTTCCAGCGTCCCGACGACCTGCCGGCCGTCCGACAAAACGCGCCGCGTCGTCGAAAATCCCGTGTCGTCGAAACTTCCCCCGGCGAGACCCTCGGGGTCCCGAGGGTCGTCCGCCACCCGCCACCCGGGGCCGACCGGTGTGCCGAGCGAGGCCCCCTTGCCGTGAACGACCGTGGCCAGGTACCGGACCAGCTCGCAGGCCGCCCTCCCCTCGAACAGGACCGGCCGAGGCGGTCCGATCCCCTCCCCCACGACGGGAGCGCGGTCGACGTCCGGTTCCGCCCATCCGTCTGTGGACAATGAGGCTAGCCGCCTCGCGGCGAGCGTGCGGGGAGGACGGCCCCGGTCCGCGCTTCCCATCGCCCAGATCCGGGTGCGCGATCGCAGGGTCGCCAAGCCTCCGTGCCCGACGAGGATCTCCACCGTCCGGCCGGCCTCGATCCATCCGGACGGGGATCCGCCCTCGACCCGTGACCGGGAGCGGGCCAGGGTGCCCAGGGCCGCGTCGAGCCAGTCGAGCAGCGCCGTCTGGTCGGGAGGCGGAGCTTCGTCGACGTCCGACCGAAAACGACCGTCGCCGGCGCCCCAGACTCGCGGGTCGTCCGATCCGCCTCCGATCGGCCCGGATCGCCGCGCCGCCTCGATCGCCCAGAGCAGGGATGCGGTTCCCCCGCCGGACGATGCCCCGAACGACCAGCGGCCCGCGGAGTCCGCGAGGCGAACGGCGATCCCCTCCTCGCACCCGCCGAAGCTCGAGGGCAGGGTCGTCCACGGTTCTCGGGCGACGCGCACACGGGTCGTCCGGCGGTGGTAGAGCTCGACCCGCGACGTGCCGGCGACTCGCTCGGCGCGAGAGAAGAGCTCCGCGGCCCGCTCGGGTCCCGAGTCCGCGATCGCGTCCGGATCGTCGCGCCGCTCGCGGTCAGGGTTCATGCGCGAACCCTGCGCTCACCCTCGCCACGTGGCCCATGATCGGCCGAACGCGCCTGGCAACATTGAGAGAATTTCACGTTACAACCCTGATCAACCCTGCGCGAAATGTCGGCGCGCCGACGCTGATGGCCAGGGGCTGACCATCGCGCACGCACGACCCGACGCACGCGTCGAACGCGAGATCGCTGGCGATACGATCGAGCGTGGACAGCGTGGCGAGTGCGGACACCTCGATCAGGAACGGTTGCAGCGGCGCTTCGAGGCGGCCTTCCACGATCCGGTCGGCGTCGGTCACGCGGAACGTCGCCAACCCTCGACCGGTGTCGACGCTCGCCGTCTCGATCCGTCGAACGTGGATCCCTCGGGTCAGTCCCTCGAACGCCTCGGCCGGGTCCCGTCGCCCCGCGGCCAGGTACGTGCACCCGAGCCTCGGTCGCACGCGCTGCCGAAACGACGATCGCCTCCCGTGGCCGTTGGCGGCGGCGCCGGCCCTCCGCGCCGTGCCCAGGTCGTGCACGACTCCCGACACGCGGCCCGCCTCGACGAGACGCACCGGCTCGGCCTGCGCCCCTTCGTCGTCCCATCGCCAGGGCGCCCGGCCCCGCGAAGGATCGTCGACCACGGTGACCTCTTCGGGAGCGACCCTTCCCCCGGCGGACGCGAGAAGGGACTCGCCGGACTCGACCGTGTCGGCCTCGAGAGCGTGGCCGACCAGTTCGTGGAGCACGACGCCTCCCGCCCCGGGCGCGAAGACCGCCGCGACCTCTCCCGGAGACGCCGCCACGGCTCCCGCCCTCTCCCGCGCCCGGCCGGCCGCCTCGCGGGAGAGGCCCGCGGCGTCGAGCGACTCTCCCGGGCGCAGCGTCCTCTCCACGACCGCGCTCTCTCCCGCGGGCCCTCGGACCTCGAGCCGGACGCGCGCGCCCTGGCGCACGTCTTCCCGAAGCGGGGTCGCCGGCCCCGCGAACCGGACGCCTTGCCGGAACGAAACCCATCGGGCGCCGACCGCCAGCGGACCCTCCCCCCACGCGCGACGGACCTCCAGCAGGATGCGCTCGATCTCCCCGCGGGCCGCCGAGGGGTCGAGCCGCGGCGAGGGACGGTGTTCCCCGAACGCCTCCGGACTTCTCGACGGCGGCGGGACGCCGCGAGCGAGCGCCGCCGCGTCCTCGGGCTCAGGATCCGAGACGAACCGTTCGCCCGAGAGGCCGCCGCCCGAGGCCGAGAGCCCGGCCAGGCGCGTGTGCACGACCTCGAGGACTCCTTCGAGGGAGGCGACGATCCGGAGATCCTCCCGGTCCTCTTGAAAGAGGCCGGCGCCCCGGTCCGAGGCCGCCAGGAGCCCGGCCGCGTCCTCGAGGGCTTCCCTCCACACGCGGTTCCGATCGGCGCCGCCGAAGGTCAATTCGCTCCGTCTCATCCGGTTGAAAGGCCGTTGTCCGCGACCTATGTTCTAGCCGGGATGCCGCCGGGGGGCCATCCGTTCGGGGGGCCAGCCTGCGACATCGTGCCACCGGCTGCGGGCTCGGGATCGGCCCGCGTTCGCGCCGGCTGCCAAGGGTCGCCCGATGTCGAATTATAGGATACTCCTCCTCGACTACGAGCCCCGAAGCATCGCCCAGACCAAGCTGCCGCTCGAGGCGGGGGGGTTCGAGGTCGAGGTCGTCACCGACGGCCTCGCGGGGATCGAGGCGTTCAACCGCCTCCACCCGGACCTCGTGCTGATCGAGGCGATGCTCCCCAAGAAGCACGGCTTCGAGGTCTGCCAGGAGATCAAGAGAACGCCCGAGGGAAAGCGGACGCCGATCGTCATCACGACCGGCGTCTACCGCGGACGCAAGTACCGCTCTCAGGCGCTCCACATCCACGGCTGCGACGAGTACCTCGAGAAGCCGTTCGCATCCGACCTGCTGATCTCGCTCTGCACGCGGTTCCTGACCGGCGGCAAGGCGACCGTCCCGACGGAGTCCGCCGCTCTCGACTCGGCTTCGGCCTCGGAGGCGCTGTCCGGCATCGCGGAGGTCGTCGACCAGATGGCCGCGAGGACGGACCCGCCCCATTCCTACGCCGCGTCGATCGTCGCGGACCTGACCGAGGAGGAGATCATCGCCCGGCTGGACGCCCTCCTCCCGGGGGATGCCGCCCCCTGCCAGGCCGCGCCGGAGGAGACCGCCGAGGCTCACGACGTCCCCGAGGAGCCCGCTCCGGTCGAGGCCGGTCCGCTCGATCCCGCCTTCTCCCCCGTCGAGGACCTCCTGGAGCCGCTGCCGGAGGCCGACGAACCCTCGTTTTCCGCTCCCGATGCCCTCCTCGACGGCGCGGGCCTCCCCGACGTGGTCCTCGAGGCCGGAGTCGAGGCGGCCGCGCCCTCGGACGCCGCGTGGACCGGGGAGATGGAGCGGCAGGACGCGGGCGCTCCCGGCTCGGAGATCCCGGGCGAAGGAGGCGCCTGGCCGGCGAGCCCGGTCGGATTCGAGGAGACCCCGATCGAGGCGGCGATCGACGAGAAGCTCGAGCCGGTCGCCGACGAGGAGCCAAGATCCGAGGACCCGCAGATCGTGCCGTTCGACTCGCGCCGCTCCCGCAAGCGGCGGCGAGAGCGGTCGGGCGTATCGCCGGCGCAGGGCTCTTCCGCCGCGGCGGCCGAAGCCGTCGCCGCGACGGAGCCGGCGCGGCGGGTCTTCGTCGAGCGCGAGATCGTCCCCCTTCCGGCCGCGGCGGCCGCCGCGCCGGACGTGCAGCTCGAGCCCCCGGTCCGCGTCGCCCGGCCGGCCGCGACGCCGGCTCCCGCGACCGCCGCCCGAAGATTCTCCTGGTGGATGGTCGCGGCGGTCGCCATCGTGGCGGCGGTCGCCTACTACCTTGCCTTCAAACCGGCGACGGGCGAAAACGCCCTCTCGCCTTTCGTGGAGTCCTCGAGTGGGCCGGCCGCGGCACAGGTGGAAACCGCCGCGCCGGCCCCTGTCGAGCCCTCCGCGGAGCCCTCGCCGGCCGAGAGAGGCGCCGGGAACGAAGGGGAGAGACCGACCGCCGGGCTCCGCGAGAGGATCGCGGAGGAGGCGGCGCCGGTTGCCCGGCGCCCCGCGCTCGAAGACGCGAAACCGGCCGTCCCGCCCGCCCCCAAGCCGGCGCCCGCGGAGCGCGTCGAGCGTTCCGCGTCCCAGGCGGCGGATTCGGCCCGGAAGTCGCCCTGGCCCCTCGAGGCGACGAAGCCCGAGACGCCGACGCCCGGGGCGCAAAGCGCGGAGACCGCGTCCGGGGCGGCGGCCGGGGCCGGGCAAGCCGCCGAGGCCGAGATCGTCCCGCCGTCCGCTCCCGAGCCCGCTCTCCCGGACATCGCCCGGCCCGCGACGGACCGCGGCGCCCTCGTCTCCATCGAGGACGTGGATACCCCTCCGGTCGCCACGAGCCGAACCGTCCCCGCCTACACCTCACGGGCGCGCATGCTGCGGCAGCAGGGCTCGGTCTTTCTCAATCTCCTGGTGGACGAGAACGGGAAGGTCGTGGACGTCCAGGTGGTCCGGGAGATCCCCGCCTCCGACCTCAACGACGCCGCCCTCCGGGCCGCGCGCACGTGGACGTACAGTCCCGCGACGAAGGACGGGGTGCCGGTGAAGGTCTGGAAGCAGGAGAAGATCAACTTCACGCTCTAGGGTCTCGAGCCCGAGACCGATTCTCGCCCTTCCTTTACACCGCCCCGCCGGGTCGCTAGCATCCTTGGCGGTGCGCGGCCGAGTCGGACCGCGCCCGCGAGGATTCCGGCACGATACCCTCTGGAGCCGCCCGTCCGGCGTCCCTTCGCGCGCCGACGGTCCGCCTCTCCCTGTTCCTGACGGGGATCCTGGCGGTCGTCGCGGATGGCGCGTGCTCGGGGAGAGCCCTGCCGCCCGGAGACCCGGGCGGCGCGCCGAGGCGGATCGTGTCGATGACGCCCGCGCTGACCGAGATCCTCTTCGCCCTCGGCGCGGGCGATCGCGTCGTCGGCGTGACCGCCTACTGCGACTGGCCGCCCGAGGCGCGCGCGCGCGCCAAGATCGGGGGCTACGTCGACCCGTCCGTCGAGCGGATCCTGGCCCTCCGTCCGGACCTCGTCCTCGTCACGCCCGCCGCGGGGAACC
The DNA here is from genome assembly GCA_964590285.1 of uncultured Acidobacteriota bacterium. Classification (GTDB taxonomy): domain Bacteria; phylum Acidobacteriota; class Polarisedimenticolia; order Polarisedimenticolales; family JAIQFR01; genus CALMJU01. The sequence continues at coordinate 2,606 of CAZPWK010000010.1, read as the reverse complement.
GGGACGGCGCGCTCGCCGTGCGGAGGGCCGGCTTGCGCCTCGAGGTCGTCGAGGCGGACTCCCTGGCGGACACGTACGACGCGATCGAGCGCGTCGCCGCCCTCTGCGGAGTCGCCGAACGCGGACGGGATCTCGTCGCATCGCTTCGCCGCAGGGTCGAGGCCGCGTCCTCGCGGGCGCGCGGCCTGCCGCGCGTCCGCACGCTGTTCTGCCTGGAGCTCGACCCGCTCGTGGCGGCCGGCCCCGGCACGCTCCCGGCCGAGATCCTCGACCTGGCGGGCGGCGAGAACGTCGCCTCCGGCGGCCGGTACCCGAGGCTCGGCATCGAGACCGTTCTCGCGGCCGCGCCCGACGTGATCCTGGCCGCGCGGATGGACCCCCCCGCGACGGCCTCCTCGGAGGAGGCGGCCCGATTCTGGAGGCGATGGCCGTCGATCCCCGCGGTCCGCGACGGCCGGGTCTTCACGATCGACGCCACGGTCGCGCTCCGGCCGGGGCCGAGGGTCGCCGATGCGGTCGAGCTCGTCGCGTCGCTCCTGCGCGAGGACCGGGCCGGAACGGGGGCCCCGCGATGAGCGGGCCCTCGGGGGTCGCGGCCAGGCTCGCGCGCCTCGCCGCCCTCGTCGTCCTTCTGGGCGCCGCGATGGTCCTGGCGCTCGGGCTCGGCCCGAGCGGAGCGTCCTGGCCGAGCGTCTGGGACCTCGTTCTCGGCCGCTCCGACCCGACCACGCGCGCCATCCTCGTCGACGTCCGCCTCGCCCGGATCGCGCTCGCCGCGATCGTGGGGGCGGCGCTCTCCGGCGCGGGCGCCGCGTTCCAGGCGGTGCTCCGGAACCCCCTCGCCGATCCCTACATCCTCGGCGTGTCGGGCGGCGCCGCGCTCGGCGCCACGCTCGTCACGACGACCGCCGGCCTCGGGCCCGGCGCGTGGCCGCTCGCGCGGCCGGCGGCCGCGTTCGCGGGAGCGGTCCTGACGCTCGCGATCCTGTTCCGGCTCGCGCGGCTCCGGGGCAGGACCGGCTCGATGGCCCTGCTCCTGGCCGGCGTCGTCCTGAACGCCTTCGACTCCGCCGTGATCCTGTTCCTGCTGACGGTGGGAGACCCGGGGCGCTTCCAGGGAACGCTCGCCTTCCTGGTCGGCTCGATCGTCCCCCTGCCGTGGGCCGCGATCGGGTCGGTCGCGGCGTTCGTCGCGGCGGGGCTCGTCCTCCTCTTTCTCCTCGCGCACCGGCTGAACCTGCTCGCCTTCGGCGAGGAGACCGCGGGCCACCTCGGTCTCGACGTCGAGCGGACGACCTGGCAGGTCGTGATCTCGGCGTCGCTCGTCACCGCGGCCGCGGTGTCGTTCGCGGGGCTCGTCGGCTTCGTCGGGCTGATCGTCCCGCACGCCGCGCGGGCGGCGCTGGGCCCCGACCACCGCGTGCTCGTGCCGGCCTCCGCCCTGGGCGGGGCCGCGTTTCTCGTCCTGGCGGACGCGGGAGCGCGGACCGTCGCCGCGCCGGTCGAGCTTCCGGTCGGGGTGGTGACGGCGCTCCTCGGCTGCCCCCTCTTCCTGGCGCTCTTCCTGCGCCGGCTCCGCGAGCCGTGAGGCCGGCCGTGGCGAGCGCGCTCCGCTTCGAGTCGGTCTCCTTCGCGTACGATCGGGCGGTCGTCTTCGCGGGGCTCGATCTCGAGGTGGCCGAGGGGGAGATCGTCGCCGTGCTCGGCCCGAACGGGACCGGCAAGACGACGCTTCTGCGGCTCGCCTCGGGCGCCCTCGGGCCGGACCGGGGGAGGGTCGAGATCTTCGGGCGGAACGCGGGAGCGATCGCGGCGCGCGAGCGGTCCCGCTCGGTGGCCGTCGTGCCGCAGGAGTCGCGTCCCGCGTTCGCCTTCACGGCCCTCGAGGTGGTCCGGATGGGCCGCGCGCCGCACCTGGGGCTCCTCGGGATCGAGACGGCGAGGGACGAGGCGGTCGTGCGAGAGGCGATGGAGCGGACGGCGGTCGCGCCCCTGGCGACGAGACCGTTTCTCGAGCTCTCGGGCGGCGAGCGCCAGCGCGTGATCCTCGCGCGCGCCCTCGCGCAGGAGCCGCGTCTCCTGCTCCTCGACGAGCCGACCGCCTTCCTCGACCTCAAGCACCGCCTCGCCGCGTACGGCCTCCTCGTGCGCCTGAACCGCGACTGCGGCATCACGATCGTTCTCGCGAGCCACGATCTCGATCTCGCGGCGCGCTTCGCCGACCGGATCGTGCTCCTCCACGGCGGCGCCGTCGTCGCGGACGGCCCCCCGGGAGACGTCCTCACGCGGGAGAAGCTGCGGCTCGCCTACGAGGTCGAGGCGGAGATCGGGAGGGACCCGGCGACCGGACGGCCGCTGGTCATCCCGATCGCGCCCTCCGCGCCCTCGTGACCGACGTCGCGGGGCCCGAGCCGTCGCCGGGGCGCCCGTCGCCTTGACAGCGCGCCGACCGGCGCGCTACCGTCCGAGCGTCCGGCGTCAGGGAAGCGGGTGAGATTCCCGCGCGGCCCCCGCCACTGTGACCGGGGACGCCGAAGGCGCGGTCCGATCCGTCGGACCCCCACTGGACCGAGAGCGTCTGGGAAGGGAGCCTTCGAGCGGTTGAT